>NZ_CP013382.1:1618635-1942362 GCF_001513745.1 Burkholderia humptydooensis | reverse complement strand
GACGAGATCCGCGCGGCGGCGGCCGCGCAGGGGCGGCAGGTGAAGTTCGGCGTCAACGCGTTCATCATCGCGCGGGATACCGAGCGCGAGGCGCGCGACGTGCTCGACGAGATCGTGCGCCACGCGGACGTCGACGCCGTCAACGCATTCGGCCACGCGGTCAAGCAGGCGGGCAAGGCCGCGCCCGAAGGGCAGGGGATGTGGGCCGATTCGAAGTTCGCCGATCTCGTTCAGTACAACGACGGCTTCAGGACCAACCTGATCGGCACGCCCGAGCAGATCGCCGAGCGCATCGTCGCGCTGAAGGCGATCGGCGTCGATCTCGTGCTCGGCGGATTCCTGCACTATCTGGAGGACGTCGAGTATTTCGGCAAGCGCGTGTTGCCGCTCGTGCGCGAGCTGGAGCGGCAGCGCGACGCGCAGCCGGCCTGATGCGGGAAGCGGCTCGGCCGTCGTGCGGCGGCGTCGCGCGGCGGGCAGCGTCGCGCGTTCGCGAAGTCACACCGCTGCAATATTGACGAAAGCACAATAGGCACCCGACAGTTCACCAACATCGCGGCGTCTCTCCCGAGGCCGCCGCGTTCATACTGAGGGGGGCCGGTATGCTTCGTACCTTTGCGCGCGCCGCGTGCGCGTTTGCTGTCGCGTCGGCTTGCAACACCGCCAACGCATACGATTATCTGCTGCTCGCGACGTCGTGGGAGCCGGGCTTCTGCGCGACGCACAGCGCGGCCGAATGCAGCACGCTGTCGGGCTCGTACGCGTCGACGAACCTGTCGCTGCATGGTCTGTGGCCGAACAATTACGACGGCAACCAGCCGTTCTATTGCGGCGTGCCGCAAAACGAGATCGACCTCGACAACAATCATCAGTGGTGCAGCATGGATGCGTACCCGGTCGGCTTGTCGACGCTCGCGACGCTCTCGACGTACATGCCGGGCGTCGCGTCGTGCCTCGACAAGCACGAGTGGTACAAGCACGGCACCTGCGCGCAGGCGCCGTCGGCCGATGTGTACTGGAACAACGCGACGGGGATGGTGAGCCGCCTGTCGACGACGTCGTTCAACACGTTCCTCCAGTCGAACGCGGGCAGCACCGTGACGCGGACGCAACTGCTGAACGCGTTCGAAGGCGCGTTCGGCAGCAACACGCGCGGCGCGGTGTCGCTCAAGTGCGTGAAGGTCAACTACGTCAGCTATTTCACCGAGGCGTGGATCTCGGTGAAGACGGATGCGACGTCACAGTTCCCGAGCGCGGCGTCGCTCGTGACCGACGCGGGCACGCAGGGCACGTGCCCGACGTCCGGGATCTATATCGCGAAGTAGGCTCGGCTGCGTGTGCCCGGTTCGGATGGAACGGTTCGGATCGGGTGACGCGAGCCGACGAAGTCGCGTGGGCGCGATCGCCGGGGAGATCGTTCGGGTTTCCACATAGAGAGTGTGCCGATTCGGTACGCGATAGGCGATGGAAAGGGCGTCGAGCGTCGCGGACTGATCATTTTCAGTCGGGACGATTCAGCGGGGCCGGCCGGGTTGTTTTGACGAGTGCGGCCGGCATGGTTCAGATATCGACGTAGGCGGGGAGCAGGTCTTGGTCGACGAGCCGGCTCTCGATGCGGTTCGCGATTGCCACGTGCTCGGGATTGTCGACCGAGAAAGGGGCATCCGTCACGCTGACGATGATCGTGCCGGTCTGCTTGCCTTTTTCGGGTACGGGGATCAGGACGCGCGCTTCCGGAGTCTGCTGCGGTGTAAGAATCTTCGGCAGGTAGAGCATCCATCCCAAGCCGGGCTTGTCGTCGAAAACCTGCTTGACCGCGTACTCATCGACGCTTACTTCGGCGAGCGCTGAACCGAATACCGCGACCATTTTCGATCCGATTCCGGAAATGGCCGTATAGGCGTTCCACCGTTCACCTTTGATGCGAAGGATTGATGTGTCAGGGAGGGATTTGTCCTCGACATGGCACGATAGGGACGCGCCGTCGTCGCTAGCGTTTGGAAGTACCACATCAATCGTGTTGGAGGGATGGCCCGCACGGCTGCGCTCCGTCGTCCGGTGGTGGCTTGCATCGAGTCGAATCCTTTGAAAAAGCCGCCGGGGGCCCACGGTTTTATGGGCGCCTTTGATGCGCTCATCGCAAGCCATCGGCTCTGCCGTTGGTATTTGACCTGCCGCCATTGCGCCGGATGAGCCGCGCTCGACCTCGGCGCTTCAAAAAATCGACCGCCCCGAATAGGTCGTCAACCATTCCGGCGCCAGCGTGCCAGCGCTCGGGAAAATAAACCGACGATGATGCGCGATGCAGGCGTCAAAAAATCGACTGGCCGGTAAGCGTGGTCAACTGTTCGAGCGCTTGAACGCCGGCGACGGAGTTACCGTTTGCGTCGAGTCCGGGAGACCAGACGCACACGGCCATCTCGCCCGGTAGCACGGCGACGATGCCGCCGCCTACGCCGCTTTTCGCGGGCAGGCCGACACGATACACGAAGTCGCCGGCCGCGTCGTATGTGCCGCACGTCAGCATGAGGGCGGATAGGCGTTTGGTTGAACTGGCGTCGAGAATGCGTTCGCCGGAAACGGGGGCAACGCCCGCATTGGCGAGAAAGAGGGCCGCGGTCGCCAGCTCGATGCAGTTCATTTCGATCGCGCACTGGCGGCAATAGGCGTCGATAACCGCCTCAGGCGGCATGTGCAGGTTGCCAAAGCTTGCCATGAAGTGTGCCATCGCGCGATTGCGTTCGGCGTGGGCAAGCTCGGAATTCGCGACGCGGAGATTATAGTCGAGGTCGGCGACACCAGTCAGACGTCGCATGAACTGGACGAGCGCAGTTTCAGCACCGACGAACCGACGGCACAAGACGTCCGTGACGATGAGCGCCCCGGCATTGATGAACGGATTGCGCGGTATGCCGCGCTCGCTCTCAAGCTGGACGAGCGAGTTAAAAGCGGTTCCCGACGGCTCTCGGCCCACCCGCTTCCAAAGCGAGTCGCCAAGCAACTGAAAGGCGAGGGTACACGCAAAGAGCTTCGAGATGCTCTGGATCGAGAACCGTTCGCACGCGTCGCCGACGGAGAACACGCGGCCGTCGAGGGTGACGACGGCCATGCCGAAGCGCTCAGCAGGCACGCTGGCAAGCTCCGGGATGTAGTCAGCAACGCAGCCCGCCGTGCGCAACGGCTCGATGTCGCAATGAATTCGTTCGAGGATTTCCTGATAGTTGGTTTCGGTCATGGATGCGTGTCCGAGAACTCTTGAGCGCGGCCCGCGATGATACCGCAGCCGGTCGGCGTTCAACCTGCGCGTCTGTATTTCATGCATACGACACGTGGGCCCTTTCGGCGATATTGGCTGTCCACGCTTGCCATCGGGCAGGGTTCCTGGCGTGGATGTGGAAACGGCGTCCAGTGGACGCCGTTTCCATTACGAATGTGATTGCAGTTGGAATGACCCCACGCAGCCGGCCGGGTTGTTCCAACGTTCCAAGGCGTCATCTTGCAAAAATAATCGAGATCGTCGGTCCCCGTCATGGCAACTTGACGAGGTGCCCTCATTCGATTGAGGACATTTCGTCACCACCTACGGTTATCCCTATGAACTCATTCATCTCATCACATGTGTCGTCAATCGTTGTTTCCGACGCTAATTCTTGACACGTGGCGAATATCCATTCTTGACTCGAAAAATGTTTCGCGCCATGCATCAAGGTGGTTAATCGGATGCTATGAGCGAGTGGTAAAAATGCAGTAGATCGTCAGCGGTCGCGAATCCGTCGATCCGAAGCCATGATTTGCCCGGCGTTGCACGTAGTAGCAGGACCGGGTTGTGATCCATCTTGTCCTGCCGGTACACGTTGAAGGCTTTCTGCGCGACAACGCTCGCCGCCACCGTTCCAGTGTAGTGTTGCCACTCCGGTCCTGCACCGAACTTCGCTGCATACTCGCGAAGGCGCGCAGGCGTGTCGTTTTCCGGATCGATCGAAATTGACACGATATGGACTTTGTCGCGGTCCGCGCCGAGTTCGTGCTGGAACTGCGACAGCGTCTGACTGATCACCGGGCAGATCGACGTGCAGGTGGTATAGATGAACGTCAGCACGACCGGACGTCCGTCGTCGAGTTCGTCCTTCAGTGCAACGGTCTTGCCGTCGTCGCGTACGAGCGTCACGGCCGGGACAGTGTATGCCACCGTCGATGTCTTCGTGCTCGACATCATCATGTGATGATGTGCATGCATGTCTTCTTGAGCCGATGCCGAATGTCCGATGAGCGTGAGTGTGCCGGCCGCGATCAGCGTGTTGGCGAATATGGAAAGCTTCCCGACCATGTTCATTTCAGTCTCCCTGAGTGGTGAGCCGCGTAGATCGTCGTCGCCTTCGGCGTCTCGATTGCAACACGGCGAATCATCGTCCCGTGAATTAGGCGGGATCGGCGTCTACGGGACGGTCCACGCTCCGTCGGCCACGATGCGGGTGCCGCTCGAGTCCGCGAAGCGGACCATGTAGCCGCCTTTCGATGCGAGGCGCTGTCCCGGTGCAAGCGTCAGGCGCGGATAGTAGCCGGTGATCACGCGCTGTTCGAGCGTGTCTTCGATGCGCTCGACGAGATAGTCACGAACGTAGGTTCCGGTCACGTGGCCCAGTGCTTCTTCGAGCAACACGCACGCCAGGAAGGTGTCCGCTTGAATCTGTTGATCGACGATCGGGATGTGCCTGGTGGCTGCCCAGTCGAGCATGTAGTCGACGCGTCGGCGCACACGATCGGGCATGTCGAACGGATACGCGATGTGCGTGACCGCACGCCAGCCGCCGGGCAGCGGCGCATGATCGAGGCCGCCCACCATGCCGGACATGTAGACCATTCGCGTTGGCGCCGCGTCACCCAACGTCGCAATATCGGCGGGGCGCAGCCACAGCACGAGCGCATCGTTTTTCGAGATGCCGTTCAACACCCTCGCGACGCGATCGGCTGGCATCAGCGCATGGCGAGACACGTCGAATCCCCGTGCCCGCAAGGCAGTGGCGAGCGCTTGCGCGCCCGCCTCGCCGCTGTCGCCGACCCGATACACTTCGTGGACCGTTTGTGGTGCGACGTCGTGTTTGCCCCGGGAGATTTCGGAGGCGATCAGTCCGGCCTCCAGCAGTACACCGTTCGAGAAGTAGATCGAATAGAAGTCGTCGTTGCGGACGGCCGGTACCTCGACGTTAGGAAACAGGCACGGAATACGGGCGCGTTCGCAGAACGCGCGAACGGGCGCCCAGGTCCGCCCGCCCATCCCAGATATCACCGCGAACACTGGTTCGGCGGCCAGATGCCGAGCGAGTTGCGCCTCCCACGTCGATGCCGCGCCGCCCAGTTCCCAGACATGCAGTTGCCAGCGACGCGGAACCGAGGCTGGCGCGTCGCTCGACGGATGCGGTGGGGCCGCGCCCGTCGGGAATGCGTCCTTGTCGGCGAAGTAGTGCCGCAGCACGTCGAGCATTGCGTGGCGCTTCACCGGATCGGCGTCCGGCGTCGTGATCGTCGCGAAATGGAGGGCGGTGTCGGTGACGCCCGGCGCGGGCCGCGGATCGAGGCGTTTCAAATAGCGAAGCAGCGCCGCCATGTCGTCGTCGTTCAACGCGAAGCGCGGCATCAAGTAGCCAAGGCGTTGGCCTTGTGCATCGATTCCGCTGCGGATCGCGCGGGCGAGCATCACGTCGGTATAGGCGGCGCGATCGCTGCGCATGCTCTCTACGTACGGCATGCCGGGACGCTCGCCACTCAGCGTGCTCGGATTGAACAGATACGTTCCGGCGATCGGCGGGATCGACGTGAATCCCGATTTGGCTCCGAGGCCGCTGCGCCGATGGCAGTTGACGCAGGCGACCGCGGAGCCTTCCATGCGCAATCCGCCTTCGCGCAGCGCTTGAAGTGGCGCGCCGGAGCTCAGTACCCCGTTGCGATAGATCGCCTCGCCGGGGTCGTCTGTCGGCGATCCGTCCGCCCGCGCCGTCACGACAGCGGACAGCGCGAGCGTCAGGGCGAACAGCGGCACGAGCGCGGGCACGGCGGGCGGATGCGCAGTGACCGAGGCGGCGGCCCCGGCTGTTCGGCGCAATCCGCCCTGCGAGCGGGCGTGGTCCGACAGCGGCGGTTTCGACTCTCCGACGTGTTCCGGCAGTACCCTTTCGGGCAGATCCTCGTCACGGCGCATCGATCAGCGCTTGCACCAGATTGCCGGCGATCGGACGTCCGAGCCCGGTGACGTAGTCGTAGCCGGGCATCGCGTCGCACAATGCGCCGCATGTGCCGTTCGCGCCGCTCGTGACGTCGTAGAAAGTCGTTTGGTATGAAGCGGACGCGATGCGGTACAGGACCGCTTCGACGGCACTGACTGCATTCAGCGTGGATTTGCCGCGCTGGACCCGGACGCCGTTCGCGATCGCGAGCAGGCCCGACCATTGAGGCGCGCCCGCGCTCGTTCCGCCGACCACGAACCAGCCGCGCTGCCCGCCGTAGCCGTACGAATCGTATATCGCGAAACCCGACGCCGGGTCTCCCGCGTAGGCGACGTCGGGCACGCCTCGCACGCCGGGCGAGTCGAACGGAATCCGATAGCTTGCCTGATACGGTGGCTCGGATTCGATTGCGCTCTGGCCGCCGCCGCTTCCGGACCACGCGGTTTCGGCGACATAACGACCGCTCGCGTCGGTGACGAGCGTCGTCGCGCCGACCCCGAGCACATACGGCGATGCGGCGGGGTAGTCGACGGCGTTCCCCCCGTCGCCGGACGCGGCGACGAACGACACGCCGTTCGCGCTCGTGAACTGGCCGTCAAATTGCGTTTCCGACAGAAACTCGTTGCCGCCCCAACTCATCGACACGACTTTCGCGCCGGCGCCTTCGGGCGGCGCCGCGACCGCCGTGGCCACCGCGCTCATCATGTCGGTCAAGGCATTGGATGCCGCTTCGATCAGCACGATCTTCGCGTCGGGTGCGATCGCATGGGCCCACTGGACGTCGAGCGAACTTTCTAGCGCCCAGCCGGCATCCGCGGGCGGACGGCTTCGATCGGCTGTGGCATAGATCTTGGCGAAGCATCGGTTGGCCGCATTGCAGGGCGGCAGGCCGAAGTTGCGGCTGAACGCGTCGAGATCCGCCTCGGCGTTGGGGTTGTCGTAAGCGTCGACGATCGCGATGACTTGTCCACTGCCGCGGTAATCGCGCGGCAACTGATCGAATCCGTAGAAATTCCGGATCTGCGCCGGAGAAAGGCCGCCCGGGCTCGCGGCCGTATGTCGTTGCAGATGGAACGGCGGACGCGTGAAGCCGCGAGACGGCCGATTCGTTTGCTGTGCAAACGGCGCAGCCGTCGTGAGCGCGAGGGTCGCCATTACGGTAAGCATGCCAAGCGAATGACGTAGCGAGTGTCGTTCCATGTCGTTTCTCTGCCGTGAGCGATCCCAGCGGCGCCGACGACCATTCGATCGACGGATCGACGATCGTCAGCGCACGTTCTGCGCGGCGCTATTGGACTTTGGCGCTCGTGAACGTCAAGGCCGTTCCCGCGCCGGCGATCACGAGCCAATTGGTCGGGTCGGTCGTCACGACCGTGGCGGATCCCCCGGTCACGACCGGCAATTGATAAGCGTTCTTCGGCAGCAGCCACGTCATGTCCTGCAGGCTCGTCGGCTGTGACGCGCTGAACGACCAACCGCTGCCCGTATCGGTCGCCGTCCATGTGACGAGCAGGCGCCGCCTGTCGAACTGTGTCAACTGGTCCATTGTGTACCACTTGTACTGCCCGGTCGCGATCAGCGTGTTCGCATAGCTGAAGATGGTCGTGAGTATGTTCGGGTACCACGACGCGCCGAGCGGGTGCATGTAGATGAGCCGGGTCGTGCGATTGGCGACGACGAAGTTCATCAGTGACTCGTACCAGTTCGTGACGTCCGTCGTCGATACGCCGAACTCCTGGAACTCCTCGAACGTCGCGTACTTGCCGAACGGCATGACCGGGAACGCCCAGATGCCGGGATTCAGCAGCGCACCGTTGCGGTACGCGCGGGTCTGTGCCATGCCGGTGTGGCCGGTGAAGTAGTAGCCCGAATAGCCGTTGCTCTCGAGCCAGGTCGCGGCCCACGTCGGGGTGTTACCTTCCGGCGCTGCCCATTCGACGTCGGGCTTGCCGGTGACCGACTGCACCGCCTGATGATTCAGCGTGAGGTACTGCTGGAACGTGCTCTGATCGGTCTCGCTCGCATTGGCGCCCCAGTAGTCGTGATCCCACCCGCCATGACTGCCGATGTTGTGTCCGAGGCCGAGCAGATACTGCATCAACTGCTCTGCCTGCGTGTTGTTGGTCAGATTGATGCCGAGGCCGTCGCCTATTGCGGCATCGTCGGGGCCAGCCGTCACGACGATCGAAAACGGACCGTTGTTCCAGATGCCGAGCGACTTCAGGTATAGCGCCGGCTGGATCATTTCTTCCGCGCAGAAGTGCCAGTTGAGCACCATCCCCGCTTGCGCCTTCGGTTCGAGCGACAGATGCGGCATCGATAACACGCTCGTCGTGAAGTAGTGCAGGAAGCCGTGGAGCGGCATGCCGTCGGTCTGCCCTTCGAGGTAGCTGAGCGGCATGTTCACGAACAGCACGCCGCCGCTGCCGTACGGGTTGTAGCCGGCGACGAGGCCGAAGTTCGGCGAAGTCAGCAAGGCCGTGCCGCTGTACGTGCCCTGCGTGACGAAGCTCGGATACGTGAGGAAGCCGTACACATAGCCCGAGATGCCTTCGAGCACGTCCGTCGTCGCGGCGGTCGTTGTCGTGGCGAGCGCGGACGTTCCGGTGGAAGTCGTCGGTGTCGATGCGGTCTTGCTCTTGGTCGACGTCGCGGTATAGGTGCCGGACTTGACCTTCGCTCCTTTGGACACGCGACCGAGATTCAGGCTGATGTTGGTTGCGAGGCCGTTCTCGGTCTTGTAGTTGAAGTACGCGTTGTGGTTGTAGCCGGCAAGCCCGCCCGGATTGGTCGGGCTCGGCCGCAGATAGAGCACTTGAGCGGACGACGCGGCAACGGATACGGACGCCGACGTTGTGACGGTAGCCGTGGTCGAACCCGTGCTGGTAGGCCAAGTCATCGACTTTCCGGGCGGAACCTGGAGCGTACGCAACGTGCTGCCCATGCCTGTCACAGGCCCCAGTCCGATCATGTTGCCGCCCAGCGAATTGTAGAGAACGTAACTGACGCCCGCCATCGAGCTGAACCTCGACTGCGGGACGGAATAAAAGCCGGTCGATGTGAGGACGCCGAAATCGTAGACCAGCATCACGTGGCCACCGTTGAGCACGTAGTTCTGGATGGCCGTCACGAGCGCGTCGTCGGCTACCGTATGAACCTGATCGGGCAGGATCAGGCCTCTATACTCCTGGAGCGACGTGCCTGCCTGTTCGAACTGGCTGTCGTACATGACAGAAAGCTGCAAGCCTTCTTCCGACGCCGCGTCGAACCAGGCGGACACGCGCGGATCGGTGAGCGTGAAGTTGTCCGGCAGCAGCAGCAGCAACTGATTCGACGCCGCGTTTGCTCGTCCGGGGACGATGGCGAGACATAGAGAACACAGGATCAGGCACGTCCTGAGGAATCGAATCGACTTGACCAGCATGGTGCTCTCCTGTCAGGGTGGACGACACGTGATATCCAACGTTCCTGGTACGCGCTTCGTCCGGATGCGTTCGGCGGTGACGTGTAGAGACTGCGTCGGCCGAGCGAATCGAAGATAGGGAGCAATAGGCGCGTTGCGGACCCGTGGCGTTTTTCGAGTGGAAGACAAACCGGCGCGTCACGGCTTCCGTCAGGAAGTGCTGGATCGCCAGTCGTCCTCGAACGCGCGTCGAATTCGCCATTGGGAGCGTGTCGAAAGAAGCTAGCAACGTGCCAACCCGGCCGTTTGCCGGCTGCATGGGGAGGCCCGGCGCATGGGGATACCGTTGCCTTTCGGAGTCGGTAAAAAATGTCGCAATGCTGATACGTGATGCGCGGAGAGGAGGCGGACGTCCAATGCTGCGAAGACCTGGCGAGTTCGGGCGCGACGAGGCGGTGGCATCGCTTCGCGAAATGAGCCGACGTCGGCGTGCCGCCGGTACGGCGAATGGCGAAGCCGCTGACATCGTATGATGAATGCCCTCTAGGCAGGGTATCGGACGGCTACGTGCGAGTGACGCGTAACGTGACGAACGGGTCAGAAATGGAGCTGGTATGCAACATCGGCCTTCGTCATTTCACCGTGAACATGTAGCCGCGCTGGCTTCGATGATCGTCGGAGGCTACGGCCGCCCAGGGCACCGTGTACTTGTCGAGCGCCCGCGGGCAGCGCGACGCTGATGGTCTTGGCGTGGTTCGGCAAGCTCATACTTCATTTCTTTGACGGATAGGTCCAACCGAACGGGTGTTGACGCACATCAGCGATGCGATCAAATGTCGCGTTGCGCCGCCAGTTTTGCCAGGTATCGTCGGCATTTCTGGTTTCCGTTGAAATGCCGTCGCTCCCGCGATGCCCGCCATCATGACCGCTCGTCGCCGTAATCGAATGATCGCCTGGCTTGGCCTTCTTGCCATGTGGTTCATCGTTTTTTCCCCGATCGTGAGTCATGGCATAGCGTCTATTGATCGAGAGCTGCCGTCTGCGCAGACCTGCTCGGTTGATGGGGGGCATGACGCCGAAGATCACGTGGCCATGATTCACCTCGGCGCTTGCGGATATTGCGATCTGCTTACGCATCATGTGCCGGCACCGCCGCTCGCCTTGCCGCAGATGGTAGGGACCGGGAAGTACCGCATTGCCCAATCGTCGGTACCGTCTACATTCGTAGACGGTGACGCATTCTCCGCAGGACACCCGCGGGATTCGCCGTTCCTCGCCTAAGTCAATCGTTTTCAGCCACTTCAAGAAGCCCTGCCAAATCGAGCGGGACTCTTGGGCGCGAGATTGCCACTGAAACAGTTCGCGCCACGCGTCCGCGCTACGACGGATCGATTGCGCGCGCCAAAACGACACAAAGAGGAAAGACATGCGAATCGAATCGAATCGAAATATCGACGTTGCACTTGCTGCACTCGCCTGCTTGACGGGGCTGACCATACCTGTTGCCGCCCATGCATGCGCGACCTGCGGCTGCTCGCTAAGTACCGATGCCGCAATGGGCTATTCGGCGATGCCAGGCTGGCGTATCAGCCTCGATTACACGTACATCCCGCAGAACCAATTGCGTAGCGGAACGAGTGCGGTATCGCCCAACGTGCCGGCGGCAATCAACGCGGCGGGCGGGAGTCAGGAAGTCGAACACCAGACGATCAACCGCTACTGGAACCTCGGCATCAACTATAGCCCGAATGCGAAGTGGAGCTTCAGCGCGATCATTCCATTCGTCGACCGCAGCCATTCGACTTACGGCAACGCGACGCCAGATCAACTCACCCCCGGCAATCTGAGCGGCGCAACAAGCAGTGGGCTCGGCGACGTTAAGTTGATCGCCAGCTATCAGGGCTTCCTGCCGACTCACAATCTCGGCGTTCAACTCGGGGTCAAGCTACCTACCGGGAAGTACGGCGGCCAAAATACACTAACGGGAGCCGCCGTGGGCCGCAGTCCGGTGTTCTTCTCGTCGGGCCCGAACAGCGCAGGCGGCCAGACGCTCGATACCAGCTTGCAGCCGGGTACCGGCAGCACTGACCTCATCGTTGGCGCGTACTACTACCAGCCGGTGAGCCAGAACTTCGACGCGTTCATCAACGGTCAATTCCAGTCGGCTGTGATCGAGAATCTTCACGGTCTTGGCCAGGACTACCGTCCCGGCAATCAGGCGACGGTCAGCGTCGGTCTGCGCTATGAGGCGAATCCGAAGATCGTCCCGCAACTTCAGATCAACGTGACCCGCAAGAGTGCGGACCAGGGCGCGCTCGCTGACATTGACAATACGGCCGGCACGGTTGTCTATCTGTCGCCTGGCGTGACGGTGAATGTGGTGAAGAATCTGAATGTTTACGCATTCGTCCAGAAGTCGCTGTATAGCCGGCTCAGTGGCTATCAGTTGTTTCCGCGCTGGTCTGGCACCGTCGGGGCGAGCTATGCATTCTGATGTTGAGGAATCGCCGTTCGCCAAGCGTGGCTGGTCGAGGCGGGATTGGCTGCGCGGGGCCGGTGGGGTCGCGCTGGGCGCCAGCCTCGGCGGGTGGCTGCCGATGGCGCAGGCCAACAGCCTGGCGGTGGGCCGTCCGGCGCCAGGCCTCGTCTTGCACACGCTCGACGGGCAAAATATCGCCAGCGACGATTTGCGTGGAAACGTGGTCATTCTGACGTTCTGGGCGACATGGTGCGAGCCGTGTCGAATCGAACTGCCGCTGTTGTCCGAATACGCGGCGCATCATGCGGCGAACGGCTTGCGAGTGCTCGGTTTCAGCCTGGACGGGCCAGACAGTCTCGCGGCTGTCCAACAAGTCGCGGCCAAATTGAGCTTTCCAGTTGGCCTCCTGGGCAGTGCATACGCCGGCGGCTATGGTCGAATGTGGCGCATCCCGGTGAGCTTCACCATCGACCGGAACGGGCTCCTTGCCGACAATGGCTGGGATGATCCTAAGCCCTCGTGGACAGCCGATCGCCTCGAGCGCGTCGTAACGCCGCTCTTACATGGATAAGTCGCATGTTGAGCATCTTCGGCGTTGTGGTGTCCTGCTCCGGTGGACAGGCGTCAATGTTGAGTGCGCTCTTGCTCGTGATTGCGATATTGTCCGCCATCCCTCAAACACAAGCGGTCATTCGATGAGAGCGAGATGAAACGAAGCGTGAATCATTCGGCGATCTACTCTATCAAGCCCTATCAACGGCATGACCGCTTGCCGGTCAATGCCCGCTTGGAGACGATATTTCGAACGCGGTCGACGTGATTGGGACGTCCGGGCGTTAATGCCAAGCCCATTTCGTTGAGCGCTTCTATAACGCGAGGTGCTCGATATCCCTGTTTGACAAGCTCGATCATCGTGCGAATTGCTTTAGCCGCGCTGGTGTTCAGTTTGTATTGCTTTTCTGGTGTCTGCTCAATCCAGCCTGAGGCAAAGAAGTGGCCGGCCAACAATTATATGAGTGGAGCGCCAGCGTGCCAGCGAGCGAATTGCCGTTCGGATCGAGCCCCGGCGACCACACGCACACCGCCATCTCGCCCGGCAGCACCGCGACGATCCCGCCGCCCACGCCGCTCTTCGCCGGCAGCCCGACGCGGTAGACGAAGTCGCCCGCGGCGTCGTAGGTGCCGCAGGTCAGCATCAGCGCCGACAGCCGCTTCGCCGAGCTCGGATCGAGAATCCGCGCGCCCGTCGCGGGCGCGACGCCGCCGTTCGCGAGAAAGAGCGCGGCCTGCGCCGATCCAGGGGGCGAGTTCCGCGTGAATGCGTTCGAGGATCGCTGGGTATTTCATCGAATCGGTGCGCGGCGCGCCGCGCCGCGCGGGTGTGAAGCGAGCCCGTATGGAACCTTCCCGGCGGCGATTCGTCAAGCATCTGCGGCGCAGCGAGCGTAACGGCTGCGGGCGGTTGCGGGCGGCCGACGCGCGATTTTCAGGGGGGCGGATACGAGAGGTTCGTCTGCCGGCGCGCGTCGCAGTATCATTCCAAATGTTTCGGGATCTTACAAAGTTGGCGCGTCAGTTTCGCTCGTTCGCGCTAAGCCCTTGTTTCAAATAATATTTGGCTTCCATATCGACTGATTTGCCCATGCCTTTCCGGATTCTCCTCGTCGAGGACGACAATCGTCTGTCCACGCTGATCGCGGGCTACCTGCGCAAGCACGAGTACGTCGTCGACACCGTGCTGAACGGCGACGACGCCGTCGACGCGATTCTGACGGGACGCCCCGATCTCGTGATCCTCGACGTGAACCTGCCCGGCAAGGACGGCTTCGAGATCTGCCGCGAGGCGCGCGAGCACTACGATGGCGTCATCATCATGGTGACGGCTCGCGACGAGCCGTTCGACGAATTGCTCGGCCTCGAATTCGGCGCGGACGACTACGTGCACAAGCCGGTCGAGCCGCGCATCCTGCTCGCGCGGATCAAGGCGCAACTGCGCCGCGCGCCGGCGCGGCAGGCGGACGGCGCGCTCGGGCAGCCGGAGAGCTACACGTTCGGCCAGTTCACGATCGACCGGACGAACCGGACCGTCAGCCTGCCCGACGGCACGACGCCCGAGCTGACGTCGGCCGAGTTCGACCTGCTGTGGGTGCTCGTCTGCCATGCGGGCGAAGTCGTGAGCCGCGACGATCTGATGCTGCAACTGCGCGGCGTCGAATTCGACGGTCTCGACCGGACCATCGACGGGCGGATCTCGAAGCTGCGCCGCAAGCTGCGCGACGACGCGAGCTGCCCGCAGCGGATCAAGACCATTCGCAGCAAGGGGTATCAATTCAGCAAGAACGCGTGGGAGTGAGCGGCGCGTCGAGGTGCACGGCCGGCGTCGCGCGCGGCTCGGCTTCCGTCTCGCACTCCGTTTGGCGCGCGTGCCGCGCCACGCCGAACGAGATGCAGCGCGGCATGGCGCTCCGACTGCGCCCGGACATTTGCCGCGGTTTTACTCGGCGAAACGCCGCGGCGTTGGCGCGATAGACGACCCATGCGGCAGACGAGCCGGCCGCGCGTCGGCCGAACGCCGGTTCCGACCGGCCGATACAGGCCGATACAGGTCGACACAGGCCCGGCCGGTTTCCGCCCGATGACCGACGGCGCCGATTCCCCGACATTCTCGACACGATCATGAACAGCACGCAAGCGCACCGATTGTCCCCGTTCCGCTATTGCAAATGGCGCTGGCTGCATTTCCGCCGCTCGTGGACCGACACGCGCGCCGACCGCATTCCGAGCTGGTCGCGCCTTTATCTGCGGACTTATCTGCATCTCGTCGGCCTCGTGCTGGTGACGGTCGGCGGGACGATCGCCGCGCTCTGCTCGGCGCTCGGGCCGCATGTGGTGTGGCGCGCGCTCGATGCGCTGCCGGGCGGCGCGCTGCCGCTCGCCGCGTTCGTGCTCGCGGTGCCGGCGCTCGCCGGCTATCGGTGGATGCGGCCCGTCTGGTCGGATCTCGTGATGGTGCGCGAGCGCGCGATCGACTTCACGGGCGGCCGCTTCAACACGCGCGCGCGCGAATCGCGCAGCGTGATCATCGGGCCGCTCGCGCGCACGCTGAACGCGCTCGCGATGCGGATGGAACGCCTGATCGCCGCGCAGCGCGACCTGACGAACGGCATCTCGCACGAGCTGCGCACGCCGCTCGCGCGCGTGCGCTTCGCGCTCGAGAGCCTGCGCGAGCCGGGGTCGGCCGACGAGTATCAGAACGCGATCGACAGCATCGAGCAGGACGTGTCCGAGCTCGACGAGCTGATCGACATGAGCCTCACGTACGCGCGGCTCGAGTACAGCTCGCTGCAGTCGAATCTCGAGCTGACGGCGCTCGTCGCGTGGTTCGACAAGCAGGTTGCCGACGCCGCGCTGCTGTATCCGAGCAAGACGCTCGACGCGCGCGTCGCGGTGCCCGCCGATCTGCGCGTGAAGATGGACAAGCGGCTGATGTCGTATGCGATGCGCAATCTGCTGCGCAACGCGAGCAAGCATGCGCGCGGGCGGATCGCGGTCGGCCTGCGGATGCGCCACGGCAACATCGAGATCGATGTCGAGGACGACGGGCCCGGCGTGCCGCCGGACGAGCGCGAGCGGATCTTCGAGGCGTTCGTGCGGCTCGATCGCCATACGGCCGGCTACGGGCTGGGGCTCGCGATCACGCGGCTGGTGCTGCAGGCGCACAACGGGCGCGTTGCCGTCGTCGATCCGCTGCTGCTGCCGGGCGCGCGTTTCGAGATGAGCTGGCCGGTCTGACGCGCGGCGGGGGCGCGCGTTCGCGGCGCGCGGCGCACCACGGACGGATTCGCGCCGGAGCGTCCCCCCCGCCGCGCCCGGCTCAATACGTGCGGCCGAGCTGGAAGTAGAGGTTGCGCCGCCCGCCCGGCGCGAATGCCACGCCGACGTACACCGGCCCGAACGCCGTCGTCAGGCTCGTGAAGAGCGTATAGCTCTGCTTGAGCGAGCCGCCGCCGATCCGCTCGCCGCCCGCCCACACGTTGCCGACTTCCGCGCTCGCGCCTACATAGAGCGCCTTGATCGGCGACGCATTGAACGTCGCAAGCTGGTTCATGTAGGTGACTTGCCCGTAGAACAGCGCGTCGCCGTTCAATTGGTCGGCCGCATAGGCGGACAGATGCTGGAAGCCGCCCAGCGTGAAGTTGAACCGGTTGATCAGATTGGTGCCGCCGAAGCTCTTGCCGCCCTCGATGGTCGCGCTGAGGCTATGCCGGCCGAACTGCTGCGCAATCATCGCCTTGCCGTACACCTCGGTGTACGGCGCGTTGCTCGTATCCTCGCCGGAGTCGGGGTCCGAGAAGGCGCTGCTCGACGACAGCGAGCGCTCGACGCGCAGTTCCGTGAAATAACCTCTGCGCGGGAACAGCGGGTCGTCGAGCTGGTCGATGACGAGCCGCGCCCGCGCGCTCAGCGCCCGCGCGGCGTAGTCGGAGAACAGGAGTATTTGCTGCGGGACCGTGTCGCCGATGTCGAACGGTATGTTGTAGGTCGGCGCGCCGGTGCCGTGCGCGTACGCGAGGCCGATCCGGAAATCGCCGAGGCGGCCGATCGGCAAGCCGAAGTCGATGCCGATCCGCTCGGTCTGCAGCCGGTATTGCGTCATCTTGATGTCGCCGCTCGAGTCGTAGACGTTCGCATAGCGGCGCAAGTATTCCGCGTATGGCGCGACGTAATAGCCGATCGTGTTCGACAGCGGCTGGCGCAGCTCGACGTGCGCCGATTGCATGTCGCTGCCGAGCGTCGTGTCCGCGCGGAATTCGAGGCCGGACTGCGTGAGCCACGGCCGCCGGTAGCCGACGTGCAGCCTGAAGCCGCCTTCGTCGCTCGAACTGCTCGACATCCCGAGCCCGAACAGCAGGAAGTTCGGCCCCCAGTACTTCTCCTGCGCGTCGATCACGAGCCGGTGCTCGTCGCCTTCGTTGACGATCTGCTGCGTGACGTTCTCGAAATTGCCGCTCGTCGTCAGCGACAACAGGTCGGCGCTGACCGCCTGCGGATCGTAGACGTCGCCCGGCTTCACGCGCAGCGCGTTGCGCACGACCCGCTTCGGCACCGCCGCGCCGTTGGTGCGGATCTCGATCGACGTGATGCGGATCGGCTGCTGCTGCGGCCGCTTGTGCGCGGCCCGATACGCGTCGTATTGCTCGGGCGACAGCGCGTAGCGCGCAAGCCGCGGCAGCGCGGCGACGGCGGCGGCTTCGCCCGCGGCGATCGCCTGGTTCGCGGTCTGGAAATCGGTGAAGGTCTGCTTGCCGAGGTCCGGTTGCAGCAGGATGTCGTTCGCCGTCAACTGCTTGCGCTGCTCGGCGACGTTCTGCCGGATCAGGATGCCGATCATCTGCTGCATCACGTCGGCGGGCGACGCGAGCGCGTTCAGCGGGCGCAGCGGCGAGCCGATGTCGACCGCGATCACGACGTCCGCGCCCATCCTGCGCGCGGCGTCGACGGGCAGGTTGCCGACGAGCCCGCCGTCGACGAGCGCGCGGCCGTCGATCTCGGCGGGCGAGAAGAGGCCCGGCAGCGCCATGCTCGCGCGGATCGCGAGCGGCAGCGAGCCGTGGTCGAGCACGACCTTCTGACCGGTCTGCAGATCGGTTGCGACCGCGCGGAACGGGATCGGCAGCCGGTCGAACGGCTGGTTCGTCGGCACGGCGGCCGTCCAGCTCGCGAGGAGCGCCTGCAGCCGGTTGCCCTGCACGAGCCCGACGGGCGCCTTGAAGCCCTTCGAATCGAAGCCGATCGTCAGGCCGTCGATATAGAGGCGTTCGTCCTCGCGCTTCTTCTGCGGCAGGTCCGCGCGCTCGGTCACGTCGAACGCGATGTCGGCGAGATTCACCTGCGACAGCCGCCGCTGCATCTCCTGCGCGGTCATCCCGGTCGCGTACAGCCCGCCGACGACGGCGCCCATGCTCGTCGCCGCGATGCAGTCGACCGGAATCCGGTTCGCCTCGAGCACCTTCAGCACGCCGAGATGCGCGTAGCCGCGCGCGCCGCCGCCCGACAGCACGAGGCCGATCGCCGGCCGGCCTGGCCTGCCGCCGTCCGCCGTGCAAACGGACGCCTCCGCGGCGGCCGGCGCGGCTTGTGCGGACGCCGAAGCGTCGGTTGCATCCGAGATGGCGGAGGCGGGCGTCGCCGGCGCCGGCGACGCGGCCGCGACGGCCGCGACGGCCGCGACGGGCGCGACGGCCGCGGCGGGCGCGGCGGGCGCGGCGGGCGCGACGGGCGCGACGGCCGCGACGGGCGCGGCCGCCGAGGCACCCGTCGCGGCGCAGACGAACAGGAGGGCGGCCACGAGGCCGGGAACACGAAGGCCCGGACGGGCGGAAGAGGCGAGCGCCGTCATTATCGTTGCTTGGGTGTGGTCGGACTGAACGGTCGGGAGCGCCGATGCGGAATCGGCAAAAGCGAGAGAGTACCGCTTTTGTCGGGGCGCGACCACGCGTCGCCGCGGTTCGCGCGGGCCGCGCGCGCGTACGGCGGCCTGCCGCGCTATAGAAAATTCATGAAATCTCCTAAAGTATTCAGGCATCCTGCCGCTAAGCGACTGAGTGGATTGCGCTCGTCGCCGGCGATCGGCCCCGGGGGCGGCCGCAGGCGCATCCACAGAATCCTTCCACCTGATTCAATAGAGGCTTCACGATGGCGGCACCCTTTCTCGGAAGGTTCTTTGCGCACAATGTCGCGGTCGATCCCGGCACCGCGAGCACGCTGATCTACGTCCGCGATCGCGGCGTCGTGCTGAATCAGCCGTCGGTCGTCTGCTTCCGCAAACGGGGCGGCCCGGCCGACAGGGCGCGCGTCGAGGCGGTCGGCGAGCAGGCGAAGGCGCTCCTCGGCCGCTCGCCCGAGCATCTGGAAGCCGTCAGGCCGCTCAGGCACGGCGTCGTCGCGAACTATCACGCGGCCGAGCAGATGATGCGGCAGTTCGTCGGCATGTCACATGCGCGCTCGCTGTTCGGCAGGCGCGTCGAGTTCACGATCTGCGTGCCGTCGAACGCGACGGCGGTCGAGCAGCGCGCGATCCGCGAAGCGGCGCTCGCGGCGGGCGCGTCGCGGGTCAGCCTGATCAGCGAGCCGCTCGCGGCCGCGCTCGGCGCGGGGCTGCCGGTATCGGAGGCGGTCGGATCGATGGTCGTCGACATCGGCGGCGGCACGACCGAGGTCGCGGTGATCGCGCTCGGCGGCATCGTCTATCGCGAGGCGATTCGCGTCGGCGGCGACCAGTTCGACGCGGCGATCGTCAATCACGTCCGGAGCCTGTACGGCGTGCTGCTCGGCGAGCACACGGCCGAACACGTGAAGAAGGCGATCGGCACCGCGAGCCGCCGGGTGCCGCGCGAATCGATCCACGCGGTCGGGCGCAGCGTCGCGGACGGCCTGCCGCGAACCATCGAGCTCAGCAATCACGACATCGCGGATGCGCTCGCCGCGCCGCTGAACCAGGTGGTGAGCGCGGTGAAGAGCGCGCTCGAGAACGCGCCGCCCGAGCTGATCACCGACATCGCGGATCGCGGGATCGTGCTGACGGGCGGCGGCGCGCTGCTCGCGAATCTCGGCAAGCGGCTGCGCGACGAGACTGGGCTCGCCGCGCGGGTCGCCGACGATCCGCTCACCTGCGCGGTGCGCGGCGCCGGCGAGGCGATGGGGCGGGGCGGGTTCGACGCCGGCGACGAAGACGCGGGCGATTTCGGCCTGAATCGCTGAATCGCTGAATCGCTGAATCGCTGATTCGCTGATTCGCTGATTCGCTGATTCGCGCGCGTGCTCGCGAAAGCCCTTCAACTGCGCGGTCAGATATTCGTTCGTTTGCGCGTTGAGCCGCGGAAACATCGGCGATTCGCTGCGGCCGTGCGGGCCGTGGCAAGCGGCGCAGAGCTGCGCGGCGAGCCGTGCGCCGTCCTCGCGTGCGCGGAGCCGGCGGGCCAGCCGGCGAGCGCGGCGACAGACATCTACGGCTATGCAAGCATTGCGGTGAAACCGCGGCGGATACGATTGAACATACCGCCTCCCCTTTGTTGTCGATCGTTCGGGCCTGTGCCGATCGGTTCTTTGCTCAGTGACCGCTCTTTTTGTCTTGCATTGAAGCCGGTGTTGTTTACCGATATTCGTTGTGGTGGTTCTTGTTCCTTTCGGAATTATTTCGAATTTATGGAATGCGTCGCGATGCCAGCTAATCGTTTCTCGCATCGATCGATATCGACGATTCGAGTTTAGGATTGCCGCCGTTTCGAAAATTGATGTGAATCAGATGGACCAAGTGGAATCGCGCGCCTCGCCGCCGATACGCTTTGCCGACGCGGCGCGCCGCGCGCGCCGAAGAGAGCGCGAGACTCCCTTCGGCAAGCGTGCGGCTACTTGCCCTGCAGCAGATCCATGAACGGCGGGAAGGTCAGCAGGATGCCGAACGTCAGCAGCACGAACGCGACGGCCGTCACGCGGCCGAGCGCGACCGATTTCGCGCTCCACAGGCGCGACAGCGCCACCCACGACAGCAGCCAGACGACGATCGCGCTCGTCGTCACGCCCGAGAGCGGCCCGGTTGGCTTGTAGAACGTGAAGAAATGCGCAACCGGGCGGAATGCATCGCCGGCGAGCGCAAAGAGCCCGACGGCGAAGCAGCCGACTCCCGCTGCGAGAATCGCGGCGGCGGCCGGGCCGTTCGGCAGCGCGCCGGAGGAAGCGGGCGCGCTCGCGCGCGACGTGGCCGTCGACTCGCTTGATACGGATGACTGATTTTGGTCGACGCCGGTCGTGTTCGGCGTCGCAGTGCGCGGATGCGAGGTAGGCATGTTCATTCTCCCGTCATGAGATGGATGGCGGTGCCACCGCGAACCGGCGCGTACTTGTTCAGGAACGCGCCGAATACACCCGCGACGCCGGTCGCGACGAACGCGACGACGGTGAACGTCAGCACGGCATTGCGAATCTGCCGTTGCCGGCTGAGCGCGGGGCCATACTTGCCGAATACGTACGCGACCATCGTCATCGCGATCGGCGCGAGCCACGCGACATGTTCCTTCCACTCCATCCCGAGGCTGTGCCAGCCCGACGTGTTGCGGCTCGACATCAACAGGCGTTGCGGGTAGTTCGCGAGATCGGTCAGGCCGGTGGGCGGCACGGCGCGATACCACGGATAGACGACGTATGCGCCGGAGAACACGGTTGCCCACGCGAGGATCACCATCGCGGACAGATAGATCATCAACAGCCGATGTTCGCGCGGCGCGGGCACCTCGGGCGCGCCCGGCGCGGACATCCGGTAGACCTCGGCGATCGCGCCGGAAAACGCGAGCATGAACAGCGCACCGAAGCCCATGCCGTGCAGCACGGTCAGCAGATCCCTCATTGAAATTTCCATCATGGCCTCCGTTCATTTGGCAGGTTCCGCTTTCATCGTGTCGGACGGCAGGCTTTCCGAGTTGAGGCAGATCAATCGGAATGGTGTGATGAGTCATTATTCGAGATGCGAAATGAAATGGAAAAAAATTAAGAAGTGAACGAGTTGGCTGTTTGTCAGCCATGAACATGGTTTGAATGCAATTTTTGCATGGCCCGATTCTTTGATATAGCCTTTCGACAAGTCGTCATCCGCATTAACTAGACTAATTCGAGATGTCGCCGCCATAAGGGGAGTCGCCATGCCGTTCGCCTGATCGAGCAGCGTTCGCGTCTTCACGGGTTTTCCGTTTTTCGTTTTTTGAAGTGTCCGGCCGCCGACATGTGGCCGGATGCGGTGCCAAGCAGTTTCCTTCGACATCTGTTTTTCGATAACAAGGAAGGGGCAACTTGAACTGCCCGCGTTCCAGAAATACCGGCGATCATCCGAAACCCGCGCAGTCGATGGGCGTGTTCGTCGCGCTCGTCGGCGCGACGCTGGTCGGGCCGGATTCGCCCGTCGTCGCCGCATACGGCGGCGGGCAGGTCAATTTCAACAACAGCGGCACGATCACCGGGCGGATTGCGTTCCAGTCGAACGGCACGGCCGGGCAGGGCAACACGTTCGTCAACTCGGGAACGATCGACGGCAGCGTGTCGATGGGCACGAACAGCACGAACACGTTCACCGCGATGACGGGCTCGACGGTCAGCGCGGCGGGCGGCCCGGCGACGGGCGCGATTGCCGTCAACAACTACATCAACTTCAATCATCTCGACGTGACGAGCGGCGCGTGGACGATCAGCGGCGCGTCGACCGCGCAGGACGCGACGCTGTCGGGCGGCGTCGCGATCATCGGCAACAATGCGTCGCTCGGCACGGGCACGATCACCGGCAACGGCGGCGCGGGCGAACGCGCTAACATGACGGTTCGTCGGCGCGGTTCGTCGACGAACGTCGATCGAAGCCGGCGCGACTGTTGTTGCGTTGCGAGGCCGTCGTCGCCGCGGCCGCCATGACGATTGCGAATCGCTCCGCCGCTGCAACGATGCACGAAAAGGCGTCACGCGCCGTTCGCCCACGCTCCCGCCCGGCCCATGCCGCGCGCGGAGCCGCATCGATCGTCAACCGTCTTTCACGCATCCGATCCCGAGCCTGTCCGAGAGCCGCCGCCATGCCGAACTCGATCGTTTCTTCGCCCCTCGGCAGCACGCTGCGCCGCTGGCGTCTGATGCGCCGCATCAAGCAGTCGCACGCGGCCGAACTCTTCGGCGTCGCGCAATCGACGATCTCGCGCTGGGAATCCGGCGTCCAGCAGATGGCGCCCGCCGAGCGCGTGCGCGTCGAAGCGCGGCTCGCCGCGCGCCTCGATTCGGCGGGCGATCGCGCGCTCGCGCGGCTCGTCGCCGACAGCCGCCGCCCCGTGCATCTGATCTGCGACCTCACGCACCGCCTGCTCGCCTGCTCGTCCGCGCGCGAGGCCGAGTTCGGCGTGCCGCTGTCGGACCTGATGAACCGCTCGATGTGGCGCTACGCGACGGCCGAGATCGCCGAGCAGGAGGCGCGGCTCGCCGGAGCGGGCTGGCACGACGGCGTCACGTTCGCGTCGCTGGAATTCGCGAGCGGCGTCAACGATTCGGACGTCGTGCCGATTCGCGCGAGCCGCTGCCGGTGGACGCGCATGCTGCTCTCGGACGGTACTGCCGCGCGCCTCGTCGAGACGATGTGACGCACGCGCGAAGCGTCGTCGTCGGCGCGTCCGAGCCCACGCAGATTGTGCGCGCACGGACGCACGGACGCACACGCCCCCGCCGCGCGCATAACTCATGCGTGGACGATGCGTCGGCGCACGCCGTAGACTGGCCGCATCGTCCACCGGAACGCCACGCGACGTATCGCGCGACGCGCAGCGAGCGAGCCCCGGGTTCGCCCGTCGCGCCCCGCCGCACCGAATCGCGCGCCGTCCCAATCCCGTCACACCGTCATGAACATTCAAGAGATCGAGGCGAGGCTCGACTTCGTGCGCGAAGCGGAGCGCCTGAAAAGCGTGCTGAGGAGCGCGCACACATCGACGGGCCGCGCCGAGAGCACCGCCGAGCACAGTTGGCGGCTGTGCCTGATGGCGATCGCGTTCGCCGACGCGCTGCCCGGGCTCGACATGCTGAAGGTGCTGAAGATGTGCGTGATCCACGATCTCGGCGAGGCGCTGCGCGGCGACGTGCCGGCGATCTGCGTCGGCGCGCATCGCGACAAGCGCGCGCACGAGCGCGCCGATCTGCTCGCGCTCACGCGCATGGCCGATGCGCCGCTGCGCGATGAGATCCTGTCGCTGTGGGACGAGTACGAGGGCGCGGCGTCGCCGGAGGCGCAGGCGGTGAAGGCGCTCGACAAGCTCGAGACGATCCTGCAGCACAACCAGGGCGAGAACCCGCCCGATTTCGATTACGCGTTCAACCTCACGTACGGCCGCCGCTACACGAGCGCGGCGCCGCTGTTTCGCGCGGTGCGCGAGATCGTCGACGCGCAGACGCGAAGCCGGATCGACGCACGGGGCGGCGAGCCGCCGGCGCGATAGCGGGCGCGTCCGGCGCGTTCTGTCCTATCCTGTGCGGAAAACGCGGCGCACCCGGCGCGCCGCGCCCAGCCCAGGAGTTCCGATGCCGAGGCAAGCTGACCCTTCTTCCCCGCGTGCGCCGCGGGCCGCCGCGCCCGCGCTCTCGTCCGCGCCTTCATCTGCGCCCGCCGCAACGCCGCAACCGGCGCAATCGCCGCAACCGGCGCCGCCCACGCCCGCGTTCATCGCGCCCGAGCACGACGCGCAGACGGTCGTGCGCGGCAGCCAGTTCGTGCTGAAGGCGGGCGATGCGTTCGTCGTGAGCGATACGCTCGGCGACATCGGCGGGCGCGACGACGGCCTGTTCGTCGACGACATGCGCGTGCTGTCGCAATGGCGGCTCACGTTCGGCGGCCGCGCGCCGTCGCTGCTGTCCGGCACGACGAGCGCGGACAACGCGTCGTTCACCGCGCACCTGACGAACCGCCCGCTGCCGCCGCTCGGCGGCCGCGAGACGCCCGAGGGCGTGATTCACATCGAGCGGATGCGCGTGCTCTCCGACAACGTGCTCCACGAGGCGCTCACGCTGACGAACTACGGCACGAGCGACGCCGAGGTGCCGCTGTCGGTGTCGTTCGGCGCGGACTTCAAGGACATGTTCGAAGTGCGCGGCTCGCGGCGCGAGCGGCGCGGCGCGATCGCGCCGCCGTGCGTCGAGGCGGGCGCGGTGCGGCTGCGCTACGACGGGCTCGACGCGGTCGAGCGCAGCGTGCGGATCGGCTTCGAGCCGCCGCCCGACACGCTCGCCGTCGATCGCGCCGACTACACGCTGACGATCGCCGCGCAGGCGTGCGTGTCGCTGTATCTGACGGTCGAGGCGTGCGTCGGCGCCGCGCACGCGGGCGGCGACGCGTTCGCGCAGCAGCCGTGCGTCGCCAAGGGGCGCGGCGCGCTGCGCAAGGCGCTCGCCGATGTGCACCGCGCGATGCGCGAGCGCCGCCGCACGATCGCGCGCGTGCACACGAGCAATCCGCTGTTCAACGCCTGGCTCGACCGCTCGCTCGCCGACCTGGGCCTGTTGACGACGTCGCTCGAAACCGGCCCGTATCCGTACGCGGGCATCCCGTGGTTCTCGACGCCGTTCGGCCGCGACGCGGTGATCACGTCGCTGCAGATGCTGTGGCTGCAGCCGTCGCTCGCGCGCGGCGTGCTGCGCTTTCTCGCCGAGCACCAGGCGCGCGAGACGTCGGCGTTTCGCGACGCCGAGCCGGGCAAGATCATGCACGAGTTCCGCAAGAGCGAGATGGCGGCCACGGGCGAAGTGCCGTTCGCGCTGTACTACGGCGGCGTCGATACCACGCCGCTGTTCGTCGTGCTCGCGGGCGCGTATCTCGAGCACACCGGCGACGAATCGCTGATCGACGAGCTGTGGCCCGCGCTCGAACGCGCCGCGCAATGGGTGATGAGCGTGTGCGAGCGCAACCCGCGCGGGCTGCTCGACTACCAGCGCACGTCCGCGCGCGGGCTCGCGAACCAGGGCTGGAAGGACAGCCAGGATTCGGTGTTCCATGCGGACGGCCGCTTTCCGATCGGGCCGATCGCGCTCGTCGAAGTGCAGGCATACGCGTGCGCGGCGCTCGACGCGATGGCGACGTTCTCGCGCCGGCGCGGCCACGCGGCCGGCATCGTGCGCTACGCGCAACGCGCGAAGTCGCTGCGCGAGCAGGTCGAGTCGCTGTTCTGGATGCCGGAGGCGGGCTTCTACGGAATCGCGGTGGACGGCCACGGCGAGCTGTGCCGCGTGCTCGCGTCGAACGCCGCGCATCTGCTCGCGTTCGGCCTGCCCGAGCAGAGCCGCGGCGAATCGGTCGCGCGCGTGCTCGGCTCGACGCTGTTCCGTACCGGCTGGGGCGTGCGCACGCTCGCGGCCGGGCAGCCGCGCTTCAATCCGATGGCGTATCACAACGGCTCGATCTGGCCGCACGACAACGCGCTCGCCGCGCGCGGCCTCGCGCGCTACGGCGACAAGCGCTCGGTGCTCGATCTGTTGCGCGCGCTGTTCGAGGCGGCCGTGAGCTTCGACATGCGGCTGCCCGAGCTCTTCTGCGGCTTTCCGCGCCGGCGCGGCGAGCCGCCGACCGCGTATCCGGTCGCGTGCCTGCCGCAGGCGTGGGCGGCGGGCGCGCCGTTCATGATGCTGCAGGCGTGCCTCGGCATCTCGGTCGACGCGGCGCGCGGCGAGGTGCGCGTCGAGCGGCCGGAACTGCCGGAAGGCGTCGACTGGCTGCGCGTCGACGATCTGCGCGTCGGCGACGAGAGCGTATCGCTCACGTTCCGGCGCGTCGAAGGGCAGGTGGTCGCGGCGGCCGAGCCGGGCGGCGCGCGCGTCGTCGCGGTGCTGTAAAGATTGCGCTCGCTCGCGTCGGCCGCGCGCGGCGCGCCATACAATGACGGCATCGATCGACGATTCGCAACGAACCGATATCGGAGGCCATCACCATGACGAACCAGAAGCCGGGCGACGCCCGCCCGCACGACGACGATCCGAAGCTCGAGCAACTCGAGGCGGCCGTCGACCATCTGCACGAATCGATCCAGTCGCGAAGCATCGCGGCCGGCGCGGCGAAGGGCATCCTGTTCAGCCTGATCGAGACGCTCGGCGCGCTCGTCGGCGATCCGGACCTGCCCGAGCACGCGCGCTCCGGCTACGAGGCGCTGCGCGACAAGGCGAACGAGCTGAAGGCGAATCTCGACAGCCGCTGACGCGGTACGGGCGGCGCGCTGCCCGTTCTTTGCCGCGGTGCGGAAAGTGCCGTCGTTTCAACGGCTTGGCGCACGCGTGCGCAGGATATCCACATGTTTGTCGACAGAAATTGTTGATAACCGGCGCCCGGATGCGCGCAGCCGTCCACCTTCTTTCATCGGCAGCCGCCGCCGGCGATCGCCGCCTTCCAAAAAAATTTGCGATGCATGTCGATTTCCACGGGATTCGTTCGTCGTGGCGATAGAGCGTCTCCGCGCGTGCGGCGCGCTCGGTCGATGAACCCATTCGAAGCCAAGGAGCCGCGATCATGCCTACCGCAGTCAAACCGATCCCCGAGGGGATGCATTCGCTGACCCCTCATCTGATTTGCGACGGCGCGGCCGCCGCGATCGAGTTCTACAAGAAGGCGTTCGACGCCGTCGAGATCACGCGGCTGCCGTCGCGCGATGCCGGCCGGCTGATGCATGCGGCCGTCAGGATCGGCGATTCGACGCTGATGCTCGTCGACGAAATGGCGCACTGCGGCGCGCTCGGCCCGAAGGCCCTGAAGGGCTCGCCGGTGTTCATCCATCTGTACGTGCCGGATGTCGACGCGGTGATCGCGCGCGCGGTGGAGGCGGGCGCGAAGCTGACGATGCCGCCGGCCGACATGTTCTGGGGCGACCGCTATGGCCAGCTCGAAGACCCGTTCGGCCACCGCTGGTCGGTCGCGACGCACAAGCGCGACTTGACCCCCGAGCAGATCCGCGAAGGGATGGAGAACTGCGCGCCGCCCGCGCAGTGAGCGCGCGGTGCGCGGGCGGCGGCCGGGCATCGGCATGAGGCGGCGCGGCGAGAGTCGCCGCCCGCGTCGTTCGACCTGCGGCCTGCGGCGCGCGCGTGTCGCGCGCCGCGTCAATCGAGGAGGAACGCAATGAGCCTGAAGTTCTACGGGCATCCGTTTTCGCTGTATTGCCAGAAGGTGCTGATCGCGCTGTACGAGTACGACGTGCCGTTCGAATGGCGTCTGCTCGCGGGCGACACGCCCGAGGCGAGCGCCGAGTTCGCCGCGCGGTGGCCGCTCAAGCACATGCCGATGATCGTCGACGGCGATCGCACGATCGTCGAGTCGACGATCCTCATCGAATACCTCGGCCTGCGTCGTCCGGCGCCGGTGCGGCTGCTGCCCGCCGACGCCGGCGCGGCGCTCGACGTGCGGATGATGGACCGCTTCTTCGACTGCTACGTGTCGACGCCGCTGCAGAAGATCGTGTTCGACGCGCTGCGGCCGCCAGCCGAGCGCGACGCGCGCGGCGTGGCCGATGCGCGGCGGATGCTCGACACGTCGTACACGTGGCTCGAGCGCACGCTCGCGGGCCGCGGCTGGGCGGCGGGCGACGCGTTCAGCCTGGCCGACTGCTCGGCCGCGCCGTCGCTGTTCTATGCGGACTGGACGCATCCGATCGATCCGTCGCTGCAGCGCGTGATCGCGTATCGCAAGCGGCTGCTCGCGCGCCCGTCGTTCGCGCGGGCGGTCGACGAAGCGCGTCCGTACCGGCACCTGTTCCCGCTCGGCGCGCCCGACCGGGATTAGCGGGAACAGGCCCCGGCCGTTCGATCGACAGGAGGCAGACATGACGGAGCATTCGATGCTGACACCGGCCGCCGAGCTCGTGAAGCGCAACACGACCCGATGGCCGAACGAAAGCGATGCGTATCGCCGCGCGCGCGACGCGCTGCTCGTCGAGGAGATCGAGCTGCGCCGGCGCGTCGAGCGGGTCGCCGCGCTGCGGCGCACGCTGCCGCCGGGCGGCGAAGTGACGGGCGGCTATCGCTTCGAAGGCGAGCGCGGCCCGTGCGATTTCGCCCAACTGTTCGGCGGCAAGCAGACGCTCGTCGTCTACAGCTACATGTTCGGACCGCAGCGCGAGCGGCCGTGTCCGATGTGCACGTCGCTGCTCGGCGCGTGGAACGGCGAGGCGCGCGACCTCGAGCAGCGCGTCGCGCTCGCGGTCGTCGCGCGCTCGCCGCTCGAGCGGCTCGTCGCGTTCAAGCGCGAGCGCGGCTGGCGCGACCTGAAGCTGTATTGCGATCTCGACGGCCGCTACAGCCGCGACTATCACGCGATCGGCGCCGACGGCGGCGAAGAGCCGGCGATCAACGTATTCACGCGCCGCGACGGCACGATCCGCCACTTCTGGAGCGGCGAGATGGGCGGCTGGAGCGCCGACCCTGGGCAGGACCCGCGCGGCGCGCCCGACCCGATGCCGCTGTGGACGATCCTCGACATGACGCCCGAAGGGCGCGGCGTCGACTGGTATCCGTCGCTCGACTATCCGGATTGACGGCGAGGCGCGACGTCGAGGATGCGGCGGCCGGCGCATGCGCGGGCTTTGTGCCGAAGATACGAGGATTTCGGAAAAGCCTCGATGGATCAATTGCTTGGCGCGCGTCGGCGCGAGATATCCACAAGCTTGCGCACAAAAACTGTGGAAAACCCTCACGTCGAAAACAGGTTGTGGATAGTTGTCGTTGCGAGGGGCGTCGCCGGACGATTCGAGGATGGAGAAGGTCCGGCGTGCGCGCGGCGAGCCGATTTCCGCTGCGATGCCGCATTTTTGGCGGTTCTGGGAAAATGCCGTTGGATCAATGGGTTGGACGACGGATGCTCAGGATGTCCACAAGCTTGACCACAAAAAATGTGGAAAACGACGGCGCTCGTCGAGCGCGATCGATCCCGAACGGCGTGCGCGCAAGCGCCGCGCCGCCGCGCCGGTCATGCCCGCCGCGTCGCGCCGAAGCGCACCGTGACCGTCAGCCCGCGTCCGTCGGCGCCGGTCCCGAGCGATACGTCCGCGTGATGCTGCTCGGCGATGCGCTTGACGATCGACAGCCCAAGCCCGCTGCCCGATGCCGACGCGAGTTGCGCGCCGCCGCCGCGATAGAAGCGCTCCCACACACGCTCGCGATCGGCAGCCGGAATGCCGGGGCCGTTGTCGCGCACTTGGAGCGCCGGCGCGCCGTCGGCGTCGACGCGCGCTTCGACGTCGACGCGCGCGCCGGCCCCCGCATAGCGGATCGCGTTGTCGACGAGATTGTTGAGCAGCACGCGCAGCGTGTCCGCGTTGCCGGCCACGCGCACGGGCGCCGCGCCGACCGCGCCGAGATCGACGTGCTGCGCGAGCGCGATGCGCGCGCGCTCGGCGACCACCGAGCGGCCGAGCGCGGCGAGGTCGAGCTCGGCGAACGGCGCCGATTGCGCGTCGGGCTCGAGGCGCGCGAGCGTCAGCAACTGCTCGGCGAGATGCGACAGCCGCGTCGTGCCGGCCTGGATTTGCGCGAGGATGCGCGCGCGTTCGTCGGCGCTCGCCGTGCGCTGCAGCAACTGCGTCTGGATCGACAGGCCCATGATCGGCGTGCGCAGCTCGTGCGCGGCGTCCGCGATGAAATTGCGCTGCAGCGTGAACGAGCGATCGAGCCGCGCGAGCAGATCGTTGATCTCGGAGGCGAGCGGCTGCGCCTCGGTCGGCACGGTCGTGATGTCGAGCGAATCGAGGCGATTCGCATGACGGCGCTTCAGGCCCGCGGCGATCGCGCCGAGCGGCCGCAGCCCGTAGCCGATGCCGAGCCACAGCCCGATCGCGAGCAGCGGCAGCAGCGACAGCACCGGCCACAGCAGATGCACGGCGATGCCCGCGATCGCCGCCCAGCGCGCCTGGCGCGGCTGCGCGACGCGGATCGTCGTGCCCGCGCTCTCGCGCACGTAGGTGTGCCAGCGCTGGCCGCCCGCGTCGAGCGTCACGAAGCCGGCCGCATCGGGCGGCGGCAGTTGCGTGGCCGGATCGGTCGTGAATTCGAGCTTGCCGCCGCGCCACACCTGCAGCAGCACGTCGTCGGAATCGTAGTCGACCGGATGGCGCTTGCCGAGCCTGTCGCGTCCTTCGATCGACAGCTTGCCCGCGTCGTCGACCTGAATCTGCTTCGACATGCTGCGCATCTGGTCGTCGAGCAGATCGTCGAGCTCGCGCAGCGCGCCCCAATAGGTGCCCGTGCTCGCGAGCACGCCGACGACGCACGCGGCGGGCAGCAGCCACATCAGCAGCCGCCCGCGCAGCGACGCGTTCAGGCGCTGCGCGAAGCCGCGCACGCCCGTCATGCGCCGTCTCCGATCCGGTAGCCGACGCCGCGCACCGTGAGGATCGTGTCGTGACCGAGCTTCTTGCGCAGGTTGTGGATATGGACCTGCACCGCATTGCTTTCGATTTCCTCGCCCCAACTGTACAGCCGCTCCTCGAACTGCTCGCGCGAGATCACCGCGCCCGGCTCGCGCATCAGCTCGTGCAGCAGCACGAATTCCTTCGGCGACAGCGCGACTTCCTCGTCGCCGCGCCACACCTGATGGCGCGCCGGATCGAGCCGCAGCGCGCCGACCGCGAGCACCGTCTGCGCGCGTCCGGCCTGGCGGCGGTTCACCGCGCGGATGCGCGCGAGCAACTCTTCGAGCGCGAACGGCTTGATGAGGTAATCGTCGGCGCCGCAGTCGAGGCCGGCGATCCGGTCGGGCAGCGCGTCGCGCGCGGTGACGACGATCACGGGCAGCGCGTCGTCGCGGCGGCGCAGCGCGGCGAGCACCGCGAGGCCGTCCTTGTCGGGCAGGCCGAGATCGAGCAGCAGCAGCCCATACGAGGTCGTGCGCAGCGCGAGCGTCGCCGCGTCGCCGTTCTGCACCCAGTCGACCGCGAAGCCTTCCTGTTTCAGTCCCTGTTCGAGCCCGCTGCCGATGAGCGGATCGTCTTCGACGAGCAATACGCGCATGTTCCGTGATTCCGTCATAGCGCGGCGCGCGTGTGCGGGCCGCTTGCGGGAATGATAAGCGGTGGAGGCTTAGCGGCGGCTTAAAGCCCGCCATGAGCGTGAACGGGCTTTGGAAGCGGCGCGGCGTCGGAGCCATCGGCCGCGCGAGGCGGGTGATACCATGTCCGATCGACTATTTTAGCGATCACGATGCCCGCCGATTTCGACGAACTCGCGTCCCTGATCCGGGCGCAATTTTCCGAGCTGAGCCCGCAATTCCAGGTGGGCGCCGCGTTCCTGCTCGATCATCCCGACGAGGTGGCCGTCTCGTCGATGCGCAAGGTCGCGCAGCGCGCGAACGTGCAGCCGGCGTCGCTCGTGCGGCTCGCGCAGCAGTTCGGCTTTCCGGGCTGGAACGAGCTGCGCGACCTGTTCGTCGCGCGCGTGCGCACGCGGCCGCAGCCGCTCACGCAGCGCGCCCGCTCGCTCGTGAAGCCGAATGCGAAGGCGTCGCTCGCGGCCGATCTGCTCGCCGCGCAGCGGCACAATCTCGAGGCGAGCGCCGCGCAGAATGCGCAGGCGCTCGCCGATGCGGCGAAGCTGATCCGCAAGGCCGCGCACGTGCACGTCGCCGGTTTTCGATCGTGCTATCCGGTCGCGTTCGGGTTCGTCTACGGCTATCGGCTGTTCCGGCCCACGGTGTCGCTGCTCACGGGCATCGCGGGCTCGCTCGACATGGAGCTGCGGACCATCGCGAAGAACAGCGTGACCGTGGTCGTCAGCTTCGCGCCGTATTCGGCCGAAGCGACGCGCGTCGCGCAGGCGGCGCGCGCGCACGGCGGCAAGATCGTCGCGATCACCGACAGCGCGGTGTCGCCGATCGCGCTGCACGCGGACGCGCAACTGATCTTCACGCACGACAGCCCGTCGTTCTTCCCGTCGCTCGTCGCCGCGCACGCGCTCGTGGAGGCGCTCGTCGCGCAGTTGCTCGCGCTCGAGGGCGGCGAGGCGATCGCGGCGCTCGAACAGGCCGAGGCCGAACTGCACGCGAAGGGCGCCTACGTCATCTGACGCGCGGCCCGCGCGCGGATTGCAAAAGTCTTTCGCGTTGCAATATCCGGAGTGCATCGATTTCTTGCGGCGAATTTGAATATAAAAAACGTCTTGCAATTGGAAACGTTTCCACGCATCGATGCGCCGATTTAGGCCGGCGGCAATTGTTGCGGCGCAAATGAAATTGGGCCGCGCGCCGCTTCGGAGGCTGTTCCGACGCGCCCGGGAGCGGCCAAAGGGCCGTAACGATGCTGCGACTTATTAACTCGAATCCGAAAAAATTTTAATGGTGACTTGCCGGTCATTCCGCCGATTGCTAATCTGCGGGAGATGAACAAATAGCCGGATCGAAGATCCGGAAAAATGAATAAATAAATCATTTCCGAGAAAAGGCCACCATGACGACTTACCGTGATACGCATACCACTTCGTTCCGGATCGGCGATGTCGTGACGCTCAAGACAGGCGGTCCGCGGATGACGGTGACGTATGCCGGCCCGGTCGTGTTCGACGCGGGCGAGTGGGTGATCTGCCAATGGTTCGACGAACACGGCGAGTTTCGCCAGGAGATGTTCTCGAACGAGACCGTCGTGCTCGAGCCGCGGACGATTTCGGCGGGGCTCGCGCGGATGCGCTCGCTGTCGGTGCGCGGCGGCATGCAGGCGTGACGTCGGTCACGCGTTCGACGTAAAGGATTTGTCAGGCAGATCGCAAGCGTGTGACAGTCTGACGATGCGCCGCGTATCCGTTCGGGGGCTCAGCGCGTGCCTTGCTTTTCGGCCCACTGCTCCTGCGCGGCAATTCGCCGCTGCACGCGTTCGACGAGGCCCGTCGAGAACGTTTTCATGCTGACCGCACGGCGCTTGAGCCGCACGTCGCTGACGAAATCGGCGGGCGCGTCCGGCTGCAGCGCCCAGTACAGCGTCAGCAGCCAGCCGATTCCCGTCCAGCCGAACAGCGCGTTGAACAGCGCGACCGTCAGCCTGTCGTGGCGATGGCGGCGATCGGCGACGGTCGCCGGAAGAAAGTAGAGCGCGATCGCGACGACCGAGCCGACAACCTGGATCAGGATTTCCATCTGCATGGCGCTTCTCCGTCCTTGCTGCGGTGCGACTTGACGTCGCACATGCAATAGAACTCATTGTCGCGCTTTTCCTCCGGGTGTGCTGACAACAAATTGTTGCGGTTTCGTAACGGATCGTTCGTCGCCTTTCGCTGCCTTATGCTGTCTTGCTTGGCGTTACACGCCGTTGCCGCGCGTGAGCGCGAATCCTTCGTCGAGCCAGCCCGTCACGCCGCCGAGCATCAGCTTCACCGGCCGGCCGAGGCGCGCGAGCCTAAGCGCCGCGCGCGCTGCGCCGTTGCAGTGCGGGCCGGCGCAATAGACGACAAAGCACGTGTCGCGCGCAAATTCGGACAACTTGCTTTCAATGATCTTTCGATGCGGCAGGCTGAGCGCGCCGGGCACGTGCGCGGCCGCATAATGCTCGGCGCTGCGCACGTCGAGCAGCACGAAGTCGGGCGCGCCGGACGCGAGCGCGTCGTGCACGTCCCAGCAATCGGTCTCGAAGGCGAGCGATGCGGCGAAATGGGCGACGGCGGCGGCGCTGTCGGCGGCGGGAATCTCGGTGACGTGGGACATGTCGGTTCTCCTCGGGTCGGAACGCGGCGGCCGGGGGGCGGCTGCGGACGAGCGCTCAGTATCCGGGGCGCCCGCGCGGTGCGACAGTGGCGCGATCGACAACTTCCGGTAACATCGCGCCATGCACAATCATCTTGTCGTCGCGCTCGCCTACGATCGGCTCTGCACCTTCGAATTCGGCTGCGTCGTCGAACTGTTCGCGCTGCCGCGGCCGGAGCTCGGCGTCGACTGGTATCGCTTCGCGGTCTGCGCGAGCGAGCCGGGGCCCGTGCGCGCGGCGGGCGGCATCAAGGTCGAGGCGCCGTATCGGCTCGCGCTGATGGATCGCGCGGACACGATCGTGATTCCCGGCTGGCGCGATCCGGACGAAACGCCGCCCGAGCCGCTGCTCAAGAAGATCCGCGGCGCCCATCGGCGCGGCGCGCGGCTGTGCTCGATCTGCTCGGGCGTGTTCGTACTTGCCGCGGCGGGCGTGCTCGACGGCGCGGCCGTCACGACGCACTGGCGTTACGCCGGGCGTCTGCAGGCGCGCTACCCGTCGCTGCGCGTGAATCCCGATGCGCTCTACGTCGACGAAGGGCGGATCGTCACGTCGGCGGGCTCGGCGGCGGGCCTCGACATGCTGATGCATCTCGTGCGCCGCGATCACGGCAGCGCGATCGCGAATCGCGTCGCGCAGCGGCTCGTGCTGCCGCCGCATCGCGACGGCGGCCAGGCGCAGTTCGTGCCGCGGCCGCTGCCGAGCGTCGGCGGCGACCGGCTCGCGAAGCTGATCGACTGGATGCGCGAGCATGCGAGTCAGCCGCACACGCTCGCGACGCTCGCCGCGCGCGCAGCGATGAGTCCTCGCACGCTGCAGCGGCAGTTTCGTGATGCGACAGGGCTCGGCCCGTACGAGTGGCTGATCCGCGAGCGGATCGGGCTCGCGAAGGAGATGATCGAGCGTGACCCCGCGCTGCCCGTGGCGCGCGTCGCCGCGCTCGCGGGGTTCGGCTCGGAGGAGTCGCTGCGCCGGCATTTCAGGCGCATCGCGGCGACGAGTCCGACCGCGTATCGCCGCAGTTTCGATGCGGGTTGATGTGTGTCGATGCGCGGTGTGTGACGCGCAACGCGGCGGGGCCCGTGACGGCGTCGCGTGCCGTGGTCGTGTATGTTGCGGGGACGCGCACGTCGCGAACGCGCATGTCGCGAACGTGCGCGCTACCCATACGCACTCGATGAGCACGCGTCCCCGGCGCAGCGAGCGCCCGCTCGAGTTGCATCGCACAACGCCGGTCGCCTTTTCGACGCGTGCGTAACCGCCCGCATCGGCGCTATCATCGCCACTTCACATCCGTCAGACCGCTCGTCTGCTCCGCGCCATGACCACCGCCATTGCATCCGCCATCGATCACGACCGCCTCGCCGATTTCATCGAACGCAAATGGAACGACGAGATCCTGCATGCGCTGACCGACTACATCGCGGTGCCCGCGAAAAGCCCCGCGTTCGATCCCGACTGGGCGAAGCACGGCTATATCGAACGCGTTGCCGTCGATGCCGCGCAGTGGGCCGAGCGGCAGCCGGTGAAGGGGCTGAAGGTCGAGATCGTGCGGCTCGCCGGCCGCACGCCGGTGATCTTCTTCGAGACGCCGGCGACGCGCGCGGGCAGCGCCGACACGATCCTGCTGTACGGCCATCTCGACAAGCAGCCCGAATTCGACGGCTGGCGCGCCGATCTCGGCCCGTGGACGCCGAAGTTCGAGGGCGGCAAGCTGTACGGCCGCGGCGGCGCGGACGACGGCTATGCGATCTACGCGAGCCTCGCGGCGCTCGGCGCGCTCGACGCGCAGGGCATCGGGCGGCCGCGCTGCGTCGGCCTCATCGAGACCTGCGAGGAGTCGGGCAGCTACGATCTGCTGCCGTACGTCGACGCGCTGCGCGCGCGGCTCGGCGACGTGAGCCTCGTCGTGTGCCTCGATTCGGGCGCGGGCAATTACGATCAGCTTTGGCTCACGACGTCGCTGCGCGGGCTCGTGTCGGGCGACCTGCAGGTCGAGGTGCTCGAAGAGGGCGTGCATTCGGGCGTGTACGGCGGGATCGCGCCGTCGAGCTTCCGCGTGATGCGCCAACTGTTCGAGCGGCTCGAGGATGCGGCGACCGGCAATCTGCTGCCCTCGTCGTTCCATTGCGAGGTGCCGGCGAGCCGCCTGCGCGAGACCGAAGCGGCCGCGTCGATTCTCGGCGACGCCGTGTGGAAGGGGCTGCCGTGGGCGTGCGGGCAGGACGGCAAGCCGGTGCTGCCGACGACGACCGATCCGCGCGAGGCGCTCCTAGATTCGACGTGGCGGCCGTCGCTGTCCGTCACGGGCGCGCAGGGCCTGCCCGCGCTCGAGAACGCGGGCAATGTGCTGCGGCCGCGCACCGCGTTCAAGCTCTCGCTGCGGCTGCCGCCGCTCGTCGACGCCGCGCAGGCGGTGCAGCGGCTGAAGGCGCTGCTCGAGCTCGATCCGCCGTACAACGCGAAGGTCACGTTCCAGCCCGAAGCGGGGGCGGCGACCGGCTGGAATGCGCCGGACGTCGCGCCGTGGCTCGGCGCGGCGCTCGACGACGCGTCGCGCCGGCACTTCGGCGCCGACTGCGCGTACATGGGCCTCGGCGGCACGATCCCGCTGATGAACGTGCTGCACGAAGGCTTCCCGTCCGCGCAATTCATGGTGTGCGGCGTGCTCGGCCCGAAATCGAACGCGCACGGGCCGAACGAGTTCCTGCACGTGCCATACGCGAAGAAGCTGACGGCCGCAGTGGCCGACGTGATCGCCGCCGCGCATTGATGTGCGTGTCGATTCGTCCTTCTCTTCCGGTGACGGCTGCATCGCCGCGCGCATCCGGCGGCGCGGCCGTGGACGTTCGCTCACGCGCGGCGCGATGGCGCGGGCTGCGATGAGCTGGAAAGCGGAAAAACTGCGCGCGGACGAACTTGCCGAGCAACTCGACGCGCTCGGGCCGATCGGCGTCGCGCGCTTCTTCAGCGGCGCGTCGCTCAGGCTCGACGGCGTGCTGTTCGGCTTCGTTCATGCGGGATCGCTGTTCCTGCGCGTCGACGACGACAACCGCGCGGCGTTCGAGCGCGCGGGCATGCAGCCGTTCTCGTATCCGGGGCGCACGCGCACGGTCGTCGTCGGCGGCTATTACGAGACGCCCGCCGACGTGCTCGAAGACGTCGGCATGCTGCGCGACTGGTGCCGCGATGCGTATCGCGCGGCGCGTCGCGCGAAGCGGGCGTAGCGAGGCTGCGGCACGCCGCCGCGCGATGCGCGCCCGCGCGCGCAATGGGGTACGGTGTGCGCGATGGCGTGTGGGTGAAGCCGAAGGCAGCGGCTGGGGCGGCGTCGTGCGCGTGTGAGACTGCCTGAGCGCAAGGCCGCGCGCATCGGTCGCTTGCGCCGTTGCGTGGGCGTTGCAAGCGTGCCGTCGAGCGCGCGATCGCGAAGCGTGCGGCGCAGACGGCGCACGACGGTATGGAGGATGCAAACGCGCGCGGCGCGAGGTGTACGATGCACGGCGGCAGCGTATGCCGGTTCGACCGACAACAAGATTTCCCCAACTGGAGACATGTCCATGCTCGTCCTGATTCTCGGTTTGGTGATCTTCCTGGGTACGCATTCGATTCGGCTGGTCGCGGGCGATTGGCGCGCCGCGCGGATCGCGGCGCTCGGCGAGCAGCGCTGGAAGGGGATGTATGCGCTCGCGTCGGTGGCCGGATTCGCGCTGATCGTCTGGGGCTACGGGCTCGCGCGCGCGGACATGGCGTCGCTGTGGTTTCCGCCGGTCGGCATCCGGCATCTGACGGGGCTCCTGACCGCGATCGCGTTCGTGCTGCTCGTGGCGGCTTACGTGCCGGGCACGCGGATCAAGGCGCTCGTCGGCCATCCGATGCTCGCGGGCGTGATGGTGTGGGCGGGCGCGCATCTGCTCGCGAACGGCACGCTGCATGCGGAGCTGCTGTTCGCCGCGTTCTTCGTATGGGCGTTCGTCGACTTCATCGCGTCGCGCGCGCGCGATCGGCGCGACGGCGTTCGCTATCCGGCGGGCTCGCTCGTGCGCGACGGCATCGCGATCGTCGTGGGCCTCGTCGCGTGGGCGCTGTTCGCGTTCGTGCTGCACGGATGGCTGATCGGCGTGCGCCCGTTCGCGTGACGGCGCGGGCGGCGGCGCAGCGGCGCGATGCGGCCGCTGTTTCGCGAACGGCGCGAAAACAAGGCGATCGGTTTTGAGCGATTCGAAATCAAGAGTTCGAAAAATTCGCGTTCGGAAATTGAATGATTGATGACGGTGCGCGAGATGGAAAGCCTGATGGAGAAAGGCTTGGGCACCAGTCTGGCGCAGTACCCGGTCACGAAGCGGTGCAATGGATGCTGGTGTATCGAAAATCGAAACGGACGAATGTCTCGGCGCACGACTTTTTGAATCGCCTATTTGTTTTCGATTTTTTTAATTCTCGTCTTCCTCATTTTCAGCGACTACGTTTGCTTCGATGCTGCCCGCCACGCAGCCAAGGAGTGACGCATGAAAGCGGCCCGCTTGCTGAACGGTTTCGCGGCGATGCTCGCCGCATCGCTGCTGTGCTTGCGGCCGGCGGACGCCGGCGCGCAGACCCCGCTCACCTACACGACGTCGTGGATCGGCAACACGTTCGGCTTCGGCGACGGCAAATGGGTGCAGCAGAACATCGAGGCGATCGCGATCGCCCCCGACGGCACCGTCTATGCGAACGCGCCGTGGGACGAGAGCGGCGCGGAGGTCAGTGCCTACCGCGGCGGCGATCGCGTCGCGATGGCCGGCTGGACGCACGGCTGGGGCAGTCACGGCGGCGACGCCATCGCCGTCAACGGCGCCTACCTGTACGCGGCGATGTCGATCAGCAACGAAAACGGCTTGCTTTCCGGCGCCGATTTTCCGCCGAAGGGCCAGACGTGGTACGGCCTCACGCGGCGGCCGCTTTCCAGCATCAAGATCGGCGCGCCGTTCGCGAGCGGCATCGGCAATAGCTGGAATCCGGCGAAGAACAGCTTCCTGCGCGTGAACGTGTCGCCTTCGGGCGTCGACGGCAGCGTGCGCGGCATCGCGGCGACCGACCACGAGCTGTATGTCGCGAACACGGCGTCGAACCTGATCGTGGTCTACGACGCGAACACGATGCGCCAGTTGCGCAGTTGGCGCGCGAACCAGCCGGGCCGCATCGCGGTCGACGCGGACGGCTCGCTGTGGGTGATCGAAGGCTACACGGCGGCGGCCGGCCGCGCGATCGCGCATTACACGGCGTCGGGCGCCGCGCTGCCGTCGCTCGCCGCGCTGCCGCCGGGCGTGCTGCCCGCCGATCTCGCGATCTCGCCGTCGGGGCAACTGCTGATCGCCGACAGCGGCCCGTCGCAGCAGATCTACGTCTACGCGAAGCCGGCCGGCGTGCCGGTGCTGTCGGGCATGCTCGGCACGCGCTCGGGCATCTTCCATGCAGTCAAGGGCGCGCCCGGCGACTGGCGCTTCAACGGGCCGACCGGCATCGGCTTCGATCGCGGCGGCAATCTGTACGTATCGCAGAACGGCTTCGGGCCGCGCGCGCCGGGCTCGGCGCTGACGGGCGAAGGCGCGGTGCTCGAGAGCTACGCGTATGCGAGCCGGACGCTGAACTGGCGGCTGGACGGGCTGCTGTTCGTCGACGGCGGCTCGATCGATCCCGACGAGCCGAACCAGGTGTTCACCGGCTCGAAGCGCTTCGCGATCGACTATACGAAGCCGCCCGGCCAGGACTGGCGCTACGCGGCGTTCACGCTCGACCGCTTCGGCTTTCCCGACGATCCCGCGTTCCATCTGCCGAAGGGCGTGCGCGGCGAGCCGATGCTGCGGCGGGTCGGCGGCCGCCGGCTGCTGTACACGATCGACATGTATTCCCACTATCTGAGCGTCTATCGCTTCGACACCGCGACGCAAGGGCAGATCGCGATTCCGGCGGGCCTCCTGTCGCAGAACCCGATACCGGGTGCGTGGCCCGCCGGGCAGCCCGCATACGGCGAATGGATGTGGCGCGACGCGAACGGCGACGGCAAGGTCGACGCGAGCGAGATCGTCGCGAATCCGGCTACCGGCAACACGATGCAGAACGGCTTCTGGTGGGTCGACGCGGCTGGCGACGTGTGGCTCGGCTCGCTCGTGAGCGGCATTCGCCGGCTGCCGTTCCAGGGCTTCGATGCGCACGGCAACCCGATCTACGATTACGCGAGCGCGCAGATGTTCGCGATGCCGGCGCCGTTCAACCGGATCGCGCGCGTGTCGTACCAGCCGGACAGCGACGCGATGTACGTCGCGGGCTTCACGCCGGCGCTGCCTTACGATCCGGCGCACTGGAAGGAGCAGGGGCGCGTGCTCGCCCGTTACGACAACTGGCGCTCGGGCGCGCCCGAGCTGCGCTATGCGATCACGCTGCCGTGGGACATGAGCGCGAATCCGCAGCGCACGACGGTCGGCTTCGCGGTCGCGGGCAATTACGTGTTCGTCGCCGAGCTGTACACCGCGAAGATCGACGTCTACGACGCGCGCACGGGCGTGCTCGCCGGCTATATGACGCCGGGCGCCGACGTCGGCGGCACGAGCGGCTGGGTCGACGTCTATCTCGGGATCAGCGCGTTCCAGCGGCCGACCGGCGAATACGTCGTGCTCGTCGAGGACGACGCGCGTGCGAAGCTGCTGATGTATCGGTGGACGCCTTGACGCGGCGCGGGCCGCGCACCGCGGCACGGGCGTTGCCGCGCCTCTTGTTGAACGCCGCCGCTTCGCGTTATCGTCCGAAACATTCGTCATCGGCGTTTTGTATTCGGAGCCCTGCCGTGCCTACCTCATTGACGTCCGCGCTGCGTTTTTCTGCCGACAAGGCCGAACTCGACATTGACACGATCCACGCCTTCCTGCGCGACGAGGCGCACTGGTCGAAGGGCATTCCGCGCGACGTGGTCGAGCGGGCGATCGCCGGATCGCTGTGCTTCGGCGCGTATCTCGACGGGCGGCTCGTCGGTTTCGCGCGTCTCGTCACCGATCACGCGACGTTCGCCTACCTGTGCGACGTGTTCGTGCTGCGCGAGCAGCGCGGCAAAGGCTACGGCCGCGCGCTGATCGACCACGTGTTCGCGCAGGACGCGGTGCGCGCGCTGCGCCGCGTCGCGCTCGTCACGAGCGACGCGCACGCGCTGTATCGCCCGGTCGGCTTCACGGCGCCCTCGCATCCGGAGCGCTGGATGGAACTGCATCGGCCCGGCGTCTACGCGTAGCCGAAAGCGGGCGCGCGCTGCGCCGGGCGCGCCGCGCATACAATACGCGCTCGTCGATTTTCATGGAGCGCATATGACCGAGCAGGAAGCCGAACGCATCGCGACGCATCGTCATTACAAGGGCGGGCTGTATCGCGTGATCGGCGTCGCGCGGCATTCGGAGACGGAGGAGCGGCTCGTCGTCTACGAGCAGTTGTGGCCGAAGGAGCGCAGCCTCTGGGTGCGCCCCGAGGCGATGTTCGACGAGACGCTTGCCGACGGCGCGCCGCGTTTTCGCAAGCTGGGCGACTGAGCGAGCGCGAACGGGCGCGCGCTCCCGCCCGCTGCCCTTACCCTAGCCCGGCGAGTCGAGCCGCTCCGATCGCCCGCGCGATCTCCTTCGGCGCGCGGCCGACCTCGACGACGGGCGTTTCGTGCCAGTCGGCGAGCTTGCGGATCGCGCGCCCCACATCGGCCGCGAGCCCTGTGCCGATCCGCACGCCCGGTTCGATGTGCACGGCCTTCAGCTCGAACACGCGCTGCGCGCGATGCGCCTTCGCGTCGACGCGGCCGACGAGCCGCCCGCGGTGCAGGATCGGCAGGCAGAAGTAGCCGTAGCGTCGCTTGTGCGCGGGCGTGTAGCACTCGATCGTGTAATCGAAGTCGAACAGCGTCGAGGCGCGCCGCCGGTCCCAGACGACCGGATCGAACGGCGACAGCAGCGTCGTGACCGTTGGGCGCAGCGCGCCGTCGCGCGCGGCGTCGACGAGCGGCGCGAGCTCGCGATGCACGAACGCGTCGGCGCTCCAGCCATCCACCGCGACGGGCAGCAGCTCGCCCGTGTCCGCGAGCGCATGCAAATCGTCGCGATACGAGCGCTTCGGCAGCCGGTAATAGTCGGCGATCCAGTCCGCGCGGACGATGCCGAGCGCGCGGCAGGTGTTGTCGACGAGGCGAGGCAGCACCGTTTCGCGCGGCGGCAGGTCGCGCGCGTCGTCCCAGCCCGGCAGCACGCGCTCGGCAACGTCGTAGACGCGCTGGAAGTTGCGCCGCTCGGCGACCATCAATTGCCCGGTCGAGAACAGCACTTCGAGATGCCGCTTCTCGGGCTTCCAGTCCCACCAGCCGTTTCCCTTGCCGGCGCCGCGCGCGAAATCGGCGGAGCGCACGGGGCCGTTCGCGCGGATGTGCGCGAGCAGCGCGTCGATTGCGCCGCGATGCTTCGCGTGCCATTCGGCCGCGTATTTCCAGCCCATGCCGACGGGGTTGAGCATCGTGTGGCGCATCAGCCCGAAGTCCTCGATCGGCAGGAAGCACGCTTCATGCGACCAGTATTCGAACAGTCCCGCGTCGGCGAGATGCTCGTCGAGCCATTGCGGCGCATACGTGCCGAGCCGGCTGAACAGCACGAGATACGGGCTGCGCGCGACGACGTGGATCGTGTCGATCTGCAGTTGGGCCATCCGGCGGATGGCGACGAGCACGTCGGCCTTGACCGCCTTGCGGCGGGGCGGCGTCAAGAGGCCCTGCGCGGCGAGGTGCAGCGCGCGGGCGGAGGCGATCGAGAGCGGGGCGGACACGAGCGGCGGGGGAAAGGGCGCACGAGAAACGGATGCGCCACTGTAGCGCGAATCGGCCCGGCGCGCTGCGCGCGGCGAAGCGTTGCCCCGCCAGGGCAATCGCATGAATGGGCGTTAACAATCAAGGAGTGACGAGTGGGGTTGTAAACCGAGGCGAATCAAGCGTTTACTACCATCTTTTGCGGAGGCATCAGATGACGGAGACGCAAGCCTTGAGCATCGAAGACGCGTTCGGCGAGTTGCGCGATCCGCGTAGCCGGACGCCGGCCCACGATTGTTGGCGGTCAAGGAGAACCAGCCGACGCTGCTCGTGGAGATTCGCACAACGCTCGACGCGCTCGACCGTCTTCCGCCCGGCGAGCGCTGGGACGGTTCGAATGAGCATCGAGCCGTCGAAAAGGACCACGGCCGGATCGAAACGCGTCGCTGCCTCGTCAGCGACGTGATGAGCACATGGCGCGCGGCGGCGCTGTGGCCGGGCATGCGCTCGATCGCAATGGTCGAGGCCACGCGCGAGATCGGCGGCACGGTGTCGGTTGAACGCCAGTATTACGTGACGAGCCTACCGTCCGATGCGGTGCGCGTGGCGCACGCCGTGCGTTCCCACTGGGGCATCGAGAATTCGATGCACTGGGCGCTCGACGTGGCATTCGGTGAAGACCAGTGGCGGGTGCGGGTCGAGAATGCGGCGCAGAACTTTGCCATCCTGCGGCGCATCACGATGAACCTGCTGCGCAAAGATACTCAGACCAAGGCCGGCCTCAAAATCCGTCGACTCAAGGCCGCCACCAGCGACAACTACCGGGCTCAACTCCTTGGCTGGTAAGGACCTTCATGCGATTGCCCTGGTTGCCGCGCGGGCGTCTGACAATCGTTGACAGAAGTCTCTCGGAAGTTTCCTTATAGTCTCATCGAAACAAGCACTCTGCTTCCGACGCACGATACCTCTATGGCACGCAGGGAGCGAGTCCGGACGCCTCACCCCCGTCGAGGCGGCCGGGCAGTTCAAGCGGACATCCATGCGGCTTTCAGCCGGCCCCGAGTGGATGTCCGCCGATTTTTTTGGTTCATCGCGGATTACCGGGGAACGCGGCGCGGATCTTGAGAAAGAAGTATTCCTCGTCGCGGTACCCGTAAGCCCGACGCTTGATGACCTTGATGGTGTTGTTGATGCCTTCGACGATGCTGGTATTAAGCGGATGTCGGCAGCGGGCCACGATTCCGTGCCAGTAACCCTGCAGGCGCTGCGCAAACAGTTGCAGCGCGGCAATTCCGCTTTGCCGGGCTTGCTCGATCCATTGTTCCCAGGCCTTTTCCGCCCAGGCAGGCTTGCGGTAGAACCAGAGCCGCTTGAGTTCGTCACGTAGCACGTAGACGCACAACAATGGCTGATTGGCGGCCAGCAGTTCCTTCAGATGCACGGACTGCTCGGGCTTCAGGTTGTGGCGGTTGCGCAGCAGCAACCAGCGGCTGGACTTCAGGACCTTCCGGGCCGGCCGGTCATGGCGCAACTGATTGGCCTGATCGACCCGTACCCGATCGATCACCTCACGCCCGTACTTGGCCACGACGTGGAACAGGTCGTAGACGACCTCAGCCTGCGGACACTGCGCTTTGATCTCCAACTCGTAGGCCGTGGTCATGTCGATGGCCACTGCTTCGATGCGCTCGGCAACACCCTGGGGAAGCTGTTCGAAGAAGGCTCTGGCCGTCTCGCGCGAGCGTCCCGCTCCAATCCAGAGCACTTGCCGACCAATCGGATCGACCACCACCGTGGCGTAGCGATGACCTTTATGGAGCGCGAACTCGTCCATCGCCAGATAGCGGATCGTCGACCAGTCAGGATCAGCCACACGCGCTCGCAAGCGCATCTTGTCGATCGATTTGACCGTGTGCCAGCCCAAATCGTAGAAGGCGGCGACCGCCTGCACGCTGGCCGCCTGCAGCAGTTTCTCGCAGGCCTTGGCAAATCGCTCCGTCACTCGCTGGTAACGGCCCAGCCACGCCAGTTTCTCCAGTCGCGGACCGCCGCAGCGTTCGCACCAGACTCGGCGGCGGGGGACGTGCAGTACCACCCGGTACTCGAACAGTGGCAGATCGCGCACCCGGCGAACCGTCGTCTCATGAATCTGCTGGCAGCGTGCACCGCACTGTTCGCAGTACATGACCTTGCTGACCGGCTTCAAATACAGCGACAGCGTACGGCCTTCTCCTTCCGGCCATTCCACCCCCTCTAACCGATAGCCGGTCCAGCAACCCAGTGCTTGAAGTGCCTTGCGATCGAGCAATTCTGCCTCCTGACCTCCTTAAAGTCAGGCGTCAGGTTACGCAATCGCCATCAAACCCTCCACGGTTTCCTGCGATGAACCATTTTTTTTTGGAACGACGGATTTTCGGCGGCCCAATCCCGGCCGGCCGTTCGATTCCAGCAGGCGGCGCACGTCGCGTCCCGCCCGCTTCTCCACTTGCTTCGTTTTCCTGATCGCTTCGGCCGCGCGGCCCGCTTCAGCTTCGCTTGCCGCGCGCTACCTCGTCGCCCGCGTTCGGCGCCAGCCGCCGCGTGATCGGAATCGACGCGAACGAACACAGGCCGACCACGACGAACGCCGGCCAGAAGTCCGACCAGACCATCGTCGGATGTCCCTGCGCCCAATGCGACACGTGCAGCACGAGCGCCGCGACCGTCACGCCGAGGCCGAGCGACATCTGCTGGACGACGCTGCCGAGGCTCGTCGCGCGGCCCGCGTCGCGCGAGGCGATCTCCGCGTAGATCATCGAATTGAGGCTCGTGAACTGCAGCGACGGAAAAATGCCGCCGACGAGCACGATGAGCCAGATCGCGAGCGTCGACATGCCGGGATGGAACACGCCGTACGCGGCGATCGCAAGCCCGGCGAACGCCGCGTTGTACATCAGCACCGTCCGGAAGCCGAAGCGCTTGAGCGTGCGCGGCGCGAGCATCCGCGTGAACGCGCCGCCGACGGCCGACGCGCAGGTGATCGCGCCGGAATGGAACGCGCTCATGCCGAGCCCTTCCTGCAGCGCGAGCGGCAGCAGGAACGGCACCGCGCCGAGGCCGATCCGGAACAGCGAGCCGCCGACGACGCTCGCGTGGTAGGTGGGGATGCGCAGGAAGCGCAGATCGAGCACCGGCCGCTCGACGCGCCGCGCATACAGCACGTAGCCGCCGAGGAGCGCCGCGCCCGTCGCGCCCATCGCGAGCGCGGCGCCGCGCGTGACGAGCGCGCCGTCGAGCAGCGTGAGGCCCATCAGCAAGAGCGCCGCGCCGGCGGCGGACAGCACGAAGCCGAACCAGTCGAGCGGGCCGGGATCGAGCTCGTGCGTGTTCGCGATGTGCCTGTTCGCGAGATAGATGCCGAGGATGCCGATCGGCACGTTGATGAAGAAGATCAGCCGCCAGTGCAGGTACGTCGTGATGAAGCCGCCGAGGAGCGGCCCGGCCGCGGGCCCGAAGAGCGCGGGCACGCTCAGGTAGTTCATCGCGCGCACGAGCTCCGAGCGCGGCACGGCGCGGAAGATGATGATGCGCCCGACGGGCACCATCATCGCGCCGCCTACGCCTTGCACGAAGCGCGCGAACGTGAAGATCTCGAGATTGTTCGACGCCGCGCACAGCAGCGAGCCCGCGACGAAGATGCCGATCGCGGTGCGGAACACGGTGCGCGCGCCGAAGCGGTCGGCGAGCCATCCGCAGATCGGGATGAACACGCCGAGGCCGACGACGTAGCTCGTGATCGCGATGTTCAGCGTGACGGGGCTCTGCCCGAAGTCGCGCGCCATCGCGGGCAGCGCCGTGACGATGATGTTGGCGTCTACGCTCTCCATGAACAACGCGCAAGCGACGATCAGCGGTGCGATGAAAGCGTAGATGGCAGACGGCATGGCAACGACGCGCGTAAAGATGCCATTATTGCATCGATTGTTGCAGCATGCTTGCGCGCGCAACGGTGTGTTGTCGCCGCGCGTCGCCGTTCGGAGAGCCGGCCGTCGCGGCGCGAGACCTGCCGGCGATCGCGAAAGGCATCGTCGACGCGGCGGACGAGCGCAGCGAAACCAGCGCGCCCGCGCTTGAAGCGCGCGTGCTGCACGCGGCGCACGGCTATTTGCGCGTCATGTGCGAAGAACCGCTTGCCTGAGCGCCGGTTTTCGTGCGAATCTGCCCGCCGCGGCATACCACAGACAAACGCCGTGACGCGCCGGGCCCGCGCGAGCAGGAGACCGTATTGCCGTTCATCTCGAAAACGGGAGGAGGAGATATGGTCACGCCGCGGCGTCGCCCGCTTCATGTTGAAAGTCCGTTCTATCGTCGCCTGCTGAACGCGCCCGCGTGGGTCGCGCTTGTCGCCGCGGCCGGTATCGGCTGCACGAGCGCGACGCTCGCGCGCGCAGACTCGTCGCCCGCGCCTGCATCCGCGGCCGTGTCGAGCGCCGCTTCCGCGCCGAGCGCCGCGTCGATTCCGCCGCCGCCGAGCCAGCTCTACGGCGATCTCTTTGTTGCGGTGCAAACCGCGCAGATCTTCGAAGACCAGAAGACCTTCGTCGATTCGACGCCGAACGCCGATCCCGCGACGATCGTCCAGTTGTACCAGCAGCAGAAGGGCCAGCCCGGCTTCTCGCTGAAGGCGTTCGTCGCGCAGTACTTCACGCCGCCGTCGGATCAGTCGGTGACGCCGCCGCCGAACCAGACGCTGCGCGAGCACATCGACTGGCTGTGGCCGAAGCTCACGCGCACGACGGCGACCGTGCCGCCGTACAGCTCGCTGATTGCGCTGCCGAAACCGTACGTGGTGCCGGGCGGGCGCTTCCGCGAGGGCTATTACTGGGACACGTACTTCACGATGCTCGGCTTGCAGGAGGCGGGCCGCGAAGATCTCGTCGACGACATGCTCGACAACTTCGCGTACCTGATCGATGCCGTCGGCCACGTGCCGAACGGCAACCGCAGCTATTACGTGAGCCGCTCGCAGCCGCCGTTCTTCGCGTACATGGTGACGCTCGCGGCGAAGGCCGAGGGCAATCGCGTCTATCAGAAGTACCTGCCCGCGCTGCGCAAGGAATACGCGTACTGGATGCAGGGCGAGCGCACGACGCCGCGCGGCCAGGCGACGCGCAACGTCGTCGCGATGCCGGACGGCTCGGTGCTGAACCGCTACTGGGACGCGAGCGACACGCCGCGCGACGAGTCGTATCTCGAAGACGTGAAGACCGCGCGGCAGGCGAGCGGCCGGCCGGCGCCGGAAGTGTGGCGCGACCTGCGCGCGGCGGCCGAGAGCGGCTGGGACTTCAGCTCGCGCTGGTTCGGCGACAGCCGCACGCTCGCGACGATCCGCACGACCGCGATCGTGCCCGTCGACCTGAACAGCCTGATGTTCAACCTCGAGACGACGATCGTGAAGGGCTGCGCGGTGACGCGCGATTTCGCGTGCGTCGCCGAGTTCGCCGGCCGCGCCGGCAAGCGCGCGGTCGCGATCAATCGCTACCTGTGGAACCGCAACGGCTATTACGGCGACTACGACTGGAAGCGCGGCTTGCCGCGCGAGAACCTGACGGCGGCGGCGCTGTATCCGTTGTTCGCGGGCGTCGCGTGGCCGGAGCGCGCGAAGCAGACCGCGAAGAATGTGCAGAAGACGCTGCTCAAGCCGGGCGGGCTCGCGACGACGGCTTACGATACGACGCAGCAATGGGACGCACCTAACGGCTGGGCTCCGCTGCACTGGATCGCGCTCGTCGGGTTGCAGCACTATGGCGAGAAGTCGCTCGCGAACGACATCGGCACGCGTTTTCTCGCGGACGTGAAGGGCGTGTACGCGGCGCAGGGCAAGCTCGTCGAGAAGTACATCGTCGAAGGCGCGGGCACGGGTGGCGGAGGCGGCGGCGAGTATCCGCTGCAGGACGGCTTCGGCTGGACCAACGGCGTGACGCTCAAGCTGCTCGACCTGTACGGCGGCTGACGCGCGACGCGACGGGTAGGGCGCGGGTGGCGGCGAGCCGCTTGCGCTGCATCCGTTGGTTGCGAGCGCAACGATTATCGGCGAGCCGATGCCGGGCGACGCCTCGCGATCGTCGTCGAGGGAGCGCGCTTCGCCGCGCCCGGTTGCGTTCGCGTTCTGCTCGCCGTTCGGGCGCGCTGCCTGTTGTTCGTCGCTGTCGCCGCTGTCCCCGATTCGCGGCGGCGGCTTTCCCGAACGCGATTGCGCGCGGCCTGACGCCGTGCGCGATCGCGCGCATCAGCGCGCATCAGATCAGCCCGCGCGCCGACGCGAAATAAGTCAACTGAATCCGGTTCGCGACGCCGAAGCGTTTGCGCAGCTTGCGCAGATGGTAGTCGACGTTGTGCGCGCTGGTGTCGAGCCGCCGGCCGATCTCCTTGTCGGATGCGCCTTCGGCGATGCCGACGAGCAATTCGCGCTCGAACGGCGTGAGGCGCTCGGCCGCGCGCTCGCGCGCCGACGCGATCAACTGCGGCGCCGCGAACCGGTGCACGGACAAACCGAGCGACAGCACCTGCTCGAGCGTCGTCGACGAGATCCAGTCGCGCGAGCGGCGCGGCGCGGTGAAGCTCGCGAACGCATGCACGCGCGTGCCCGGCACGGGCATCGAATACATCACGCCGCTGCACATGTTGTCGTCGTGCATCACGCGCAGGAAGCCGTCGAGCGCATCCGCATTCGAGCCGTGCGCCGCGTGATCGCGCGCGAGCTGCCGCAGATCCCAGACGACGGGCATGCTCGACGCGCGCGTGCCGAGCATCCGCGGATCGATGTCGTGATGGCGGCGGCGCACGTAATCGCCGCGATACGCGGCAGGCGTGAACGCTTCGTGCAGGTACAGGCATTCGGCGGCGTCGCGCGTGAACTCGAGCGCGAAATAGGCGAACGTCGCGAAGCCCATCAGCCGCAGCAGGCTTGTCGCGATGCGGCCGCACTCGGCGGTGCCGCGCGCGCTCGCGAGCATTTCCGCGACGCCCAGGCGCGGCGCGAAGCGCGGCTCGGCGTCGGCCGCGCGTCTCGCGTGGCCGCACCAGACGACGTCGATCGTCTGCGCGTCGCGCGTCGTGCCGCCCGGATTCACGTGCGACACGGGACGCGCGACTGCCGCGACGGCGGCGACTTCCTGCACTGCAATGTCCGACATGACGAAAAACCTCGCGGCGGTGGTCCGGTGCCGTTCGATCGAACGGACGGACGCGGTGTGCGATCGCAACGTGTACGCTCGTGACGAACGCGTATGCGGCCTGCTCGCTCGCGACGCGAGCGGCTGCGACGTGCGCGTTCACGTTCGCGCTTGCTGCGTCTGCGGCGCGGGTGCGCTCCGTCGCGCGCGTCGCCAACGCGCATTCTCATCCGGCATCGAGACGTCGCGCGCCGCGCCCGAGTCGCGAGCGAAGGCATTGTACAAAGCGGCACGCTTGCGCGTAATATCTTGTAATACTAACCGCGCTCGGCAGCGAGACGAAAGCGCGAATCAAAGACCACTTGCTTGCCGGGGTTCCTGCGCAACAGCATCACGAACACAAGAAGCCGGCTTTCCCCCATGACAATTGCTGACAGCGCGCCGCGCATCGAATGGTTTTCGCATGCCGAGCTCGCCGCATCGCGCGGCGGATTCGCCCCGCGCGACACGCATCCTCCCGTTTCCTCGTTCGCCGCATTGCCCGATGGGCCGCGTCGCGCGGCGTTCGACGTCGCGAACTGCGATGCGCGCCTGCGCGCGGTCGGCTTCACGACGCTCTGCTACGGCGCGTTCGAGCTGATCGGCCAGCAGATGCTCGCCGCATATCTGTTGCGCGATTTCGCGCCCGTGTCGTTCTTGCGCGCGTACGTCGAAGGCCGGCTGTTCGAAGTCGATCCGCGCTTCGCCGAATGGCGGCAGGGCGTCTCGCCGGTCGCGTGGCGGCTCGACGAGCTCGACGCGCATGCGCGCCGCACGGGCGAGCGGCGCATGCACGCGCTCGTGAATTCGTTGCGTGCGCATGCAATGCACAGCGGCGTGATCTTCTGCTGGCCGGTGCCGCATCTCGATCTGCGCGTCGTGGTGAGCCTCGCGTCGGAGGCGCACGACGGTTCGCTCGACGATCGGGTGATCGGCTGCGCGCTCGCGCTCAGCCTCGACTTGCATCGCGCCGCGCAGCCGCATCTCGATGCGCGCGTCGGCGGCGCGCGCGCGTTCGTGCTCGAGAACGACGAGGCGGCGGTGCTCGAGCGGCTCGTGCACGGCCTGTCCGATCAGGAAATCGCGAACGCGCTCAGCACGTCGCTGCATCGCGTCGGCGCGCAGATCCGCATGCTCGAAAAACGCTTCAATGCGCGCAACCGCGCGCAGCTCGCGTATCTCGCGGCGCGGCGCTTGCGCGGATGACGAAGCGTGCATCGGACGCAAGTTGGATGATGCGGCGCAACAGACTGGCACATCGTATACAAAACCGTTTACGGGCGAATTAATTTTTCACTATAAAAAAATGTCCGCCGCAAGCCGGATTAATTGACGAATATTTTCTTCGTAATATGCGCCCAACCGACGGGCGCCGGCCGCTCGTCAGGCCATACCCTTTTTCACCATTCGAACGAGAAATTCGTCATGTGCGGAATCAGCGGCTTCGTTGGCCCTGTTGCATGTGCACCGGAGACAGCCCGCGCGACCCTCGCGCGAATGACGGACAGTCTCGCGCATCGCGGCCCGGACGATACCGGTTTGTGGATTGATCCCGACGCGGGCGTCGCGCTCGGCCATCGGCGCCTGTCGATCGTCGATTTGTCCGAGCACGGGCATCAGCCGATGCTGTCCGCGTGCGGCCGCTACGCGATGACGTTCAACGGCGAGATCTACAACTTTCGCGAGTTGCGCCGCGAGCTGGAGCGCGAGCATCGCGCGCCCGAGTGGCGCGGTCATTCGGATAGCGAAGTATTGCTCGCGGCGTTCTCCGCGTGGGGGATCGATCGCGCGCTGCAAAAGGCGGCCGGAATGTTCGCGCTCGCGCTGTGGAACCGCGAATCGCGCGTGCTCACGCTCGCGCGCGATCGCGTCGGCGAGAAGCCGCTCTATTACGGGCGCATCGGCGGCTCGTTCGTGTTCGGCTCCGAGCTGAAGGCGCTGCGGCGCTTTCCCGGCTTCGATGCGCATCCGATCGACCGCGACGCGCTGTGCCTGTATCTGCGCCACGCGAGCGTGCCCGCGCCGTACACGATCTATGAAGGCATTCGTAAGCTGCCGCCCGGCACCTGCGTGCAGCTCGAGGACGTGGCCGACGAGCCCGCGCCGCGCCGCTACTGGTCGCTCGAGCGCGTGATCGCCGCGGCCCGTGCGAATCCGTTCGACGGCGATGCGAACGCCGCGGTCGCGCAGCTCGATCACGTGCTGCGCGACGCGATCGCCGAGCAGTCGGTCGCCGACGTGCCGCTCGGCGCGTTCCTGTCGGGCGGCGTCGATTCGTCGGTGATCGTCGCGCTGATGCAGACGCAGACCGCGCAGCCGGTGCAGACGTTCACGATCGGCTTCCACGAGGCGGGCTACGACGAGGCGGGCTATGCGAAGGCGGTCGCGCGGCATCTCGGCACGTCGCACACCGAGCTCTACGTGAAGCCGTCCGACGTGCTCGCGATGGTCCCGCGCATGCCGTCCGTCTATGACGAGCCGTTCGCCGATTCGTCGCAGATTCCGACGCTGCTCGTCTCCGAGCTCACGCGCCGCCATGTGAAGGTGAGCCTGTCGGGCGACGGCGGCGACGAGCTGTTCGGCGGCTACACGCGCTATTTCCTGACGCCGCGCCTGTGGGGGCGGCTGCGTCGCGTGCCGGCCGCGGTGCGGATGCGGATCGCGGCCGCGCTGCACGCGCTGCGGCCCGACCATGCGGACCAGATCGCCGCGCTCGTGCAGGGCGTATGGAGCGGGTCCGCGCAGCGCGACGCGTCGCCGCGCGTCGGCGACCGCCTGCACAAGCTCGCGAACGTGATGACGGCCGACAGCCGCACGTCGCTGTACCGGCTGCTGATGTCGTCGGTCCATCATCCGGAGCGCTTCACGCTCGCGGGGCACGAGCCGCAGACGCTGATCGACACGCCGGGCGCGTGGCCCGCCGGGCTCTCGTTCGCCGAGCAGGCGATGGCCGTCGACACGCTCACGTACCTGCCCACCGACATCCTGACGAAGGTCGACCGCGCGGCGATGGCGGTGAGCCTCGAGACGCGGATGCCGTTTCTCGATCATCGCGTCGTCGAGTTCGCGTGGCGGCTGCCGGAGGCGCTGCGCATCCCGGACGGGCAGGACAAGTGGCTGCTGCGCAAGCTGCTGTACCGCTACGTGCCGCGGCCGCTGATCGACCGGCCGAAGCAGGGCTTCTGCGCGCCCGTCGGCGCGTGGCTGCGCGGCGAGTTGAGCGACTGGGCGGCGGAGCTGCTGCGCCCCGCGCGCCTGCGCGACGAAGGCTATCTCGACGCGACGCGCGTCGAGCGGCTGTGGCGCCAGCACCAGTCGGGCCGGATGAACTGGCAGCATCCGCTCTGGACGGTGCTGATGTTCCAGGCGTGGCTCGAGCGGCAGCGCGCCGGGTAGGCCGCCGCCGCGCGAACGAACGCGTTTCGCGCGGCGGCGCGCGGCGCGTTCAGTGGTATTCGGCGACGAGCGCGAGGTGCGGCGCGGCGGCCGGACGGGCGAGCGGCGCGGCGGCGTGCGCCGCGTGCTGCTCGTCGTGCGGCTCGACGCGCGTCGTCGCCGTGCCGAACAGCACGAGCCGGTAGCCGATCGAATAGACCGGAATGATCCGCATGTTCTTGTCGAAATCGAGGCCGAGCTTCGAGCGGATGCGCGACACGTGCGTGTCGAGCGTGCGCGACGACACCGCGAGCTCGCGGCCCCACACCGCTTCCTGGATCGCCTGGCGCGACACGACCTTGTTCATGTTGTCGAGCAGGAATTCGACGACGTCGAATTCGCGCGGGGTCAGGCTGACCGGCTCGCCGTCGATCTCGATGATGCGGCGGACGAAGTTGATCTTGATGTTGTCGATGTACAGATACTTGCAATCCATGGTGATCCTCGTGATTCGCAGACGAATGGGCGAACGGCACGAGGAGCGTTACTGCAAGTGTCGGGCCAGGCTGGCGCGATGCAGCGGTCAAACGGCATCAAAGGTCTTTTTTATCGCTCAAGTGCATGAATCGAAAGCGTTTTCGGGTGGCGGCGCGTGGCCTGCGGTAGCGCCGGAAATGTAACAATCTGAAACCGTTTGAAGGTGTGTTACGTAGCACGGACGTTTGCGTTACGTCTGTGCGACCGGCGACGTAACGTGCGGCGGAGCGATTGGGGCGGGCGGCGGGCGCCGCCCATCGCCCTCCGCCCCCCGCCCGTCAAGCCGCCGCTTCTCCGGCGGCCGGGAACGGCAGCGCGTAGTGCCGCTTGCCCGTCGCCGCGAAGATCGCGTTCGCGACGGCGGGGCCGATCGGCGCGACGCCCGGCTCGCCGACGCCCGTCGGCGCCTCGCCCGACGGCACGATGTGCACCTCGACCTTCGGCATCTCGGCGATCCGCAGCACGCGGTAGCCGTCGAAGTTGTTCTGCTCGACCTTGCCGTCCTTCAGCGTGATCGCGCCGTGCAGCACCGCGCCGAGCCCGAAGCCGATGCCGCCTTCCATCTGCGCGGCGATCACGTCCGGATTGATCGCGGTGCCGCAATCGACCGCGCAGACGACGCGCTCGACCTTCACGGCGCCGTGCTCGTCCACCGACACCTCGGCGACCTGCGCGACGTAGCTCCTGAACGCCTCGGCGACCGCGATCCCACGTCCGCGGCCCTTCGGCAGCGGCTTTGCCGGGTCCCAGCCGGCCTTCCCGGCGGCGAGCTCGAGCACGGCCTTCAGGCGCGGCGCGTGCGCGAGCAGGTCGCGGCGGAACAGGTACGGGTCCTTGCCCGCCGCGTGCGCGGCCTCGTCGACGAACGCCTCGACCGCATACGCGGTGTGCGAGCTGCCGACGACGCGCCACCACAGCACCGGCACGCCGGCCTTCGTCGTCGTCAGCTCGACCGATACGTTCGGAATCGCATACGGCAGGTTCGCCGCGCCCTCGACCGACGTCTGGTCGATCCCGTTCTTCACCATCACCGCCTCGAACGGCGTGCCGGCGAGGATCGACTGGCCGACGATCCGATGCCGCCAGCCGACGAGCTTGCCGTCCTTCGAAAGCGCCGCGTCGAGCTTGTGGAAGTACATCGGCCGATAGAGGCCGCCGTGGATGTCGTCCTCGCGCGTCCATTGCAGCTTGACGGGCGTGCCGTTCGCGCCGAGCGCCTTCGCGATCGACACGGCCTCGACGACATAGTCCGACCACGCGTTCGCGCGCCGGCCGAAGCTGCCGCCCGCATACAGCGTATGAATCCTGACCTGCGACGGATCGAGCCCCGCGACGCGCGCCGCGTTGCCCTGGTCGATCGTCTGGAACTGATCGCCCGCCCAGATCTCGCAACTGTCGGCCGTCAGCTTGACGACCGCGTCGAGCGGCTCCATCGGCGCGTGCGCGAGGTACGGAAACTCGTACGATGCGGAGATCCGCTTCGCCGCGCCGGCGAGCGCGTGGTCGGCGTCGCCGTCGCGGCGCGCGGACGCGCCCGGGCGCTCGGCGAGCTGCCGGTACTCGCGCATGATCGCGTCGGAGCTGCGCTTCTCCGCGTTCGAATCGTCCCATTCGACCTTCAGCGCGTCGCGGCCCTGTTTCGCGGCCCAGAAGCCCTTCGCGACGACCGCGACGCCGCGCTCGACCTGCACGACCGACACGACGCCCGGCACCGCCTTCGCGGCGCTCGCGTCGAACGACTTCACCTTGCCGCCGAAGACGGGCGGGCGCTGCAGCAGCGCGACGAGCATGCCGGGCATCGTCACGTCGATCGTGAACTGCGCGGTGCCGTCAGATTTCGCGAGCGCGTCGACGCGCGGCACCGGCTTGCCGATCAGCCGGAAATCGGCCGGCGACTTCAGCGTGACCTTCTCCGGCACGGGCAGCGCGGCCGCGGCCGCCGCGAGCGAGCCGTAGGTCGCCTCGCGGCCGCTCGCCGCATGGCGCACGGCGCCGTCGCCCGTCGTCAGCTCGGCGGCGGGCACGTTCCACTGCGCGGCGGCCGCCGCTACGAGCATCGCGCGCGCCTTCGCGCCCGCCTCGCGCAACTGCATCCACGAGTTCGCCATCGCCGAGCTGCCGCCCGTGCCCTGCAGCTTGCCGAACTGCAGGTTCGCGTAGCGCGATGCGTCGGCGGGCGCGCTTTCGACGCGCACGTCGCGCCAGTTCGCGTCGAGCTCTTCGGCGACGATCGTCGCGATGCCGGTGTACGCGCCCTGGCCCATCTCGACATGCTTCGCGATCACGGTCACGCTGTTGTCCGGCGCGACGCGCAGGAACGCGTTCGGCGCGAACGCGCCGGCTGCGCCTGCATCGGCGGCGGGGGCGGTGGCGGCGAGCGCCGGGCGGCCCGCGTCGCGCCATTCGAAGCCGATCGTGAGGCCAACGGCCGCGGCGGCGCCGGCGGCCTTCAGGAATGTGCGGCGGGACGCGCGCACCGCATTCGGGAGATCGAGGTCGGTCGTCATCGTCAGGCCTTCAGGGTGGCGGCCGCTTCGTGAATCGCGGCGCGGATGCGGGTGTAGGTCGCGCAACGGCAGATGTTGCCGTTCATCGCGGCGTCGATGTCGGCGTCGGTGGGCGCCGGGTTCTGTTCGAGGAGCGCGGTCGCCGACATGATCTGGCCGGACTGGCAGTAGCCGCACTGCGGCACCTGCAGCTTGACCCATGCGGCCTGGACGGCCTTCGCGGGCTTGCTCGCGAGCCCTTCGACCGTCGTCACGCGCTTGCCGGCGACGGCTGCGAGCGGCAGCACGCACGAGCGCACCGCCTGGCCTTCGAGATGCACGGTGCACGCGCCGCATTGCGCGGCGCCGCAGCCGAACTTCGTGCCGTGCAGGCCCGCGTCTTCGCGGATCGCCCAGAGGAGCGGCATCGCGGGATCGGCGTCCAGCGTCAGATTCTTGCCGTTCAGCACAAACGAGGTAGACATGGACAATCTCCGTGTGGGGAATGCCCGGACTTGGCGCCGGGTGATAGCCGGCAGTGTGAGGGACGGACCGCCGTTGCGTTTACACAATCCTGCAAAAATATTGAACAATCCTGCAAATCCCGAGCGCGGTGGGCGGCCGCCGCGTCGCCCGCATCCGCGCCTGCTACGATCACGACTCCAACGCTCGCTCATTGCCGATGGATCAGCGCTACGCTCCACTCGAATCCGCCGCGCACGCGGCGTCTCCCCCGGCCGATGCGCGGCTGCCGTCGCTCGCGCCGCGCGAGGCCGCGCGCCGCGAGCTCGCCGCGCTGATCGACCGCTTCGCACCCGCCGACGGCGCGCACCCGAGCGCGATTCCCGCGCTGTCGTTCTTCCGCTGCTCGTCGCCCGTCGACCTCGGCTGCAGCGTCACGCGCGCCGCGTTCGTGTTCGCCGCGCAGGGCGCGAAGCGGGTGACGGTCGCGGGGCAGGCATACGAATACGATCATCAGCAGTGCCTCGTCACGTCGGTCGATCTGCCGATGCTGTCGCAGGTCACGCGCGCGTCGGCCGATGCGCCGTATCTGTGCGTGAAGATCGCGCTCGACGTGCAGCGCATCGCCGAACTCGCGGCCGAGATGCGGATGCCGCCGCCGGACGCGGTGCCGACGGGCGAGGGGATCGCCGTCGGCGCGCTGTCCGAGCCGCTCTTCGACGCGGCGCTGCGGCTCGTGCGATTGCTCGATACTCCAGGCGACATTCCGATCCTCGCGCCGCTGATCGAAAAGGAACTGCTGTACCGGCTGCTGACGAGCGGGCAGGGCGCGCGGCTGCGGCATATCGCGGTCGCGGGCAGCCAGACGTACCGGATCGCGCGCGCGATCGAATGGCTCCGCGATCATTACGCGGAGCCGCTCAGGGTCGAGACGCTCGCGCAGCAGGTGAACATGAGCGTGTCGTCGCTGCATCATCACTTCAAGCACGTGACGACGCTGAGCCCGCTCCAGTATCAAAAGCAACTGCGGCTGCACGAGGCGCGCCGGCTGCTGCTCGGCCAGCACGGCGACGTCGGCTCGGTCGCGCTCAGGGTCGGGTACGACAGCCCGTCGCAGTTCAGCCGCGAGTACAGCCGCCTGTTCGGCGCGCCGCCGTTGCGCGACGTCGTGCAGTTGAGGCGCCGCGACGGGACGGGCGTCCAGGAGTGATGCGCGCGGCGAGTGGCGGCCGGCGCGTGGCGTGAGACACCGGTCTCGGTTCGGCATGCGCAGCGCGCGGCGAGGGACGCGCGTCTCATGCGGTCCGCGCGATCGTGCGCATGCCTGCATGTGCGCGCGCGATGCGCACGCGGGCGAAGCGGCGGTGCCGGCGCGAATGAGGCAATGAACATGAATACGGACATCGAAATGAATTCCGACCTCGAAACGGCTGTCGGCGTGGCGCGCGAGTTCTGGCGCTTGATGGGCACGAACGATTTTCATGCGGTCGCGGCGGTGCTCGCCGACGGCTTCGTGCTCGACTGGCCGCAATCGAACGAGCGCATTCGCGGCGTCCGAAATTTCGCGATGCTGAATAGCGAGTACCCGGCGCACGGGCCATGGACGTCTACGATCGGCCGGATGATCGGCGACGCGCACGAGGCCGTGTCCGACGTGTCCGTCACGGACGGCGTCCAGCGCGCGCGGGCGATTTCGTTCTTCACGGTGGTGCATCGGAAGATTGCGCGCATCGTCGAGTTCTGGCCCGAGCCATACGCCGCACCCTACGATCGCTCGCATCTCGTCGAGCGGATCGATTGAGCGAAACGATCAAGCGAACGGATAGGGTGGTGCGCGTGCCGAAGCGTGCGACGCGCGTCGCAAAAAATCAGGCGGCTGCCTGACGGCGGCCCGCCGGGCGAATCAGGGATCGCTACGCCGCGCTCACGAACGCCGAACATACGAGCGCCGGCCACTGGGTCGACGATACAAAACGGCGTTCGCCTGTTTCGCGAACGCCGTGCTTGACGTGATGTGTCGTGGTGGTTCGGAGGTCCGCTGCCGATCGATGCACCGATTCGAAACCGGCCGCGCGTGCGAGCCGCGCTGCTCAACGTCCGGCTCAGTTCGGCCACACGTGCGCCGCGCTCAGCGCACGACGGTGAATCCCTGATGCTCGGGCTGGATCGACGCCGAATCGACCGCTTGCAGGCGCCACGCGCCTTGCGGGTTCTCGCCGCCGAGGACCGCGTCGCCATGCTCTTCGTCGGACGAACGCTCCACGTTCGAGAACGACAGCCCTTGCAGCCGGCACAGCGCTTCGCCGCTGTCGGCCGAGCACAGCGCAACCGCGCCTTCGACGTCCTTCACCTTGCCCCACGTCGGCAGATCGATGCCCTGATGCGCTTCGCGCGACCACAGTTGCTCGTCGGTGTCGAGCCACAGGACCGCGAATTGCTGCGCAGAGGAACCGCTGCCGTTGATTCGAATGGTGAGGCGCATGCTTCGTCTCCTTTCGAAGGTTAGCCGGTGAGCTTTCTCAGTCTAGGTGGATTGACACGGAACGCAAGCGGCGTCACAAAAAGATTGACGCGGATCGCGTTGCCCGGCACTGGGCGGCGCGTGCGAAACGGTTGCGCATAGCGTGCCGTGAACGGGCTTGTCTGCGCAATCAGGTGTTTTCATGAGCGATGCGTGCACACGCACGTCATGTCGGCCCGATTGCATCGCGTTATCGGGCGCGTCGATTTGCCGCGCGCACGCGATTGCGCGCGTCGCCAAAGCAGCGTGTGCGATGCGCATTTTCCGGGGTCCGGAATAACGTTTCCCGAATCGATCGGTTGGTCGCGGCAAGCCCCGTTGATAGATTGGTCCCTTGTTCTTCAACGGAGACACGCATGTCCGCGATCTATGAGACGGCCGTCCAAACCGCGCGCGGCGAGCCCGCGCGAGACGCGCATCTAATCGCGAGCGACGCCGAGGCGATCGACGCCGCGCGCGCGCTCGCCGAGCGGCTCGCGCCAGGCGCGGCCGAGCGCGATCGCGAGCGCAGACTGCCCTACGACGAAATCGACTGGTTCTCGCAATCGGGCCTCTGGGCGATCACGGTGCCGAAGGCGTATGGCGGCGCGGGCGTGTCGCACGTGACGCTGACCGAGGTCGTGAAGCGCGTCGCGGCCGCGGACCCGTCGCTCGGCCAACTGCCGCAGAACCACTTCGGCCTCGTCGACGTGATCGCGCTCACGGGCACCGACGAGCAGAAGCGCTTCTTCTTCGGCGAGATTCTGAAGGGCAAGCGATTCGGTAACGGCTTCTCGGAGAAGGGCACGAAGAACGTGCTCGACCTGAAGACGAAAGTGATTCGCGACGGCGACGGCTATCGCGTCGACGGCACGAAGTTCTATTCGACGGGCGCGCTGTTCGCGCATTACGTGCCGGTGCTCGGGATCGACGACGATCGCAAGGGCTGGCTCGCGTACATTCCGAAGGGCACGCCCGGGCTCTCGGTGATCGACGACTGGTCGGGCTTCGGCCAGCGGACGACCGCGAGCGGCACGGTCAGGCTCGACAACGTGCGCGTGCCGGCGTCGCATGTGTTTGCCGCGCACCGCGTGTCGGATCAGCCGACGCTGAACGGCCCGCTGTCGCAGATCATTCAGGCGGCGATCGACGCGGGCATCGCGCACGCGGCGCTCGACGACACGCTGCGCTTCGTGCGCGAGCGCTCGCGGCCGTGGATCGACAGCGGCGTCGAGCGCGCGGCCGACGATCCGCTGACGATTCGCGAGACGGGCCGCCTCGTGATCCAGTTGCACGCGGCCGATGCGCTGCTCGAACGCGCGGCGCGCACGCTCGATGCGCTCGCCGCGCAACGCGAAGTCTCCGAGGACGACGTCGCGCGCGCATCGGTTGCGGTGGGCGAGGCGAAGGTGTTGACGACCGAGATCGCGCTGCTCGCGAGCGAGAAGCTGTTCGAGCTCGCCGGCACGCAGGCGACGCTCGCCGAGCACGACCTCGACCGCCACTGGCGCAACGCGCGCACGCATACGCTGCACGACCCGGTGCGCTGGAAATATCACCTCGTCGGCAACTACTATCTGAACGGCGTCGCGCCCGCGCGCCACGCATGGAACTGAGCCGATGAACGCGATCACGCAACCGGCCGTCGCGCGTGCGGCGCGACGGATTTCGAGCGACGCCGACGCGCTCGACGCGGCCCGCGCGTTCGCGGCGACGATCGCGCCCGACGCCGCCGCGCGCGATCGCGAGCGCCGCCTGCCGCACGCTGAGCTCGACGTGTATTCGGCAACGGGCCTCTGGGGCATCGCGGTGCCGCGCGAATTCGGCGGCGCGGCGGTGTCGGCGGCGACGCTCGCGGAGGTCACGGCGATCGTGTCGGAGGCCGATCCCGCGATCGGCCAGATTCCGCAGAACCATTTCTTCATGCTCGAAGTGCTGCGCGTGAACGGCACGCGCGCGCAGCAGCGCTTCTACTTCGAGCGCGCGCTCGCGGGCGAGCGCTTCGGCAACGCGCTGTCCGAGCGCGGCACGAAGCACGTGCGCGACTACCGGACGACGATCACGCCCGACGGCGCGGGCTTCCGGCTCAACGGCCGCAAGTTCTATTCGACGGGCGCGCTCTTCGCGCACTGGATTCCGGTCGTCGCGAAGGACGCGAACGACCGGCTGCACGTCGCGTTCGCGCCGGCGCGCGCGCCGGGCCTCACGGTCGACGACGACTGGAACGGCTTCGGCCAGCGCACGACGGGCAGCGGCACGACGCGGCTCGACGACGTGTATGTCGACGCATCGGCCGTCGTGCCGTACAGCGACGCGTTCGACGCGAAGCCGACGCCGGTCGGCCCGCTCGGCCAGTTGCTGCACGCGGGCGTCGATCTCGGCATCGCGCGCGCCGCGTTCGCCGACGCGCGCCGCTTCGTGCGCGAACGCGCGCGGCCGTGGATCGACAGCGGCGTCGCGCGCGCGAGCGACGATCCGCTCGCGCTCGAGATCTTCGGCAGGCTCGCAGTCGACCTCGACGCGGCCGGCGCGCTGACCGAGCGCGCGGGCATGCGCGTGGACGCGGCGATCGACGATGCGAACGAGCGCACGGTCGCGGCCGCGTCGATCGCGGTCGCGAAGGCGCGCGCGGCGACGACCGAGATCGCGCTCGCGGCGTCGTCGCGCCTCGTCGAGCTCGCGGGCACGCAGGGCACGCTCGCCGAGCACGCGCTCGATCGCCACTGGCGCAATGCGCGCACGCACACGCTGCACGATCCGGTGCGCTGGAAATACATCGCGATCGCCGATTACTACCTGAACGACGCGCTGCCGCCGCGCCACGGCGCGTTGTGACGCGATAGCCGCCCATCGACCGAATCGAGAGAACGCTTCACCATGACCCGACAGATCCGTTTCAACGCCTTCGACATGAACTGCGTCGGCCATCAGTCGCCGGGGCTCTGGGCGCATCCGCGCGACGAGTCGTGGCGCTATCGCGAACTGAGCTACTGGACCGGGCTCGCGCAACTGCTGGAGCGCGGCAAGTTCGATGGCCTGTTCATCGCCGACGTGCTCGGCATCTACGACGTCTATCAGGGCGGCGGCGAAGCGGCGATCCGGCAGGGCGCGCAGGTGCCCGTCAACGATCCGATCCTGCTCGTGTCCGCGATGGCGGCCGCGACGCGGCATCTCGGCTTCGGCGTCACGTGCTCGCTGTCGTATGAGCATCCGTATCCGTTCGCGCGGCGCATGTCGACGCTCGATCATCTGACGGGCGGGCGCGTCGGCTGGAACGTCGTCACGTCGTACCTCGACAGCGCCGCGCGCAACCTCGGGCTGCCGCAGCAGACGAATCACGACGAGCGCTACGCGATTGCCGACGAGTATCTCGAGGTCTGCTACAAGCTGTGGGAAGGCTCGTGGGAAGACGACGCCGTCGTGCGCGACGCCGCGCGCCGCGTGTTCGCCGAGCCGTCCAAGGTGCATCCGGTCGGCCATCGCGGCCGCCATTACGACGTGCCCGGCATCCATCTGTGCGAGCCGTCGCCGCAGCGCACGCCGGTGCTCTATCAGGCGGGCGCTTCCCGGCGCGGCAAGGACTTCGCCGCGCAGCATGCGGAGTGCATCTTCGTCGCCGCGCCGTCGCGCACGATCCTGAAGGCGTTCGTCGCCGACATCCGCGAGCGCGTGAAGCAGTTCGGCCGCGATCCGCGCGACGTGCTGATCTTCAACCTGCACACGGTGATCACGGGCCGCACGTCGGCCGACGCGCACGCGAAGCACGCCGACTATCGCCGCTACGCGAGCGACGAGGGCGCGCTCGCGCTGATGTCCGGCTGGACCGGGATCGATCTGTCGAAATACGACCTCGACGCGCCGCTCGAGCACGTCGAGAGCAATGCGATCCAGTCGGCCGTCGAGGCGCTGTCGAGCGCCGATCCGACGCGCCAGTGGACCGTGCGCGAGATCGCGCGCTGGGGCGGCATCGGCGGACTCGGGCCGGTGTCGGTCGGCGACGCGCGCGAGATCGCCGACGATCTGCAATCGTGGGTCGACGAGACCGACGTCGACGGCTTCAACCTCGCGTACGCGGTGACGCCGGAGACGTTCGTCGACGTCGTCGAGCTCGTCGTGCCGGAACTGCAGCGGCGCGGCGTCTATCAGACCGACTATGCGCCGGGCACGCTGCGCGAGAAGCTGCATCGCGCGGGGCCGCGGCTCGCGGCGCCGCATCCGGCCGCGAGCTATCGCGTCGGCGGCGAGCATGCGGCGGCCGAGCGGATCGCGGCGGGGGAGTGACGGCGAGCAGGCCGCGGCGTCGCCGGTCGGCGGCGATCCGAGGGCGATGATCGGGCGCGCGATGCCGGGCGTCGAGTCGAGGCTCGGCGGCCGCCGGCCTGCGTTGCCGGCGCGCCCGCGCCGATCGCCGAATCCGCCGAGTCCGGCAGGCGTTCGCGCCTTGCGTCGTCACGCAGCCGCGCTTCGCGCCTTCTGCTCGCGAGCCGGCGCATCGAGCGCGGGCAGCGTGATCACGAAGCGCGCGCCGCCGAGCGGTGAGTCGTCGAGCCGCACGTCACCGCCGTGCGCGAGCGCGACGCGCCGCACGATCGTGAGGCCCAGGCCGAAGCCGCCCGTTAGCCGGTCGCGGCTCGAATCGAGCCGGTGGAACGGTTCGAACACGCGGTCGCGGTCGGCTGCCGGAATGCCGGGGCCGTCGTCGTCGACAGTCAGCACGAGCGCGCCCGCTTCGCCGAGCGCCGCCCGCAGCGAGATCGTCGACGACGCGTAGCGCATGCCGTTGCGAATCAGGTTCAGCAGCGCGCGCGCGACGAGCTTCGCATCGCACACGTGGCACGCGGGCGCGCCGCGCGCCGCCACGTCGAGCGTGAGCCGGCGATCGGCGATGTCGTGCGCGACGCTCGCCGCGACGCTGTCGATCAGCTCCGCGACCATCACCTGCATCAGCGCGAGATGCCGCTCGCCCTGTTCGAGCCGGCCGATCGTCAGCAGCTCGGTGACGAGCTCGTCGAGCTCGCGCACGTCGCGGCGAAGCGCCTCCTGCCGCTCGCGCATGCGCTCGGTCGCATCCGGCGACGTGAGCAGCGCGAGGCCGAACTCGAGACGCGCGAGCGGCGTCTTCAGCTCGTGCGAGATGCCATGCATCATCTCGCGCTGCTGCTGGATCGACGCCTCGATCCGTTTCGCCATGTCGTTGAACTGCTGCGACAGCTCGTAGATGTTCGACTTGCGCGACAGCTCGGCGCGCGTCGACAGCCGGCCGTTGCCGAACGCGCGCGCGGCCGCCTCGAGCTTGCGCAGGTCGCGCCAGTGGTAGTGGATCCACAGCGCGACGGCGAGCAGCGTCGCGAGCGCGACGGTCAGGTACGCGTAGATCTGGATGTCGAGGCTGGGCGGCTCGTCCGGGCGCGCGTGCAGCACGGTGCCGTCGACGAGCGGCATGAAATAGTCCTTGCCGTCGTAGCTGATCGCGATCTCGCCGCGGTCGAGATCGCGCCGCTGCTCGGCGCTCAGCAGCTTGCGCGCGTCGTCGATCGACATGAAGCCGAAGCCCTCATTGCCGTGCTTCGCGAGCTCGCGCAGCGCGCCTTGGCGCGACTCGCCCGGATGGCGCTCGAGATAATCGTTCAGCACGAACGCGTAGGTGCCGAGCGTCTCGCGCGCGGCGCTCGACATCCGGTCGTAGAAGAAGCGCGTGAACGACGTGTTGATGAAAAGGATCGCCGCCGCTGCGCAGACGACCACGACGAGATACAGCCTGACGAGCGAGCGCAGCATTCAGTCGTCCCACGCGGACGGGCTGAACAGATAGCCGCGCCCCCAGATCGTCTTGATCTTGTGCGGCTCGGACGAGGCGTCCTCGAACCGGCGCCGCAGCTTCGAGATGCCCGAGTCGACCGAGCGGTCGAGGCCGTCGAACTCGATGCCGCGCAATTGCTTGAGGATGTCGTCGCGGCTCAGCACGGTGCCTGCCGAGCGCGCGAGGATCAGCAGCAGGTTGAACTCGGCCGTCTTCAGGTCGACGGGCTCGCCGCGCCACGTGACCGTGCGGTTCGGCGGCGAGATCGCAAGCTCGCCGAACACGAGCGTCTCGCTCGCGGGCGATTCGACGCTCGCGCCCGGCTGCGCGCGGCGCAGCAACGCGCGGACGCGCGCGACGAGCACGCGCGGCTCGATCGGCTTCGTCACGTAGTCGTCGGCGCCCGTCTCGAGGCCGGCCACCTGATCGTAGACGTCCGAGCGCGCGGTCAGGATCAGCACCGGCACGTTCGAGAACCCGCGGATGCGGCGGCACACTTCCATGCCGTCGAGATGCGGCAGCATCAGGTCGAGTATCACGAGCGCGGGCTGATGCTCGCGCACGGCCCCGACGGCGAGGTCGCCGCGCCGGACCACCGTCACCGAGAATTCGTAGCTGTCGAGATACTCGCGGATCAATTGCGCGAGGCGATCGTCGTCTTCGATCAGCAGCACCCGGTATTTGAGCGGCACTTCGTTCATGGTTTCCTCGGCAAGGGGCAGCGCACGCGCATTCTAGCCGCGCGCGCCGGCCGCCGGGGACGGCCACAACAATCGCCGACAATCGGACACAAATCCGCACATATTCCCGAAACATTCGGGACAGATTCGCCGGGCGCCCGAACCTAGACTGCGGACTCCCTGGCTCTTTCCCGGCACCGCGCGCCCATCCCTTCACTCCCTCCGGTATTGCGTGCCGTTCGCGGGCTTCATGTCCGTCGCGGCCGCGGTGAGTCATGACGACGGCTGCGCGGACGAGAGCCGCTTCGACCGGCCGGGCCCGGATTGTATGAAGGGCATGGGCAATGCGCCGGGCTCGGCGATGTTTCTGATTCTGAAGAAGGAGGTGCCCATCGTGCTGATCTGGAAAACCGCGCTTTCGCTCACCTGGCGGGCGGGCCTCGTGTCGCCCGCGAGCGCGCCCGCCGCGGCCGCGCACGTCGACCGGATCGTGCTTACCGGGGCGACCGGCTTCATCGGCGGCGCGGTGCTCGTGTCGCTCGTCAACGCCGGGCTGCTCGATCGCGTCGTGTGCGTCGTGCGCGCGTGCGACCGCGCGCACGCGCTCGCGCGGCTGCGCGCGGCGGCGCTCAAGAGCGGGCTCGCGCCTTACTGGGCCGAGCGGCTGACCGAGGCGAACGTGATCGCGGGCGAGCTCGACGGCGCGCTCGCCGATGCGGACGCTGCGCGCATCGCGCTCGCATCGCACGTGATCCATTGCGCGGGCGTCGCGTCGCTCGCCGATGCGAGCGTCGTCAACGAGACGAACGTCGACGCGACGCTGCACTTCGCGCGCCGCTTCGCGGGCAGCCGGCGGCTGCAGCGTTTCGTGCACGTCGGCGCGGCGTTCGCCTGCGGGATCAGGGCCCGCGGCACGATCCACGAGGACGATACGCCGGCGCGCGGCCGCGAGATCGATGTCGGGCCGTATACGCGCGGCAAGCGCGACGCGGAAGCGCGACTGCGCGCGCTCGGCCTGCCGCTCGTCGTCGTGCGGCCGTCGTGCGTCGTCGGGCACACGCTGCTCGGCACGCAGCCGTCGGCGAGCACGTTCTGGATGTTCCGGATCGTTCACGCGGCGCGCCGCTTCACCGCGCGGCCGATGGCGCGCATCGACGTGATCGCGGTGGACGACTGCGCGCGCGCGCTGATGCTGCTCGCGCTCAAGCCGTCGCTCGCGCACGATACGTACCACGTGTCGGCGGGCGACGAAGCGCCGACCGTCACGCAGATCGTGCGCGCGATGGACGAGGCGGTGGGCCTCGACGACGAGCCGCGCTACGCGCTCTGCTCGTCCGCCGAGTTTCCTTCGATCGCGCGCGACGTGCTCGGCCGCCGCGACGCCGCGCGCGAGCGCGTGATCCGGCGCGCGTTGCAGTCTTACGCCGCGTTCGCCGAGCTCGACCACGTGTTCGACAACGCGCGCGTGCGCCGCGAGATCGATTTCGAGCCGCTGCCGTTCGTCGATTATGTGAACGAATGCATGCGCACGTCGCGCGGCGTCGACGTGCTTGCGCAGATGCCGCGGACGGCTGCCGGCGCAAGCCTGTCATGAGCGCGAACAGACCCTGGACTTGCGCGCGGCGGCCGCGCGTCACGAGCCGCCGACTTCGATCAGCTTGTCGAGCGCCGCGTACACCTCGCGGAGCGCATCCGCGCCGAAGCGCTGCTCGAGGAGCCGATACTGCTCGTCGATGCGCGGGCCGATCTGCGTGACGAGCTGACGACTCTGCGGCGTCAGGCTGACGATCAGCCTGCGCTGATCCTCCTGCGCGCGCGTGCGGCGAATCAGGCCGTCGCGCTCCATTCTCTCCAGCACGCCCGTGAGGCTCGGGCTCAGGATGCAGCAGCGCTTCGCGATCTGCCCGGCTTCGAGCTCATGAGACGGTTCGCCGTCCAGCACGCGAATGATCCGCCATTGCTGCTCCGTCAGCGCAAATTCCTTCAGGATCGGCCGGAACCGGCCCATCAACGTTTCGCGGGCCTCGAGCAGCAGCATGGCCAGATTGCGGTGATCGAACTTACGATTCATGAGGGTCCTGGAAGGGCAGTTGATCCATCAATCTTAGCAGGGCGAAAATCGTCGGTGACCGCCTTATCAGGGTTATCAGGGTTATCGCGGTTGTTCTTTTCGCATGCTGTAGTTAATATGTTAAGCAATTGACCCGGCCGCGCGACGCGGCGGAGGATGAATCGCATGGAGCTGTCTCTCGTCGAACGCGGCGCGCGCGTCGCGACGGTGCCGATCGGCGCCGTCTACGGCGCGCTGCTCAACGATCGCGGCGCGCTCGCGGCGCTTGGCGACGCGGTGCACGCGCCGCCGTACAGCCAGCCGCCGCGGGCGCCCGTGCTGTACGTGAAGCCCGCGAACACGCACGCGGGCGACGGCGCGGCCGTCGTCGTGCCGGCGGGCGTCGACGCGCTCGAAATCGGCGCGTCGGTCGGCGTCGTGTTCGCGCGCCGCACGACGCGCGTGCCGGCCGAGCAGGCGCTCGACTTCGTTGAAGGTTTTACGCTTGCAAGCGACGTGTCGATTCCGCATCCCGATTATTACCGCCCGGCGGTGCGCTTCAAGTGCCGCGACGGCTTTTGCCCGCTCGGGCCGGCGATCGTTGCACGCGCAAGCATCCGCGACGCGGACGCGCTCGTGGTGACGGTGCGCGTGGACGGCGAGCGGCGCTACGAGGCGAGCACCGCGAACCTGATCCGCCCGGTCGCGCGGCTGATCGCCGACGTATCGGCGTTCATGTCGTTCGACGCGGGCGACGTGCTGCTCGTCGGCGTCGGCCCAAACGCGCCGCGCGCGGCGGCGGGCAGCGCGATCGAGATCGACGCGCCGGGCATCGGCACGCTGCGTCACACGTTGATCGCGGAGGGGGCGCGATGAAGACCGCGCGCATCGTATTCAACGGCGCGCTGCACGCGGCCGAGCCGGCGGGCGAAGGGCGCGTGCGGCTCGATACCGGGCGCGTGCTCGCCGAGACGGACGTCTCGTGGCTGCCGCCCATCGTGCCGCGCACGACGTTCGCGCTCGGCCTGAACTATGCCGATCACGCGAAGGAGCTTGCGTTCAGCGCGCCCGCCGAGCCGCTCATCTTCCTGAAAGGGCCGAACACGTTCGTCGGCCACCGCGCGCAAACTGTGCGGCCCGCCGACGCTACGCACATGCATTACGAGTGCGAGCTCGCGGTCGTGATCGGCCGCGAGGCGCGGCGCGTCGCGCGCGCGCAGGCGCTCGACCATGTGCTCGGCTACACGATCGGCAACGATTACGCGATTCGCGACTATCTGGAGAATTTTTACCGGCCGAACCTGCGCGTGAAGAATCGCGACACGTGCACGCCGCTTGGCCCGTGGCTCGTGAGCCGCGACGAGATCGGCGACGCGTCGAATCTCGCGCTGCGCACGACGGTCAACGGCGTCGAGACGCAGCGCGGCAACACGCGCGACATGATCTTCGACGTCGCGTCGCTGATCGAATACATCAGCGGATTCATGACGCTCTCGCCCGGCGACCTGATCCTGACCGGCACGCCCGAGGGGCTCGCCGACACGAAGCCGGGCGACGAGGTCGTGACCGAGATCGAGGGGATCGGCCGGCTCGTCAACACGATCGTCGGCGAAGCGGATTACTATCGCGCCGGCTGACGCCGCCGCACAAGGAGAGACGCATGGGCATCAAGCACTGGATCGGCGGCCGCGAAGTCGACAGCCGGGAAACGTTCACGACGTTCAATCCGGCGACGGGCGAGCCGATCGCCGAGGTCGCGTCGGGCGGCGCGCAGGAAATCGACGCGGCGGTGCGCGCCGCGAAGGACGCGTTTCCGAAATGGGCGGGCACGCCGGCGAAGGAGCGCGCGAAGCTGATGCGCAAGCTCGGCGAACTGATCGAGCGCAACGTGCCTGCGCTCGCCGCGCTCGAAACGCAGGACACCGGCCTGCCGATCTCGCAGACGAGGAAGCAGTTGATCCCGCGCGCGTCGGAGAATTTCCACTTCTTCGCCGAAGTGTGCACGCGGATGAACGGCCGCAGCTATCCGGTCGACGACCAGATGCTGAACTACACGCTGTACCAGCCGGTCGGCGTGTGCGCGCTCGTGTCGCCGTGGAACGTGCCGTTCATGACCGCGACGTGGAAGACCGCGCCGTGTCTCGCGCTCGGCAACACCGCGGTGCTGAAGATGTCGGAGCTCTCGCCGCTCACGGCCGACCAGCTCGGCCGCCTCGCGCTCGAGGCGGGCATTCCGGCCGGCGTGCTGAACGTCGTGCAGGGCTACGGCGCGACGGCGGGCGACGCGCTCGTGCGGCATCCGGACGTGCGCGCGGTGTCGTTTACGGGCGGCACGGTGACGGGCAAGCGGATCATGGAGCGCGCGGGCCTGAAGAAATATTCGATGGAGCTGGGCGGCAAGTCGCCCGTGCTGATCTTCGACGACGCCGATTTCGACCGCGCGCTCGACGCGTCGCTCTTCACGATCTTCTCGATCAACGGCGAGCGCTGCACGGCGGGCTCGCGGATCTTCGTGCAGCGGACGATCTACGACAGGTTCGTCGCCGAGTTCGCGCGCCGCGCGAACAACCTGATCGTGGGCGACCCGGCCGACGAGAACACGCAGGTGGGCTCGATGATCACGCGCGCGCACTGGGAGAAGGTGACGGGCTACGTCCGGCTCGGCGTCGAAGAGGGCGCGCGGCTCGTCGCGGGCGGCGCGGACAAGCCGGCGAACCTGCCCGCGCATCTGGCGAACGGCAACTTCGTGCGGCCGACCGTGTTCGCCGACGTCGACAACCGGATGCGCATCGCGCAGGAAGAGATCTTCGGGCCGGTTGCGTGCCTGATTCCGTTCGACGGCGAGGAGGACGGGCTGCGCGCGGCGAACGACACGTCGTACGGCCTCGCGTCGTATTTGTGGACGCGGGACGTCGGCCGCGCGCACCGGCTCGCGCGCGGAATCGAGGCGGGCATGGTGTTCGTCAACAGCCAGAACGTGCGCGACCTGCGCCAGCCGTTCGGCGGCGTGAAGGAGTCGGGCACCGGCCGCGAGGGCGGCGAATACAGCTTCGAGGTGTTCGCCGAGATCAAGAACGTGTGCATCTCGATGGGCAGCCATCACATTCCCCGCTGGGGCGTGTGACGCCCGCCGACAACGAACGATACGCCGCGCGCCGGGGCCGTCGGCCGGCCGCGCGGCAGGAGACTCACGATGGGAAAGCTGTCACTTGCCGCGAAGGTCACGCACGTGCCGTCGATGTATCTGTCCGAGCTGCCGGGCCGGCATCACGGCTGCCGCGCGGAGGCGATCCGCGGCCATCAGGCGATCGGCGAGCGCTGCCGCGCGCTCGGCGTCGACACGATCGTCGTCGCCGACACGCACTGGCTCGTCAACGCCGGCTATCACGTGAACTGCAACGGGCATTTCGCGGGCGTCTACACGAGCAACGAGCTGCCGCACTTCATCCGCGACATGCGCTACGAATATCCGGGCAATCCGGCGCTCGGCCATCTGATCGCGGCGGCCGCGAACGCGCGCGGAATCGGCACGCGCGCGCACGAGATCGACAGCCTCGAGCTCGAGTACGGCACGCTCGTGCCGATGCGCTACATGAACGCCGATCGGCACTTCAAGGTCGTGTCGATCGCCGGCTGGTGCGTGTGGCACTCGCTCGACGAAAGCCGCCGCTTCGGCGAGGCGCTCAGGCACGCGATCGAGACGAGCGATTCGAACGTCGCGTTCCTCGCGAGCGGCTCGCTGTCGCACCGCTTCAACGACAACGGCAGCCCGGAGGAGGCGATCCACATGATTAGCCGCGAGTTCTACAGGCAGGTCGATCTGCGCGTGGTCGAGCTGTGGAAGCAGGGCGATTTCGCGACGTTCTGCAAGATGCTGCCCGAGTACAGCACGCATTGCCACGGCGAAGGCGGCATGCACGACACCGCGATGCTGCTCGGCCTGCTCGGCTGGGACAGCTACGACAAGCCGGTCGAGATCGTGACCGACTACTTCGCGAGCTCGGGCACCGGGCAGATCAACGCGATCTTTCCGCTGCCGTGAGCGGCGCGCCGTTCGCTTCGCGCGCCGAACGCCATCTTGAAGAAGACGGAGAACCGACATGCCTCACATCATCGTCGAATACACCGCGAACATTCGCGACGACGCACGGATTCCCGTGCTGCTCAAGACGATCAACGAGACGCTGATCGCGCAGGGCGGCGTGTTTCCGACGGGCGGCATCCGCTCGCGCGCGATCGAGCTGCAGGATTACTGCGTCGCGGACGGCACCGCCGACGACGCATTCGTGCACGTGACGCTGAAGATCGGCTCGGGCCGCGACGACGCGACGAAACAGGCCGCGTGCGACGCGCTGTTCGACGCGATCAAGGCGCATTTCGCGGCGCTCTACGCGCAGCGCTATCTCGCGCTGTCGATGGAGCTCGCCGAGTTCAGCGAGACGGGCTCGTACAAGCACAACAACATCCACGCGCGCTACCGGCGCGGCGCGTGACCTCATCCCGACAACGGTGACCATGCTAGATTCCTCCACCATCCAGTTGCTCGCCCGCCGGCTGCACGCCGCGGAGCGCGAGCGCAAGCAGATCCGCCAGATCTCGCTCGACTACCCGGAGATCACGATCGACGACGCGTACGCGATCCAGCGCACGTGGGTCGACATGAAGCTCGCCGAGGGACGCGTGCTGAAAGGGCACAAGATCGGCCTCACGTCGAAGGCGATGCAGTCTTCGTCGCAGATCGACGAGCCGGACTTTGGCGCGCTGCTCGACGACATGTTCTTCGAGGACGGCGCGACGATTCCGGCGCGCCGCTTCATCGTGCCGCGCGTCGAGGTCGAGCTCGCGTTCGTGCTCGGCAAGCCGCTGAAAGGGCCGCACTGCTCGGTGTTCGACGTGTACGACGCGGTCGATTACGTGGTGCCCGCGCTCGAGATCATCGATGCGCGCAGCCAGTCGATCGATCCGGACACGAAGCGCCCGCGCAAGGTGTTCGACACGATCGCCGACAACGCGGCGAACGCGGGCGTCGTGCTCGGCGGGCGGCCCGTGCGGCCGATGGACGTCGACCTGCGCTGGGTCGCGGCGATCATGTCGCGCAACGGCGTCGTCGAGGAGACGGGCGTCGCGGCGGGCGTGCTGAACCATCCGGCGAACGGCGTCGCGTGGCTCGCGAACCGGCTCGCGCGCTTCGACGTGTCGCTCGACGCGGGCGAGATCATCCTCGGCGGCTCGTTCACGCGGCCGTGCGCGGCGCAGAGCGGCGACACGTTCAACGTCGATTACGGCCCGCTCGGCGCGATCCATTGCCACTTCGAATGACGGACGACGATGCGCATTCCTGAGAACACGTTCAAGGCCGCGCTCGCGCGCGGGCAGGCGCAGATCGGGCTGTGGCTCGGGCTGGCGAACGCCTATGCGGCGGAGGTCGTCGCGGGCGCGGGCTTCGACTGGCTGCTGATCGACGGCGAGCATGCGCCGAACACGGTGCCGACGATCCTCGCGCAATTGCAGGCGATCGCCGCGTATCCGTCGCATCCCGTCGTGCGCGTGCCGTGGAACGACGCGGTCATCGTCAAGCAGGTGCTCGATCTCGGCGCGCAGACGCTGCTCGTGCCGATGGTGCAGAACGCCGACGAGGCGCGCGCGGCGGTGGCGGCGACGCGCTATCCGCCGCATGGCGTGCGCGGCGTCGGCAGCGCGCTCGCGCGCGCGTCGCGCTGGAATCGCGTCGACGATTACCTGCGGCGCGCGAACGAGCGGATCGCGGTGCTCGTGCAGGTCGAGACGCGCGCGGGGCTCGACGCGATCGATGCGATCGCGCGCGTCGACGGCGTCGACGGCGTGTTCATCGGGCCCGCCGATCTCGCGGCCGATCTCGGGCGTCTGGGCGACCCCGCGCATCCGGACGTGCAGGCGGCGATCGGCCGCGCGATCGCCGCGATCGTCGCAGCGGGCAAGGCGGCGGGCATTCTCAGCGCGGACGAGCGCGCGGCGCGGCGCTATCTCGAAGCCGGCGCGACGTTCGTCGCGGTCGGCGTCGACACGACGCTGCTCGCGCGCGGCGCCGAGCGGCTCGCCGCGCAATTCAGGCCGGCGGCCGGCGGCGAACGGGCGGGCGTGATCGAGGGCGATGCGACGTATTGAGCGAAGCCGACATCGCGCCCAAACGAATTCCGCTTGGGCGAGGCCGCCGGCGATTGTCACCGTTCGGGCGACGGGCGCATCCCACGCTTTTCGACAACCGTCGCGAAGCGATCGCGGCGCATGAGTGAGGGGCGCATCGCGCCGTTCGATCAGAACCGCTGCTGCATCCCGAGGGTCACGCCGACCTGCGTGTCCGCATACCCAAGCGTATCGCGCGACACGCCGACGTTCTGCCCATGCTTCGCGATCGCGAAGCCGCCCGCCGCGTACAGCACCGTGCGCTTCGACAGCGCGTATTGCGCGCGCAGCGACACGAGCGTCGGATCGGCGTCGGCGCCGCCCTTGATGTTCTGGTGATAGACCGCGCCCGTGAACGAGAACGCCGGCGTGAAGTTGTACGCGCCGCCGATCCAGTACATGTCGCTCGACTGCGTCGCCGCCGCCGTGTGATACGTGCGGCGGTAGTTGCGGTAGCCCGCCATCGTCTTCAGGTTGCCGAAGTCGTAGCTGACGCCCGCGTGAATGCCCTGCACGTAGTTGACGGGGTCCGCGGGCGTCACGCTGTCGCCCGCGCCGTTCTGGCGGTCGAACGTGACGACCGCGGCGAACGGGCCGCTCTCGTAGCCGAGCGCGAAGTCGTACTTCGAGCTCGTCTTCACGCTGCCCGGCACGTTGCCGAAGCCGAACATCGCGCCGAAGCGCAGGCCGCCGTACGCGCCGTCGTATCGCACCGCGTTCGACGAGCGCGTGAAGAGGCCGTCCTTGCGGCCGCCCGTGGCCGTCGACGACGTCGCCCACGAATAATTCTGCGCGTAGCCCATCGGGTCGAACGGCAGCATGTAGTCGTACGTGACCGTGAAGTTGCGCCCGAGCGTCAGCTCGCCCCACTTGCCCTTGAGGCCCACCGTCGCGCGCCGCGCGAAGATCGAGTCGGGGCCGTCGTCGAACGCGCCGTTCGCGAGATCGATCCCGCTTTCGAGCCGGAACACCGCCTTCAGGCCGCCGCCGAGATCCTCGACGCCGCGCAGGCCCCAGCGCGACGTGTTCTTGTTGCCCGACTTCATCCGGAACGCGCCGCCGCCGTCGGGCGCCGCGTGGTTCACGTATTCGATGCCCGCGTCCATGATCCCGTAGAGCGTGATGCTCGATTGCGCGAGCGCGTGGCCGGCCGAGAGGCTCCCGCACGCGGCGAGGCCGGCTGAGATCGCAGTCGTGCCGGCGATGCGGCGATGCTTTTTCATTTTCGGTGTCTCCGATTGAGTGGTGGTTGTTTTAGGGGGCGCGCACGTTCGCCGTCGGGCGGCGTGCGCGGCCTCGGTCAGCCCGCTTTCGCGAACGCCCAGCAATCGTTCGCCGGGAACTCGAGCCAGTGCCGGCCCGCCGCGCGCGGCACCGTGCCGAACGCGCGCAGCCGCAGCGCGCCGCAATGGAACAGGTACTCCCAGCGATCGCCGAGATACATCGACGTCACGAGCTCGGCGGGCAGCCGGTTCTCGCCGGGGCCGTCCGCAACCTGCACGCGCTCGACGCGAATCACCGCGTGCGCGTCCTCGCCGTGCCGCAGCGCGCCGCGCGCGCGCGCCGCGAGCCGCCAGCCGTCGCCCGCGAGCGTCACGCGCTCGCCGTCGACCGCGTCGACGCGTGCGTCGATCCGGTTATTGCTGCCCATGAACTCGGCCGTGTAGAGCGTGCGCGGCGCGCCGTACAGCTCGGCGGGCGCGCCTTCCTGCTCGATGCGGCCGTCGCGCAGCAGCAGGATGCGGTCCGACATCGCCATCGCCTCGGCCTGATCGTGCGTCACGCAGAGCGCGGACAAGCCGAGCGACACGATCAGCTCGCGCAGCCACGCGCGCGCTTCCTCGCGCAGCTTCGCGTCGAGGTTCGACAGCGGCTCGTCGAGCAGGATCACGGGCGGGTTGTAGACGAGCGCGCGCGCGATCGCGACGCGCTGCTGCTGGCCGCCCGACAGTTGGTGCGGATAGCGCCCGGCGAGGTGGCCGAGGCCGAGCTGGTCGAGCGCGGTCTGCACGCGGCGCTTGATCTCGCCCGATGCGACGCGGCGCAGCCTGAGCCCGTAGCCGACGTTCTCGGCGACCGTGCGGTGCGGCCACAGCGCATACGACTGGAACACGAGGCCGAGCGAGCGCGCCTCGACGGGCAGGTCGATGCGGTTCGCGCCGTCGAAGAAGGTGCGCTCGTCGAGCCGGATGCGGCCGGCCGACGGCGTCTCGAGCCCCGCGACCGCGCGCAGCAGCGTCGTCTTGCCGCTGCCCGACGCGCCGAGCAGGCACACGACCTCGCCCGCGTTCAATTCGAACGACACGCCCTTGAGGATCGGGTTCGCGCCGTAGCTCAGATGCAGATCGTCGACGATGAGCTTATCCATGCAGTTTCACTCCGAAGCGCAACGCGACGGCGAGTCCCGCGCCGACCATTGCGATGTTGATGACGGACAGCGCGGCGACCTGGTCGACCGCCCCTGTCGCCCACAGCGACACGAGCAGCGCGCCGATCACCTCGGTGCCGGGCGACAGCAGGTAGACGGCCGTCGAGTACTCGCGCTCGAAGATCATGAAGATCAGGAGCCAGGCGGCCAGGAGGCCAAAGCGCACGAGCGGCAGCGTCACGTCGAGCGACACGCGCGCGCGCGTCGCGCCGACGCTGCGGCCCGCTTCCTCGAGCTCGGGGCCCACCTGCAGCAGCGCGCTCTGGATCACGCGCATTCCGTACGCGAGCCACACGACCGTGTACGCGATCCAGATGCTCCACATCGAGCTCTTCAGCTCGCGCAGGCCCGGCACGAACAGGAAGATCCACAGGAACGCGAGGCCGGCGAGCAGGCCCGGCACCGCGCGCGGCAGCAGCACGATGTAGTCGAGCATGCGCGCGACCCAGTCGTGGCGGCGGTGGCCCGCGAACGCGACGAGCGAATAGAAGCCGATCGCGAGCGCGCCGCCGATCACGCCGATGCCGAGCGTGTTGACGATCGCGCGCACGAGGTTGTCCTGCTCGAACAGCTCGACGAAGTTCGCGACGGTCAGCACCTCGGCGAGCGGCACGCCTTCGCCCCAGTTCGTGACGAACGCGCGCAGCACGATGCCGGAGATCGGCACGATCACGGTGAGCGCGAGCCACGCGGCGACGATCGCGAGCGCGACCCAGCGCCATGCGCGCAGCGGCAGCACGGTCGCGCGGCCCGCCTTGCCCTTGACGGTCACGTAGCGGTTCGCGGATTTCAGCAGGTGGCGCTGCAAGAGCACGAGCGGGAACGTGATCGCGATGATGCACACGGCGACGGCCGCCATCAGGTGATACGACGGCACGCCGAGCTTGTTGGTCAGCTTGTACAGGTACGTCGCGAGCACGAGGTGGCCTTCGGGATCGCCGAGCACGAGCGGCAGCCCGAACACCTCGAAGCCGAGGAAGAACACGAGCACGCCGGAGAAGAGCAGCGCGGGCAGCGTCATCGGCAGGCTCACGTCGAGCGCGACGCGAAACGGCCGCGCGCCCGCGACGCGCGCCGCTTCCTCGACGTCCGAGCCGAGGTTGCGCAGCGCGGCCGACGCGTACAGGTACACGTGCGGCACGTGCGTGAGGCCCACGATGACCGTGATCGCGAAGATCGAGTAGACGTTCCACGGCACGGATTCGACGCCGAACAGCGCCTTGAACCACACCGAGTAGAAGCCCACCGGGCCCGCCGCGACGACGTAGCCGAACGCGAGCACCATCGGCGACACGAACACCGGCGTGAGCACGAGCGGCTCCAGCCAGCGGCGGCCGGGCAGATCGGTGCGCACCATCAGGAACGCGAGGACGCCGCCGAGCGGAATCGAGATGAACAGCATCCCGCCCGCGATGACGAACGAGTTCTTCACGGCGGACCAGAAGTCGGGATCGCCGAAGATGAAGCGAAAGCCCTCGACGCCGAGCGTTCTGTTCGCGTCGAAGAACGGCGCGGACAACAGGCTCTGGAACACGATGAACGCGATCGGCAGCGCGACGGCGATCGTCAGGACGGCGACGACGATCCAGCGCAGCATGCCCGCGAGCGGCCAGAGTCCGCCCGCCGACGGCGCGCCCTGTGCGCCGCCGCCGAGCGCGCCGGGCATGGGCGCGCAGGGGCGGCCGGTGCGGGTTGTAAGCATGAGTTCACCCTTGCGGCCCGCAGGCCGCGTCAACGAGAAGGAAAACGAAGGGAAGGGGCGCGCGCGGCGGCCGCCGCGCGCGCCGTCACGCGCGCGGGCTCAGCGCTTGAGCGCCTGCTGCCACTGCTTGAGGAACGCGAGGCGCTTCGACTGGTCGAGATAGACGAGCAGGCCCGAGCCGATCTGGATCGGCCTGAGCGCGTCGCCCAACTCCTTCGCGAGACTCGTCATCGACGTCTCGCCCGACACGTCCGCGCGGATCGAGTACAGGTTCGCCTGGTTCGCGATCAGCGTCTGGCCGCGCTTCGAAAGCAGATAGTCGACCCACAGCTTCGCCGCGTTCGGATGCTGCGCCTGCCTGGAGATCGTCACGAGGCGGCTCACGACGAGCGTGTAGTCCTTCGGCAGCACGTAGCCGATCGATTTGTCCTTCTTCGCCTTCGCGTATGCATACGAGCCGATGATGTTGTAGCCGACGAGGTTCTCGCCCGACGAGATCCGCTCCATCATCGCGCCCGTGCTCGACTGCAGCTTCGGGCCCGCCGCGCCGATCGCGCGCACGAGCTCCCACGTGACCTTTTCGTTCACGTGCGCGTCCTGCGTCAGATAGTTGAAGCCGACGCCCGATTTCTCGATGTCGTAGGTCGTCACCTTGCCCTTGAACTTCTCGGGCTGCGACTGCAGCAGCCTGATCAGGTCGGCGCGCGTCTTCGGCACGTCGTGCTCGGGAATCAGCCGCTTGTTGTAGACGATCGCGAGCGGCTCGTAGGTCGTGCCGTAAGCCAGCTTCTGGTACTGCGCCCATTGCGGCACGTGCGGCGTCTCGGGCGAATCGTACGCGGCCATCAGCCCGTCGTTGACCAGCTTCACCTGGAGGTCCATCGCCGAGTTCCACAGCACGTCGGCGCTCGCGCTTTTCGCGGCGCTTTCACTGACGTAACGGTTGTAAAGCTCGGTGCTGTTCATGTCGTTGTATTCGACCTTCACGCCGTACAGGCTTTCGAAATCCTTGATGAGCGGGCGCACGAGCGCGGTGTCGGTCGTCGAGTAGACGACGAGCTTGCCTTCCTGCTTCGCGGCGTCGATCACGTGTTGGTAATTACCCGGATAGCCGGCCGGGACCTGTGCGCAGACAGTGCTTGCGGCGACGAAAAGAACGGCGGCGATGCCGGCTGGTGCGTGATGCATGTCTTCCTCCAGTTGCGTCTTTGTTCGGTTCGAGTGACGCGGATGGTAAGCGGTGCGCACTTTCAGCGTGCTTTCATTTTTCGTCACAATCGCTTTCTTTCGATTATGGATTTCCCGAGGTTTTGCTTAATGCGCGTGCTGCTCGTCGAAGACAACCCGATCCTCGCGCAGTCGCTCGCCGACGCGCTTTCCTCCGCGCGCTTCGCGGTCGACCACATGGCGGACGGCGAGGCCGCCGATCACGTGCTGCACACGCAGGACTACGCGCTCGTGATTCTCGATCTGGGGCTGCCGAAGCTCGACGGCCTCGAAGTGCTGCGGCGGCTGCGCGCGCGGCGCAACCCGGTGCCCGTGCTGATCCTCACCGCGCACGGCTCGGTGGAGGACCGCGTGCGCGGGCTCGATCTCGGCGCGGACGACTATCTCGCGAAGCCGTTCGAGCTGACCGAGCTCGAGGCGCGCGCCCGCGCGCTGATCCGGCGCAGCCTCGGGCACGAGCACGGGCGCGTCGAATGCGGGCCGCTCGCGTTCGACAGCGTCGACCGGAGCTTTCGTCTGAACAATGACGCGCTCGCGCTGACGCCGCGCGAGCGCTCGGTGCTCGAGGTGCTGATCCTGCGCAACGGCCGCGCGATCAACAAGGAGACGCTGTCGGAGAAGATCTTCGGGCTCGACGAATCGGTGAACGCCGACGCGATCGAGATCTACGTGCACCGGCTGCGCAAGAAGCTCGAGGGCAGCGGCGTCGCGATCGTCACGCTGCGCGGGCTCGGCTATCTGCTCGAGGCGCAGCCGTCGTGACGCGGCTCAATCTGCGCGCGCAGGTCGCGCTATGGCTGCTGCTGCCGTTCCTCGGGCTGCTCGCGCTCGATTCGTGGCTCACGTACCAGCGCGCGATGAACGCCGCGCACGTCGCGTTCGATCGCACGCTCGCGTCGTCGCTGAAGTCGATCCGCGAGGGCGTGCGGCTCGTCGGCGGCGAGGTGGAGGTCGATCTGCCGTATCTCGCGCTCGAGATGTTCGAGTCGAACGACGGCGGCAAGATCTACTACCTGATCCGCGGCGACGACGGCCGCGCGATCACCGGCTACCGCGATCTGCCGATGCCGGGCGCGGCGGCGGGCGCGCCGCTCTACGCGACGGCGTTCTACGACGCCGTCTATCGCGGCGAGCAGTTGCGGATGGCCGCGCTGCGGCTGCCCGTGCACGACGTGCCGAGCGCGCAGACGCGCGTCGTCTGGGTGATGGTCGGCGAGACGATCGAGGCGCGGCAGGCGCTCGCGCGCGAGATCCTCGTCGGCTCGCTGCTGCAGGAGGGCCTGCTCGTCGTGCTCGCGCTCGGCATCGTGTGGCTCGGCGTCGGGCGCGGGCTGCGGCCGCTGAACCGGCTGTCGGCGAAGGTCGCCGCGCGCGCGGAGGACGACCCGACGCCGCTCGAGACGCTCGGGCTGCCGAGCGAGGTCGCGCCGCTCGTCGAATCGATCAACCAGTACGTCGCGCGCACGCAGCGCATGCAGGTCGCGCGGCGGCGCTTCTTCGCCGACGCCGCGCACCAGTTGAAGACGCCGCTCGCGGCCGCGCAGGCGGGCGTCGAGCTCGCGCTGCGGCCCGCCGAGCGCGAGCGCGTGAACGTGCATCTGCGGCGCGTGAACGGCGCGGTGCGGCAGGCGGCGAAGATCGTCCAGCAGTTGCTGTCGCTGTCGCGGCTCGAATCGGATGTCGCGCCGGCGATCGAGCGCAAGCCGGTCGCGCTCGCGAAGCTCGCGCGCAGCGTGACGCTCGACTGGTCGGGCGTCGCCCGCGCGCGCGGCATCGATCTCGGCTTCGAAGCGCACGCGGGCGTCGACGTGATGGGGCGCGCGGATCTGCTCGGCGAGCTCGTCGGCAATCTGATCGACAACGCGATCCGCTACGCGGGCGACGGCGCGGTGATCACGGTGCGGGTCGCGCGCGACGGCGCGCTCGCGCGGCTCGAAGTGATCGACAACGGGCCGGGGATCGCACCCGACGAGCGCGACGCGGTGTTCGAGCGCTTCTACCGGAGCCACGCGACGCTCGCGGTCGAGGGGACGGGGCTCGGGCTGTCGATCGTGCGCGAGATCGCGCGCGTGCACCGGGGGGCGGTCGAGCTGGACGAGGCGGACACCGCGGGCGAGCGCAACGAGGGCGGCGCGGGCCGCAGGAGCGGCGAGGCGGACGAGGGGCGGGCGACCGAGCATTCGGCGCGCGGCCGCGGGCTCGTCGTGCGCGTCACGCTGCCGGCTCTCGCGGCGTGAACGCCCGGCGTCACGCCCGGCGGCCGACAGTCGCGCGCCGGCTGGCGCGAGCGCAACGGCGGCGGTGCGTGCCGCCGCATGTCTCACGCATGCGCGCGACGTGCGCGGATCGATCGCAGGTCAATCGCCGAATGCGATCTCCGCGTCGACCGATTGCCCGACTTCCAGAAACGCGCCTTCGCCGTTCACGACGATCGCGTTCTTGCCGAACGTCAGCGCGCCGCCGAACTGCGCGCTGCCGCGATAGACGCTCATCGTGTCGGTCGGCTCGTTCGGCCACGCGGGGTCCGGCGCGCCCGTGCGCTGGTCGATCGTCGGCACCGGGCAGCGCGTGCACAGCTTCACGAGGCTCAGGCGCACGCCGCCGCCGTCCGTCTGCACGTCGAGGTAGTCGACGTAGTCTTCCTCGTATGCGTCGAGGCCCGCCAGCACGACGTTCGGGCGGAAGCGGTTGATCGGCACCGCGCTCGCGCCCTTGCGGCGCAGCCGCGCGTTCAGGTCGTCGAGCGACGACTGGCCGACGACGAGGATCGGAAAGCCGTCCGCGAACTGCGCGTACGACGTGAACGCGCCCGTCCACTTCGCGCCGACCACGCGCCGCGCATCGGGCGCGAAGCGCGCGAGCCGCGCGGGCGCGCCGAGGAAATCGCTGAACCAGCGCGCCGCGTGCGCGCCGGTGTCGAGGGCGCTCACGGTGTCGCGCCAGATGGTTGCCGCGAGCGGCTCGGCGCCCGCGAGCGCCGACGCCGCGAGCGGCGTGCGCAGCTCGGGCATCCCCGGCGCGGTGACGACGAGCTCGCGCTCGCCGATCGCCGTGCGCACGAGCGCGAGCCGCGGATGCGTGCGCTGCGTGATCATCGCGCCCGCCGGATCGGTGACCATCCAGTTGCGGTCGTATTCGAGGCCCGTGACGAGCAACTGTGCGCGAATGGTCGCAATGCCCGCACAGGACTTGATCGGATAGACGAAAAGTTCGCTGATGACTGGCATGGCGCGCTCGGGCCGGGGGGCCGGTACGGATTGGAAAAATGGCGGCGGAACCGTGATTCTGCCAGATTGCCCGTGTCCGCAACCGCTGGCGTCCGAGCGCGTCCACTTCGCGCCGAGCGGATCGCGGCCATTGCGCATCCGATGGCGGCGCAATCCGTCACGCGCCGCGCGCGAGCGGGAAGCCGCGATCGAACGTCGGCCGCACGTCGAGCGGGCGCTTCAGCAGCCCCGCCTTCAGGTAGAAGTCCGCGGTGCGCTGCTGCTCGGCGACGATCGTTCCGTCGATCGGCAGCCATTGCGTGCGCCGCCGCTCGAACTGCAGGCGCGCGGCGGCGGGCGGAATGCCGATGATCCGCGCGAGCGTCGCCGAATAGGTGTCGACGTGCCGATACGACCACGCTTGCGCACGCGCGGCCCGCTGCAGGAAGTCGCGCAGCACGTCGCGCTTCGCGGCGATCGCGGCGTCGGTCGCCGCGAGGTAGCTGAGGCCCGACCACAGGCCGCGCCCGTCGACGAGCACGCGCGCGCGGCCGCTCGTTTGCGCGAGCGCGGTGTACGGCTCCCAGGTCGCCCATGCGTCGACCGAGCCGCTCGCGAGCGCGAGCATCGTGTCGGCGGGCGGCAGGAAGCGGAATTCGACGTCGGCGGGTGCGAGGCCCGCCGCGTCGAGCGCCTTCAGCGTGACGAAATGGCCGATCGAGCCGCGCGTCGTGCCGATGCGCTTGCCCTTCAGATCGGCCGCGCCGCGCAGCGGCGCGTCGGGCGCGACGACGATCGCGGTGCCGTACGGGTCCGAGCGGTTCGCGCCGATCACCTTGACGCGCGCGCCGGAGGCGAGCGCAAAGATCACCGGGGCGTCGCCGATCGGGCCGCAATCGACGGCGCCGGCGTTCAGCGCTTCGGCGAGCGGCGCGGCGGCGGGGAACTCGGTCCATTGGATGTCGTAGGGTATGCCCGTGAGCGCGTCCGCCGCTTCGAGCAGCGCGCGCACGCCGCCTTTCTGGTCGCCGGCTTTCAGCAGCGGGCGGGCGCCCGCCTGCGCGCGGGCGGCGAGCGGCGCGGCGAGCGCGGTTGCGGCGGCGTGCGCGAGGAAGCGTCGGCGGGTGGGGTTGGGTGTCGAGGTCATCGGCGTGTCGGGGGTGTGGGCCGTGCGTGGCGGCGGAGCGGGCGGCGGACGGGCGATGCCGATCGCGCCGGGCGAGTTGCGCATGACGTTCGGCGCGATCGCGGCGTTCGGGGCGCCGGCGTGCTGCGCGGCGCGATGTGCGCGATCGATTGCGATTCGGGTGGCGGCGGATTGGTCCGGAATGCGCCGCCGCGGCGATGTCTTTCGTGTTCTCGGTTCATTCGGCGGGTTCGATTAGCTGTGGAAGCGTTTGATTTGCTCGAAACGCTCGAATCATTCGATTCGCGCGGCGGTTCGTTTCGATCGCCGCACGTTGCGCATTCGCCCGGCGCGTCAATGGATGAACCCGCCTCGCACGTCGCGCACGGGCTGCGCATCGATGCGCAGCAGGAGCGCGGTCAGCGCGTCGCCGCCGCGCGTGGGCGGCGGCGACGGCCGGCCTGGCGAACGCGCCGGCGCGCACAGCAGATCCGCGTCGCGCCAGCCGCGCTCGCCGGGCCGCGCCGCCGCGCGCAGCCAGCCGTCGCGGTCGGCGAGCAGTTGCGCGCCGGCGAACGCTCGTGGCGCGATGCCCGCGAGCGCGGCGAACGTGTCCCATGCGCCGGGCGTCGCCGCGACGCAAGCCGCGCGACCGACTGCGTTCGCCGCCGCGGGCGAACCGCCGTCGCGCGTGACGAGCAGCGTCTGCCAGCGCGCGTCTTCGACGGGCGGCGCGCCCCGCTCGCCGAGCGCGACGACACGCACGCGCTGTCCGCTGCGCCATTGCGCGAGCGGCTGCGGCGAGCCGCCCGCGCAGCGCACGTCGAGCGCGGGCAGCCGCACCGGCAGCGGCCAGCCGTCGCCACTCTGCGCGCCGCCGCGCGCGGCGAGCACGTTCAGGTAGTCGAGCACGGCCCAGACGTCGTCGTCCGACAGCCGGCCCGCGAAACCCGGCATCGTCGGCGCGCCGCGCGCGTCGCGCATGCCGGCGACCACGCGCCAGAACAGCTCGCCGTCGACGCGGCGGCCGAGCAGCGGGCCGACGACGGTCGGCGGCCAGCGTTCGAGCGTGCGCGCGAGCGGACCGTCGCCGCGGCCGTCCGCGCCGTGGCACGCGGCGCAGTGCGCAGCATAGAGCCGTGCGCCGCGCACGGCCGACGCGACCGAGAACGGCTCGGGGCGCGTGTGGAAGCTGGTCGGCACGGCGTCGGCGAGCCATAGCGACGGCGCGGGCCACGGCGCGCACGCGGCCGACAGCGCGGCGATCGCGAGCAGGGGCGCGCGCCGCCGGCGTCGAGCGAGCGCGACGATCACGATCAGCAGCGCCGCGGCGGTCATCGCGAGCGCCGCGGCGAGCGCACGCGCGACGCCGAGATCGAGCCGCAGCGTCTCGGCGGCGACGCGCCGCGCCCACGGCCAAGCGGGCTGGCCGTGCGTGTCCGCCGCGATGCCGAGCGCATGCGCCGCGTGCAGCAGCGCGAGCTCGGCCGCGCGCAGCGCACTCAGCAGCGCGTTCAGCCACGATTCGGCGGGCAGCGCGTTCATCGCTTCGTCGGCGAACGGAATGCGCGATGCCGCGCGCGCGTCGCACCCTGCGCGCGGACCCGGCGCGGCGGCCGAATTGAGGGTTTCGCTGCCGTCGGCTTCGCTGTCGTCGGTCCTGCTGCAATCGTCACCATCGCCGTCACGCCGTCACCGCCGCCTACCAGTCCGCATCGAGCCCGAGGTGCCATAGCGCCTCGCGCCGCAGCTCGGCGAGATGCGGATCGCCGCGATGTCGCGGATAAGGCAGCGCGACGCGCAGCTCCGCGACGATGCGCGCAGGCCGCGGCCCGAACACGATCACGCGTTGCGCGAGAAAGAGCGCCTCCTCGACGTCGTGCGTGACGAGCAGCGCGGAGAACCGCGCGCGCCGCCACAGCGCGGCGAGCTCGGCCTGCATCGCGAGCCGCGTCAGCGAGTCGAGCTTGCCGAGCGGCTCGTCGAGCACGAGCAGTTGCGGATCGTTGACGAGCGCCCGTGCGAGCGCGACGCGCTGCGCCATTCCGCCCGACAACTGATGCGGAAACGCGTCGGCGAATTCGCTCAGGCCGACGCGCGCGAGCGCGTCGTCGACGCGGCCGCGCTCGCGGGCGAGCACGCCGCGCGCCTGCAGCCCGAGCGCGACGTTCGCGCGCACGCGCCGCCACGGATACAGCGTCGGGTCCTGGAACACGACGATCCGCGACGGATCGGGCCGCCTGATCGGCGCGCCGTTCTGCAGGAGCGCGCCTTGCGTCGCCGCGTCGAGGCCCGCGACGAGCCGCAGCAGCGTCGATTTTCCGCAGCCGCTCGGGCCCAGCAGCGCGACGAACTCGCCGGGCGCGACCGACAGCGTGACGTCGTCGAGCACCTGCAGCGGCCCGCCCGGCGTGTCGAACCAGTGGCTCACGCGCCGCACGTCGATGCGCGCGCCGCCGGGCGCGTCGGTGGCTGCTTCGATGGCCGCCGTTTCCGCCGCCGCGTTCGCGGAGATCTCGCCGCGGGTGCCGGCCGTCCGCGCGGCCATCGCGTCGTTCACCATTTGACGGTTCCTTTCTGCCACGCGAGCGCCCGGTCGCGCACCGCGAACAGCAGCGTGATGAGTCCGGAGAACAGCAGGGCCATCACGATGAGCGCCGCGTACATGTTGACGTACGATGCCCAGCCCTGCGCCCAGCTCAGATACCAGCCGAGGCCCGATTTGACGCCCATCATCTCGGCCGTGACGAGCACCGTGAACGACGCGCTCAGGCCCATGAATAGACCGACGAACACCTGCGGCAGCGCGGCCGGAATCGCGACGCGCAGCACGAGAAAGCGCGCGTTCGCGCCGAGCGTGCGCGCGACGTCGTAATACGCTTTGTTCACGCCCGCGACGCCGGACCACGTGAGCACCGCGACCGGAAAGCCTGTCGCGAGCGCGATCAGGAACGCGGCGGCCGAATAGCTCGACGGGAAGAAGTAGAACGTGAGCGGCAGCAGCGCGGTGGCGGGCACGGGGCCCAGCACGCGCAGCACCGGATGCACCCAGTAGCCGATGCGCCGCGACCAGCCGATCGAGGCGCCGACCAGAAAGCCCGTGAGCGCGCCGTACGCGTTGCCGATGCCGAGCAGCTTCAGCGTGTTGCCGGCGCTGCCGGCGAGGCGCGGCCAGTCGTCGACATACACCTCGATCAGCGCTTGCGGCGGCGCGAAGAACGGCGTCGGCAGCAGCGCGGTTTTGGCGGTCAGGATCTCCCACGCGGCGAGACCGAGCGGCAGCGCGACGAGCCACGGTCCCGCGCGCCGCAGCGTCGCGAGCCGGGCGGCGGCGCGCGAGTCGGGCGCGGCGCGCGCGAATGCGCTCAGCGCCGCGACCGCGGCCAGCGCGGCGGCGAGCGCCCATGCGGCGACGCCGGTCTCGTCGGTGTACGCCCAGTCGGCGAAGCCGACGATCCGGTTCGGCCACAGCCGCGCGATCGCGCCGAACGCGAGCCACGCGACGGCCGCGACGAAGCCGGTGCGCCACGGCGCGGCTGTGCCCGCGCGCGGCGTGATGGCGTCGCTCGCCGCCGCGCACGCGCCGCAGGCGGAGACGGGCGCGCGAGCGCCGTCGACGGCGGCCGGCGGCGCCGCGGACGATGCGTGTCGGAGCGTTGCCATCGGCTTCACCCCAGCACGTTCGCATAGACCTGCTGCGCGAAGCGCTGCGGGTCCGTCGATTTCCTGATCACGCCGATCCGGCGGAAGTCGTCCGCGTAGAACGCGATCTCGCTTTGCAGATCGACGTTCGTCGGATGATGCGTGTACGTGAGCGTCGCGTACAGCTTGCGCAGGTCTTCCGGATCTATCTTCGGCGAATACTTCGCGAACACCTTCGCCGATTCGTTCGGATTCTCGTGTGTGTAGTCGGTCGCCTGCACGATCGCGCGCGCGAGCGCGGCGGCGGCCGGCCGGTCGTTGCGCACGAGCGCGCCGCGCGCGCCGATCACGCAGCACACCTTGCGCGCATATTCGCCGGTCAGGTTCGTCGCGAGTTCCGCGTACTTGCCGCCGCTGCGCTTTTCGAGCAGATAGAGGTTCGGGTCGCCGTCGGCGATCGCGTGGATCTCGCCCTTGTCGACCGCGACACCGAGCAGGTCGGCCGGATACTGCCGCCACGTGACGTCGCGCTCCGGATCGATGTCGTGCTTCGCGAGCAGGATCGAGAAGAAGTGCTTGCCGGGCGCGGCGAGGTCGCTCACGCCGACTGTCCTGCCCTTGAGCGCCGCGAGCGACGTGACGCCCGCCGCCTTCGCGCCGACGAGCCGCACGCAGCCGCCGTGCGAGCTGCCGATGATCTTCACGTCGAAGCCCGCTTCGAGCGGCTTCAACCACCTGTGGATCATGCCGACCGCGGCGTCGGCCTTGCCGGTCGCGATCGATTCGAGCAACTGGTCGGTCGAGCCGCTGTAGTTGATCAGGTCGACCGACAGGCCGTTCTTCTCGAAGAAGCCGAGTTCCTTCGCGACGACGATCGGCGTGAGGCAGAACGCGTTCTGGTTCCACGCGAACGTGAGCTTCCTGAGCGGCGGCGCGGACCAGACCTTGCGGCCGAGCGTCAGCGCCGGCGCGGCGAGCGCGGCCGCGCCCGCCGCGCGCAGCAGCGTGCGGCGGCTCGATGCGGGCGGCGCGGGCGCATGGGCGGGCGTGCCGCCAGCGGGCGCGGCGTCGGGCGAGAGGGCGTCGGGGGCGTCGGGGGCGTCGGGGGCGCGTGTCATGACGAAGATCTCCAGATGGGGCGAATGAGGTGAGCGGCGGCCGTGCGTCGAGCGCGCTCAGTCGAGCAGGTCGGGCTCGTCGGCGACGAGCGCCGCGTACAGGCTCTCGAACGCGTGCAGCGCGCCTTCCGGGCCGCCGATCTGGCCGTGCGTATGGCGCGCGGTGGCCGCGTCGATCGGGCGCGGCGCGCCCGCGGCCTCGGCGAGCAACTGCGTGTGCGCGGCGTTATCGAGCGCGATGTACCACCACGCGGCCGCCTCGACGCTCGGCCCGGCGGTGAGGATGCCGTGGTTGCGCAGGATCACGCCTTTCACGGTGCCGCCGCCGTCCGGCTTCGCGAGCGCGCGGGCGATCCGCTCGCCTTCGCTCGTGTCGACGACCATGCCGGTGAAGTCGTCGAACAGCGCGTGATCCTCGAAGAACACGCAGGCGTCCTGCGTCAGCGGATCGAGCGGGCGGCCGAGCGTCGACCATGCCTTGCCGTGCGTCGAATGCGTGTGCGCGGCCGCGACGACGTGCGGATGCGCGTCGTGGATCGCCGCGTGGATCGCGAACGCGGCCTGGTTGAGCGGCCGCTCGCCGATCACGGTTTCGCCGCGGCCATTGACGAGCAGCAGGTCCGACACCTTGATCCGCGAGAAATGCACGCCGAGCGGGTTGACCCAGAAGTGGTCGGTCAGCTCGGGGTCGCGCGCGGTGATATGGCCGGCGAGGCCGAGATCGAAGCCATGCCGCGCGAACAGCCGGAATGCGCCGGCGAGCCGCTCGCGCCGATGCCGGCGCTGCGCATCGGCGCCGATGCGCGGCGCGGGCGGATCGAACCAGAATTTCCGCTGCGGATGCGGATTGAGCGTGAGACCGGACGCGGGGCGAGTTTCGGCGGACAGGATGGCGGACATGGCGGTGGGGGCTCGGGGAACTGGTTGGCTGACCGGCTGATCGACGACGTGCCCGATCGCCGGCGGCGCGCGGGACGAACCTGGGCGGCGCTCAAGCAACCTTGCGGGCCGCGTCGCGCGCGGCGACGAGCGCGCGCACGCGCGGGATCAGCTCGCGGCCGTAATCGATCGCGTCGTCGAGCGGATCGAAGCCGCGGATCAGGAACGTCGTGACGCCGAGGTCGTAGTAATCGGCGAGCGCGTCGGCGACCTGCTCGGGCGTGCCGACGAGCGCAGTCGAATTCGAGCGCGCGCCCGTGAGCGTCGCGATCTCGGTCCACAGCCGCTTGTCGACGCGCGCGCCGTGCGCGGCCGCGGCGAGCAGCCGCCGCGCGCCTTCGCTCTGCTGCGGGCTGCCGGCGCCGAGCCCGGCCGCGTCGCGCAGCCGCCGCGTCTCGCCGAGAATCCGGTGCGCGCGCGCCCACGCCGCATCCTCGGTCGCGGCGAGGATCGGGCGGAACGACACCGAGAAGCGCACCTGCCGGCCGTGCGCGGCCGCCGCGGCGCGCACGCGCGCCGTCAGCTCGCGCACCTGGTCGAGTGATTCGCCCCACAGCGCGTAGACGTCCGCGTGCTTGCCGGCCACCGCGAGCGCCGCCTCCGACGCGCCGCCGAAATACACGGGCACGTGCGGCTTCTGCGCGGGCTTCACTTCCGAATGGGCCTGCCTGAAGCGGTAGTGAACGCCTTCGTGATCGAACGGGCGATCCTCGGTCCAGATCCGGCGCAGGATGCCCAGATACTCATCGGTGCGCGCGTAGCGCGCGTCGTGGTCGAGAAAATCGCCGTCGCGCTGCTGCTCGTCGTCGGAGCCGCCGGAGATGAAGTGGACCGCGAGGCGGCCGCCGCTGAACTGGTCGAGCGTCGCGATCTGGCGCGCGGCGAGCGTGGGCGCGGTGAAGCCTGGGCGGTGGGCGAGCATGAAGTGAATGCGCTCGGTGACGGCCGCCGCGTACGAGATCGTCAGCGTCGCCGATGGTCCCGTCGAATGATGCGGCACGAGGATGCGATCGAAGCCGGCGCGCTCGTGCGCCTGCGCGAACGTGCGGACATAGTCGCGGTCGACCGCGTTGCCGGTCGGCGGATGGATCTCCGACTGCTTCTGACTCTGGATCATGCCGATGATCTCGACGCTCATCTGGGTCTCCGATGCGGGTTGCCCGGCCGCGGCCGGGCGGTTCGATGCCGGCCCGGCGCGCGCCGGAAAAAGCGTGCGCGCGGCGGGACTCTGGAGCGCAGATTACCGCCGGGATCATGCAACGGATAAATAATAAATCCCGGAAACCATATCGCATTTGCATGGTTTGCCGGGCCGGACGGCGCGCTTACGCTGTGGGCAATCCGGTTCGTTTGCGCTGCTTCGCGCATCGGCCGGGCGGTTTTTTTCTGACTTTTCTGACTGTTCTGACGATCGATCGGCTCGCTCGCGATCGGTTTCGATGACGGAATGTCCGCAGATGGCTTCTCTTTTGGCTGAATCGTCTTCCGTGCACGCGGACGGCGCGCACGATGAGCGCGCGTCGGTTGAATCCGCGACCGCCGCGAACGACGACGCCCGGCTCGACGCGGGTCTCGCCGCGAGCCTGGCCGAACTCGTTCCGCGCATCGCCGAGCGCGCGGCGCGGCACGACGCGGACGGCAGCTTTCCGCACGCGCATTTCGAATGGCTGCACGCGCATGGCCTGATTGCGCAGGCCGTGCCGCGCGAGCACGGCGGGGGCGGCGCGACGCTCGCCCGCGCGCGCTGGATCGTCGCCGCGATCGCGCGCGCGGACGCGGCGACCGCGCTCGTGCTGACGATGACCTACCTGCAGCATCGCGCGCTCGGCCGCGCTGACAGCCGCTGGCCGGCGTCCGCGCGGCGCGCGGTATTCGCGAGCGCGGTTGCCGACGGCGCGCTGATCAACGCGCTGCGCGTCGAGCCCGAGCTCGGCTCGCCCGCGCGCGGCGGGCTGCCCGCGACCGTCGCGCGCCGCGACGGCGACGGCTGGCGCGTGAGCGGCCACAAGCTGTACAGCACCGGCATTCCGGCGCTGCGTTGGCTCGCGGTGTGGGCGCGGACGGACGAAGCGCCGCCGCGCGTCGGCGTGTTTCTCGTGCCGCGCGACGCGGCGTGCGCGCACGCGGGCGGCGATGGCATCCGCGTGATAGAAAGCTGGAATCACCTCGGGCTGCGCGCATCGGGCAGCCACGAAGTCGTGTTCGACGGCGTGCGGATTCCGCTCGATCACGCAGTCGATCTGCGCGCGCCGGACGAATGGGCGCGGGCGAGCGCGAGCCAGGCCGACGTCGATGCGCACGCCGACCAGCAAGCATGGATGATCGTGCTGCTTGGCAGCCTGTACGACGCGGTTGCGCAAGCGGCGCGCGACTGGGTCGTCGGGTTCGCGAGCGAGCGCGCGCCGGCGGGCCTCGGCGCGCCGCTCGCGACGCTGCCGCGCGTGCAGGAAATAGTCGGCGAGATCGACGCGCTGCTGCAGACGAACCGCGTGCTGCTCGACGACGCGTCCGCGCGCGCGGACGCCGGCGCGCCGCTTCGCGTCGACGCGAGCGGGCTCGTGAAGTTCACGGTGACGAACCACGCGATTCGCGTGACGGAGCTCGCGTTGCAGCTATCGGGCAACCACGGGCTGAGCCGCCACAACCCGCTCGAGCGGCATCATCGCGACGTGCTGTGCAGCCGGATTCATACGCCGCAGAACGATTCGATACTCGTCGCGGCGGGGCGCGCCGCGTTCACCGCGCATCGCGATCTCGATGCGCGGTGATGCGCTTCGCGAAGCGCAACGCGAAGCGAATGGCGCGCGGCGCGATGAACCGCGCGGGGAGCGAAGCGCCGCGCCGCATCGCGCGACGTGCGCGCAAAACCGCAAAACGGACGCTGCCGCGACGTTCCGCCCAAGGCCGTCTCGGACCGTCTCAGGCCCGCTCGCGCGGCCGTTTCGCGCTGCCGCCGACTCGCTCGCGCGGCGCTCGCGCGGCGCGTGCCGCATTCGGCTCGCGCGCATCCCCGAGCGTGCGAAACCGCGCCCGCGCGAGCTGCCCGATCGCGCCGGCAGGCTCGGCGAGCCGCGCGGCGTCCACGCGCCGCAGCGCCCACAGATCGATCCGCGGCTTGAAGTCGGCGAGCGGCACGATGTCGAGCGCCTCGCGCAACGGGCTGATCTCGACGAGCGGCAGCGGCGCGAGCCCGAGCCCGAGGCCGTTCGCGACGCTTTGCAATTGCAGCTCGCGCGCATACGTGTCGAGCGTGACGCGCAGCGGCAGCCGCTGCGCGTCGAGCGCGCGCTTCAGGCCCGCGCGAAATCCGCAGCCGTCCGGGTTCAGCACCCAGCCGGCTTCGTGGCAGTCGGCGAGCCGGTAGCTGCGGCGCGGGAAGTCGCCCTTGCGCGCAACAACGACGAGCCGCGTGCCGACGAGTCGCTCGCCCGTGACTTGCGGCGGCAGCGCGATCTCGCGCGCGAGGAACACGAGCGCCGCGTCGAGCTCGTCACGGCCGAGCTGATCGAGCAGCGCGCCGCCCCAGCCGGTCGCGACCCGCGGCGCGAGCGCGGGCCAGCGCTCGCCGAGCATCGCGAGCAGATCGAGCAGCAGCAGCTCGCCGATCCCGTGCGTGAGCCCGAGCCGGAACGCGCCCGCGGGCGGCAGCGGCTCGGCGGCGAGCTCGCGCAGCGCGCGCATCTCGCGCAGCACCGCGCGGCATTGGTCGTGCACGCGCCAGCCCATCTCGGTCGGGCGGGGCGGCTTCGTGTTGCGGTCGAGCAGCTCGACGCCGAGCGCTTCCTCGAGGTTCTGCACGCGGCGCGTGATCGCCGGCTGCGTGATGCCGAGCTCGGCCGCGGCCAGGCTCAGCGACTGGCAGCGGACCACGGCGGCATAGGCGTCGATGTCGCTGATTTTCATGTTTGTCTTGCATGGAGTTCGAGGTGCATCATGTCGATCAATCATATTCGAAGAGACTGCCGATGAGCGCGCGTTCTTTGCATAACGAATCCTCTCCGGCTGCGTTGCGCGCGAGCGTGCCGCTGCGCGCGTTCGTGGCCGCGTTCGAGCGGCTCGTCGACACGCGCCCGGACGAGCCGCGCATCCTGCGCGACGGCGCGGCGCTGCTCGCCGATCTCGTCGCGCGTGACGACTGGCTGCCGCTCGCGTACGCCCGTTCCGATCCCGAGCGCTACCAGCAGTTCCTGCTGCATCTCGATCCGGCCGCGCGCTTTTCGGTCGTGAGCTTCGTGTGGGGGCCGGGGCAGGCGACACCGATCCACGACCACACCGTTTGGGGGCTGATCGGCGTGCTGCGCGGCGCCGAGTATTCGCAGCCTTACGCGCTCGCGCCGGACGGACGGCCGCTGCCCGCGGGCAAGGCGGTGCGGCTCGAGCCGGGGCGCGTCGACGCGGTGTCGCCGTCGATCGGCGACATCCATCGCGTGAGCAACGCGTTCTCCGATCGCGTGTCGATCAGCATCCACGTCTATGGCGCGGACATCGGCGCGGTCGAGCGCTCGGTCTATCGCGACGACGGCACGCGCAAGCCGTTCGTGTCCGGGTATTCGCATGCCGATTGAGCGCGTGCCGATCGAGCGCGTGCATCGGTCGGCGGCGCTTCGCCGCGCGGCGCGCGCTGCGGCCGGCGCGCGCGATCGCCCGATGTCTTTTCCCTGCCGCGCGTCGATCGCCGACGGCGACGCGACGCCCATCCACTCCCGTTTTTTCCGAAGCCGCCTGATCCGATGACCATCGATTCCGTGACCGCCTCTTCGCCGGCTTCGCATCGCGTCGCCGATTCCGCTTTGCCGAACGCGCGCGATTGCGCACCCGCGCGCTTGCCGGCGCTATCCGCCGCCGACGTGCGCGCCGCGCTGCTCGCCGGCGCGGAGATCGCGTTGATCGACGTGCGCGAGGAAGACCCATATGCGCGCGGCCATCCGCTGTGGGCCGCGAATTTTCCGCTGTCGAAGCTCGAACTCGACGCATGGACGCGCATTCCGCGCCGCGACACGACGATCGCGATCTACGGCGAAGCGCTCGGCGAGGATCTCGCGCCGCGCGCGGCAGCGGTACTCGCGTCGCTCGGCTACACGCGCGTGCATCTGCTCGAAGGCGGGCTCGCCGGCTGGCAGGCGGCGGGCGGCGAGCTCTTCATCGACGTCAACGTGCCGAGCAAGGCGTTCGGCGAGCTCGTCGAGGCGAAGCGGCACACGCCGTCGCTGTCCGCGCAGGAAGTGAAGCAGTTGATCGATGCGCGGGCCGACGTCGTGATCGTCGATGCGCGGCGCTTCGACGAATACCAGACGATGAGCATCCCGGGCGCGACGAGCGTGCCGGGCGCGGAACTCGTGTTGCGGGTGCGCGAGCTCGCGCCCGATCCGGCGACGCGCGTGATCGTGAACTGCGCGGGGCGCACGCGCAGCATCATCGGCGCGCAGTCGCTCGTCAACGCGGGGCTGCCGAATCCGGTCGCCGCGCTGCGCAACGGCACGATCGGCTGGACGCTCGCGGGGCAGACGCTCGATCACGGCGCGTCGCGGCGCTTTCCCGAGCAGGTGGACGCGGCGCGGCGCGAGGCCGCGCGGCAGGCGGCGCGCGGGTGTCGCGCGCATTGCGTCGAGCGAGCTGCGCGCGCTCGAGGCCGACGATCGCACGCTCTATCGCTTCGACGTGCGCACGCCGGACGAATACGCGGCCGGCCACCTGCCGGGCTTCGCGAGCGCGCCGGGCGGCCAGCTCGTGCAGGAGACCGACCATCATGCGCCGGTGCGCGGCGCGCGGATCGTGCTCGCGGACGACGACGGCGTGCGCGCCGACATGACCGCGTCGTGGCTCGCGCAGATGGGGTGGGACGTGCGCGTCGTCGAGCCGGTCGACGCGCGCGAGCGCGGGGAGCGAGGGGGGCCGGCCGCGAGCGCGCCGCAGCCGCAGGCGAGTGAGACGGTGTCGGTCGATACGCTCGCGCAATGGCTGGGCGTGCATGCGGGCGCGCACGCGAACGCCGGCGCGGCGGCGAACGGGCTTCCCGAAGGACAAGCGGCGCACGGCGATGCGAGCGCGCGGAACACACGGGACGCGCAGGACGCGCATGCACGCGAAATCGCCGGCGAAGGCGGCGGCGGGCATGCGGATCGCCGTGCCGGCGAGCGAGCGGACGACGCGCCAATCGACGTCGCGGTCATCGACGTCACCGCGAGCACGAACTACGTGAAGCGGCACATTCCCGGCGCATGGTATGCGGTGCGCGCACAGCTTCGCGACGCGCTCACACGCATGCCGCGCGCGCGCTGCTACGTGCTGACGTGCGGATCGGGGCAATTGGCCGCGTTCGCGGCGGCGGATCTGCGCGCGCTGCTGCCGGCGGGCACGCCGGTTCACGTGCTCGAAGGCGGCACGCTCGCGTGGCTTGCCGCGGGCTTGCCGGTCGAGCGCGGCGAGACGCGGCTGGCCTCGCCGCGCATCGACCGCTACCGGCGGCCATACGAGGGCACGGGCAACGCGGCCGAAGCGATGCAGGCGTACCTCGACTGGGAATTCGGCCTCGTCGAGCAGCTCGGGCGCGACGGCACGCACCGCTTCGATGTGCTTTGAACGTGCGTCGCGCGCGCGATGAGCGGATGACCTGAGCGAGGCTTGCGATCGTTTCGTGCGACGGGGGCGAGAGGGGCGAGAGGGGGCGAGCGAGGGACGCGACCCGATGAAGGGCGCGGCCGATGCGGCGCAACGGGTTCGACACGATGCGGCGCGAGCCGACGCTGGCCGAAAATCGGCCGGCTGCGCTTCGCGAGCACAGCCGAGGCCGGTTTGGCAAGCTCCGACATCGAATTCGGGCCCGATGCATTCGTTTTTCGTTCGAAGTCCGAAGCCGCAAGTCCGGGGGGCCCAATTCGAAGGGGGCGAAGGCCGAGGCCCAATGCCGGGCCGGCGCCCGAACCCAAGCGCCGCCGCCACCTGCGCCGACGTCCGCCCCGGCCGCCCGACGCGCCGCTTCTCCCGCTGCGCAACTCGCGCCCCGCACCCAGGTCATTGAACGAACACGTTTTCGCTTCCGCGGGCACGGGGTTCCGGCCGCCCGGAATCGTCACACGAAAGCTGTCTGGAAGCAATCTGGAAGGACTGTGTGAATGTAAATTCGGGTAAATCCCGTGTCGCGGGGAACCGGTTTCAGTCAACCGCTTGCCCGCCCGCGAAACCCTTGTCCTTGCAGCATTAAAACTAACTGGTTAGTGAATTCCCGCGTTGCGCGGAGCCGACGGATCTTTATTCTTCGTTTTGCAACACGACCGGATCGGTGAGAATGGCGGCCGCATGGGCAGACCATGCCGCGTGACACACCACACAAAAATTTCTTGAGGACGGAGAATCAATGAAAAAGCGCACAGCGGTCGCGATGACGGCCGTCGGTTTGGCGGCTGTCGCCACCGCGCACGCACAGAGCAGCGTGACGCTTTACGGCATCGTCGATAACGGCATCGCGTATCAGAGCAGCAGCACGTCGCTCGGCTCGACGACAGGCGGCCGCTCGGCCGTGAAGATGTCGACGGGCGTGTGGGCGGGCAGCCGCTTTGGCCTGAAGGGCAGCGAGGACCTCGGCGGCAGCTCGAAGGCGATCTTCCAGCTCGAATCGGGCTTCAGCACGGCCAACGGCACGTCGCAGTTCGCGGGCGGCATCTTCACGCGTCAGGCGTGGGTCGGCCTGACCAACCCGACGTACGGTACGCTGACGGCCGGCCGTCAATACACCGCGTACTACACGCTGCTGTCGCCATACAGCCCGACGACCTGGCTCACCGGCTACTTCGGCGCGCATCCGGGCGACATCGATTCGCTCGACACCAGCTATCGCGCGAACAATTCGCTCGTCTACCTGTCGCCGAAGTTCTACGGCTTCACGTTCGGCGGCTCATATGCGTTCGGCGGCCAGCCGGGCAGCGTGAACGCCGGTTCCACGTGGAGCGCGGGCATCCAGTACATGAACGGTCCGCTCGGCATCGCGGCGGCGTTCCAGCGCGTGAACAACTCGACGTCGGGCGGCGGCGACTGGGGCGCGAATTCGACGACGTCGAACGGCGGCGCGCAGACGGCCGTGTCCGCGATCAACAACGGCTACAAGACCGCGCAGGCGCAGCAGCGCGTCGCGGTGACGGCCGGCTACCAGTTCTCGCCCGCGTGGGACGTCTCGGTGTCGTACTCGAACGTGCAGTACATCCCGGGCGTGAACTCGGCGTTCCGCAACACGGCGATCTTCAACACCGCGGGCGCGGTGCTGCACTTCAAGCCGTCGGCTCAGTGGGATTTCGCGGGCGGCTACGCGTACACGCGCGCGACGCAATCGAACGGCATCACGAGCGCCGCGCAGTACCACCAGTTCACGCTGTCGCAGTACTACAGCCTGTCGAAGCGCACGGGCCTCTATGCGGTCGAGGCGTACCAGCGCGCGAACGGCAAGACGCTCGCGGGCGGCAAGATCATCGATGCGACTGCGTCGATCGGCGACGGCTTCAACACGTCGCCGTCATCGTCGCGCAGCCAGGTGGGCCTCGGCGTCGGTCTGATCCACCGCTTCTAAGCGCACGCGTCGGCGCGGCGCTTGCGTCGCGCGGGCAGTCGCACGAGCAGCCGGCCTTCGGGCCGGCTGTTTGCTTTGGGCGTGGCGGCGTGCGCTCGCGTCGCGGCATGCCGCGGCATGCGCTGCTCGCCGCGTTTGCCGCGCGTCCGGGCAAGCGATCGGACGGACGCGCCCGATCGGCGCTGGTCAGAACCGGCAGTTCGCGGTGTCTTCGAGCGTCGCAAACGCGCCGTTCAACGTCAGATTGTGATGCTCGATGATCGCGCGAGCGGATAGCGCCGACGTGTCCATGGCAAGTGTGCGCGTCGGCGACCAGCACCGGCCGGAAACCCAGATCGGCGGCCGCGCGGCACGTCGTGTCGACGCAGTACTCCGTTTTCATGCCTGTGACGACCAGTTCGTCGATGCCGGCGTCGGCGAGCCAGGCCGCCAGGCCAGTGCCGAGAAAGCAATTCGGGCGAGTCTTGTCGAATAGCGTGTCGACGTTCGCGCGCACGGCAAGATCGGGCAGCAACCGGGTCAGCGGGCTGCCCGGCGCGATCGGCGAGCCCTGCGGGCCCGTGTGCCGGGCCGCGAAAACGGGGGCATCGGCTTCGCGAGCCTTGCCGATCAGCCGGTTGATGTTATCGAGGACGCGGCTTCCCGCGTGGGGCCGGTCGGGGCCGTTGAACAAGCCATGCTGCATGTCGACGATCAGAAGGGCGCGGCGTGAGGCGCGTGGCGCGTTCATCGTGTTTCTCCGGTATTGCCCGCGGCGGACGGAGAAACGACAAGGCCCCGTCCTTCGCGGGCGGGGCCTTGGGTGAATACGTTGAGTGAATCGAAGCCGACGTACTGACCTCACGACCCGCCATCGGCGGTCGTGGTCGTCGTAGTCGCGGTGAAAGTGACGTGGGCCATGCGAGCGATCATGCTGGAAGCCGGGCGTCGCGTCAATCGTCGTTCCGGGTCGTGCCGGCGGCCGGGCGCTGTCGCGCATGGGCGAGCAGCGGCATCGATCGCACATGCCGGGCCGGGCGTGACGGCGCGGCTGTCGGCGCGGCGCGTGCCGATGCATACCCGATGCACACCGACGCCGAATCGACGCCGAAGCGACGCGCCGTTTCGGTCAGCGCTCGACGTCGGCGCGATAGCCGCGCATGCCGACGCGCAGCACGTTGCCGTCCGGCGTGAACAGGCGGGGGATGTCGGGGGCGGCGGGCGACGGCAGCGCGGGTGCGGGGCGCGGTGCGTCGTCCTCGATCGCGCGCGGCTTCGGCGCGATCTTCACGGCCGTGGGCGGATGATGCATCCGCGCCTCGACGACGTGCGGCGCGACGCGCTTGCGCTTCGCGGCAGGGGCGGCCGGTTTGCGGGCAGGCGGGTCGTGGCGCGCGCCGGTGCTCGAGCCGGTGCGCGCTTCGGGCGGATTCCAGATCTCGACGTAGCGTTCGCCCGCCAATGTCGAGGCTGTGAAAGCCAACAACAGCAATCCGCATCCAACCAGTTTCACTATGTCTTCTCCGTGGCCCGTCTCGCGATGCCCGATCCGCCTCGGCCGCCGCGCCGAAACGCGAGCGGCTCGGCGGGCTGCCCGGCGGCACGCGATTCTCGCATGGAAAACCGGCGGCGCGAGCTGTATGAATATACAGCTTTTTCCGACGATGTCCACTGCCGCGGCGCGCTCCGTCGGACGGTGTCGGTTTTTCGCCGCATCGACGGATTCGCTCGTGCGCATCGCTTGACGCCACGCGGTTTGATCCGTTCGGGATACGGTATACCTTTGTTCGACACGCGCCGGGCGACGCTTGCGCCGGCCCCGGCGCGAACCGTGTGCCCAGCGTGCCCATCGAGGAGGAAGACATGGAACCATCCAGCCAGGCGTTCGCGCCGCCGCTCGTGCGCGACGATCGCGACGGCGTCGCGACGCTGCGCCTGAACCGGCCGTCGCAGTTCAACGCGCTGTCGGAGGCGCTGCTCGACGCGTTGCAGTGCGAGCTCGCGGCGCTCGCCGGCGATCCGCGCGTGCGCTGCGTCGTGCTCGCCGCCGAAGGCCGCGCGTTCTGCGCGGGCCACGATCTGCGCGAGATGCGCGGCACGCCCGATCTCGCGTACTACCGCGACCTGTTCGGCCGATGCAGCCGCGTGATGCAGGCGATCCGCGCGCTGCCCATGCCCGTCGTCGCGCGCGTGCACGGGATCGCGACGGCGGCGGGCTGCCAGCTCGTCGCGTCCTGCGATCTCGCGATCGCTGCCGACACGGCGCGCTTCGCGGTGTCCGGCATCGACGTCGGGCTGTTCTGCGCGACGCCCGCGGTCGCGCTGTCGCGCAACGTATCCGCGAAGCGCGCGTTCGACATGCTCGTCACCGGGCGCTTCATCGACGCGGCGACGGCCGTCGGCTGGGGCCTCGTCAACGAGGCGGTGCCGGCGGACGCGCTCGACGCGGCCGTCGCGCGCACGGTCGCGGCGATCGTGTCGAAGAGCCCGGCCGCGGTGCGCTACGGCAAGGCGATGTTCTACCGGCAGCGGCAGATGCCGCTCGACGATGCATACGCGTATGCGTCCGACGTGATGGCGCGCAACATGATGGAAGCGGACGCGGGCGAGGGCATCGACGCGTTTCTCGACAAGCGGCCGCCGCGCTGGCGGACGTGAGCGGCGGGTGCATGCGCATGCCGCGCGCGGGGCGGCCGCCCACGGGCGTCGCATGCGGCGCCCGTGGGATCGTGCGAGCCGATGCGGCGACGCGTAGAAGCGCCGGCCCATGCTCCGCTCAGCGCCCGTGGCTCCCGGTCCGTGCGGGCTCCGCGTGCGCGGTGGCGGCGGGATACGGATCGACGACGACCGGCACGCGCCGCGCGAGCGCGCACATCAGCTCGTAGCCGATCGTGCCCGCGGCTTGCGCGACGTCGTCGACGCGCACCTGCTCGCCCCACAGCTCGACCGTCGAGCCGACGCCCGCGTTCGGGCACGGCGTGAGGTCGACGGTCAGCATGTCCATCGACACGCGACCGACGACTTGCGTGCGCACGCCGTCCACCGCGATCGGCGTGCCGGTGGGCGCGTGGCGCGGGTAGCCGTCCGCATAGCCGCACGCGACGACACCGATGCGCATCGCGCGCCCGGCCGCGAAGCGGCGCCCGTAGCCGACCGTCTCGCCCGGCGACAGCGTCTGCACGCCGATGATCCGGCTCGTGACCGTCATCGCGGCCCGCAGCGGCACGTCCGCGACGTGGCGGGTCGCGCCCGTCGGCGACGCGCCGTACAGGATCGTGCCGGGCCGCACCCAGTCTCGGTGCGCGCGCGGATGCCACAGCACGGCGGCCGAGTTCGACAGCGTGCGCTCGCCGGGCAGGCCGTCCGTCGCGGCGTCGAACATGCTCATCTGCCAGTCGATCTCGCCGTCGTCGGCGTTCGCGAAATGCATCATCAGCGCGATGCGGCCGATCGACGGCGCGGTGGCCGCGCGTTCCCACGCGGCGCGGAACGCGTCCGGACGATAGCCGAGCCGGTTCATCCCGGAGTTCATCTTCAACTGGATGTCGATCGGGCGCGCCGTCTTCGACGACGTCAGCAGCTTCAAGGGCTCGTCGCCATGCACGGCGACCGTCAGCCGATAGCGATCCGCGGTCTCGACGTCCGCCGCGTCGAAGATGCCTTCCAGCAGCAGCACGGGCTTCGTCCAGCCGAGCTCGCGCACGCGCACCGCTTCGTCGAGGTCGAGCAGCGCGATGCCGTCCGCGCCGGCGAGCGCCGGATAGATGCGCTCGATGCCGTGACCGTAGGCGTTCGCCTTGACGACTGACCAGACGCGCGAGCTCGGCGCTTTTTGCCGGACGATTGCAAGATTGTGCGCGACGGCGTCGGGGTGAATGCGGGCGACGATGGGGCGGGGCATGAATCTCTCTGCGAAGTCAAGGCGGCGCGCGCACGTGTGCGACGCGTCGCGAGGATGAAACGGAGGCGCCCGTTCGGTGAATATCCGCCGTGTGAAACGCCATAGCCAGTGTTGGCCGCTATGGTATGTGCTTGGCGATGGTTTTATTTAATGTATTTGTCGTAATTTCAGTAAAAATTGATGAGCGCGGCACGCGGTTGGCGCGGCGTTGCGCGCGCGAACGGTTCGTTGCATGTGAACGAAGACCGGGGAACCTCGCCGCGCGAGACGGTCCATGCAAAAAGGGCGACGCGCATCGTCGACCAGCCGGACGCTTTCGGCAAATGGGAATGGAATCTGCGCGCACGCGAGATCGGATGAATCGCGCGCGCTGCTTTCGAGCGCCGTACACCTTGCAATTAACCGCGTCTGCAACGAGGATTGTTCGTTCGCCGGAACTTCAGAATTCGCGGCTCGCGCGTCGTCCGCCGCGCCGCAGCGGCGTACGATGTGCCCGACATCCGACGTGTTTTGCAACCGGAGGCGCTTTCATGACTGAGTCAAGTCATACAGTCAAGGTTCCTGGCCCGGACCATCCGATCACGATCGAGGCGACGGGCGAGCGCGTCGTCGTCAAGGCGGCCGGCCACACGCTCGCCGACACGCGCGACGCGCTCACGCTGCGCGAGGCGTCGTATCCGCCGGTGCAGTACGTGCCGCGCAAGGACGTCGATCTCGCGCGACTCGAACGCACGACGCACGAGAGCCACTGCCCGTACAAGGGCGACGCGTCCTACTACAGCATCAAGGGCGCCGGCGAGCGCGGCGTCAATGCGATCTGGTCGTACGAAACGCCGCACGACGCGGTCAGGCAGATCGCCGGCCATCTCGCGTTCTATCCGGATCGCGTCGACTCGATCAAGATCGGCTGACGCCGAAACATTCATCACGCCAACGGGGTGCGCCGCGAAAGCGGTGCGCGCGCGGCGTCGCGATCGCGGTCGCGACGCCGCGCGCGTGTCCTATTCTTTGTTACATGGGTTCACGGGCGCGTTGCACGGCGCGCGGGCGAGCCATCCAGTCGGGACGATGCACATGACGAAGAACGAAGAAACGGCGCGCAGTCTCGCGTCGGACCTCGCGCGCGGCTTCACGGACGTGCGCCGATACAGCGTCGAGCTCGCGGAGCCGTTGTCCGCGGAGGACCAGGCGCTGCAATCGATGCCGGACGCGAGTCCGACGAAGTGGCATCTCGCGCACACGACATGGTTCTTCGAGACCGTGGTCCTCGCGCGGCATGCGCGCGGCTACAAGCTGTTCGATTCGCGCTATCCGTATCTCTTCAATTCGTATTACGAAGCGCTCGGCCCGCGCCATGCGCGGCCGCAGCGCGGAATGCTGTCGCGTCCGTCGCTGGACGACGTGCATCGCTATCGGCGTCACGTCGACGACGCGCTGCTCGGCCTGCTGCGCACGTCCGATCTGCCAACGCTGATCGCGATCGAGCCGGAGATCACGCTCGGCCTGCATCACGAGCAGCAGCACCAGGAGCTGATCCTGACGGACATCCTGCATGCGTTCTCGCTGAATCCGCTGCTGCCCGCGTATCGAAGCGGCGACGCGACGCCTTCGGCCGATGCGCGGCGCACGAACGGCGCGATGCGCTGGCTGCCGCGGCCGGGCGGCATCGTCGAGATCGGCCACGACGGCCGCGGCTTTTCGTTCGACAACGAACGGCCGCGCCATCGGACGATGCTGCATCCGCACGAGATCGCGGACCGGCTCGTGACGAACGGCGAATACGCGGCGTTCATCGACGACGGCGGCTACGCGCGCCCGGAGTTCTGGCTGTCCGACGGCTGGGCGATCGCGCAGCGCGAAGGGTGGAAGGCGCCGCTCTACTGGATCGCGTCCGACGGCGGCGAAGGGCTCGGCTGGCGCGAGTTCGGCTTGGGCGGCCTGCGGCCGCTGATGCGCGACGCGCCCGTGTCGCACGTGAGCTTCTACGAAGCGGCCGCGTACGCCGAATGGGCGCGCGCGCGGCTGCCGACCGAGGCCGAATGGGAGGCGGCGTTCGACGCGCCGGGCATCGCGCAGATGACGGGCTGCGCGTGGCAATGGACGCGCTCGTCGTACGACCCGTATCCGGGTTTTCGCCCGATGGCGGGCGTCGCGGCCGAATACAACGGCAAGTTCATGGTCGGGCAGCAGGTGCTGCGCGGCGGCAGCGCCGCGACGCCGCCCGGGCATGCGCGCGCGACGTATCGAAACTTCTTTCCGCCGGCCGCGCGCTGGCAATTCACGGGAGTGCGTCTTGCGAGAGATCTCTGAACGGATGGATGAAGCCGCCGCGGGCGTGGCGATCGACACGATGCGCGACAGCGCGTTCGGCCATGATCTGCTCGCGGGGCTGCGCCGCTCGCCGCGCAGCATCGCGCCGAAATATTTCTACGACGCGGCGGGTTCCGCGTTGTTCGACCGCATCTGCGAGCTGCCCGAGTACTATCCGACGCGCACCGAGCTCGCGATCCTGAAGCGCCGCGCGCACGAGATCGCCGCGCAGATCGGCCGCGACGCGAACCTGATCGAATTCGGCGCGGGGTCGCTGTCGAAGATCCGCGTGCTGCTCGACGCGTGCGCGGCGTCGAATCCGCCCGTGCGCTATCTGCCCGTCGACATCTCGGCCGAGCATCTCGCGCAGTCGGCCGCCGCGTTGCGCGACGCGTATCCGTGGCTCGACGTGCAGCCCGTCGTCGCCGATTATCTGCAGTCCGAGCAATTGCGCGCGATCGAGCGGGTGAATGGGCGGCGTGTCGGCTGCTTCCTCGGCTCGACGATCGGCAATTTCTCGCGGGACGAGGCTTCGGCGTTCCTGCGGCGCGCGGCTTCGCTGCTCGAGGGCGGCGGGCTGCTGATCGGTGTCGATCTCGTGAAGGACGTGTCGATCCTGCATCGCGCGTACAACGATGCGGCGGGCGTGACGGCTGCGTTCAACCTGAATCTGCTCGAGCGTGCGAACGCCGAGCTGGGCGCGGATTTCGCGCTCGACGCGTGGGCGCATCGCGCGTTCTATGACGTCGACCATCAGCGCATCGAGATGCATCTCGTGAGCCGGCGCGCGCAGACGGTGCGCGTGGCGGGCTACGCGTTCCGGTTCGAGGCGGGCGAGACGCTGCATACCGAGAACTCGCACAAGTTCACGGTCGACGGGTTTCGCGCGCTCGCGCAGGCGGCGGGGTTCACGCCGGGGACGGTGTGGATCGACGATGCGCGGTTGTTCAGCGTGCATTGGCTCGAGAGTCGCGGGTGAGGCGGTAGCGGACTGCCGCATCATGATTGCGCACCGCGCCTTTCCGGAGCCGGAGGGGCTCGGCAGCCCCCGGCTCCGGCGAGCGTCAGCCGCCCGTCGAGACCGTCACAGCCTCCCACGCACGGATCTTGTCCGCCAATGCCAACAACCTGTCGCGCACGAGCCCGAGTGCATCGCTACCGGGCAAAAGATGTGCGGGAGGGCGGTCAGCGGCAATCGCGGCGAGCATCGCGCGCTGCTTTTTCGGGATCGCCCGGTTGCTTGCTGCTTTTCTCCTCTCGGGCTTGGCGGATGGGATCGAAGATAGCGTCGTAATCCGGGAGGGAGCGCGGCGGCCCGATCGTGCTCACGGATCGACTCGCCCCATCCTGCGCGCCATCGCCGGGCTCACCGCATGCGACGGATCGAAGCCGAAAAACGTCAGCACCTGCCGGGCGACTTCGTCGCGATCATTGTCCGCGCAGATCATGTGGTAGCTGTTCTCCAGCACGATCCCGCGCGCGTCGGGCATGTTCTTCAGCAGGAAGTCCGCCGAGCGCAGGCTCGTCAGCTCGTCCTCGCGCGCATGCAGCACGAGCGTCGGGCAGTGCGTGTCGGCTGTGGCCGCGCGCGCCCAGTTCCGCATCCGGTCGACCTGGCGAATGCAGGCAAGCGGCACCCACGGATAATGAAAGTTGTCCTGACGTTCGAACTTCTTCTTCACGATCGCGCGAATCGTCGGATTCTTGATGCCGAACGGCTCGTCCTCGTCGACGCGCAGCCGCTCCGACACGCCGGGCACGCGATACAGCAGATGTCGCAGCGATCGATACCAGGGCGTCGACCAGCCGTCGATGAACATCGGCGTGGCCAGCAGGGCGAGCCGCCCGCGCGTGTGCCGCACGCGCTGACACAGCAGCAGCGCGACGAGCGCGCCCATGCACATGCCCGCGACATGCACGGTGTCGTACTCGCGCTCGAGCGCGCGATACTGCGCGGTGACCGCGTCGAGCCACGCTTCCGCGCGCACGTCGACGAGATCCTCGGGGCGCGTGCCGTGCCCCGGCAGCGTGATCATGTGCGTATCGCCGCCCGCCCGGCGCATCGCCTTGTGCAGCGAGCCGAGATCGTACTGTGTCCCGCCGAGCCCGTGGATCAGCAGAATGCCCGTTTGGCCGGTCATGACGCCCGCTCGCTCATTCGTCCGCCGGCCACACGCGCTCGATCTGCCAGACGCCCGCGACGAGCGCCACGTCGACGTTCGAATCGAGCAGCGGCGCGCCGTGATCGGTGATCGTCTGCGTGCCGCCGTCGCGCTGCACGACGCGCAGCGACAGCGGCGCGCGATCCTCGCCCGCGATCTCGGCGCGCCAGTAGTCGCGCAGCGCGTCGCGGTCGCCGGGATGCACGCGTTCGAGCACGAGCGGTACGCTCGCGATCTGCGCGGCGTCGACGCCGACGCCGAATACGCGCTCGATGTCGCCGCTCCAGTCGATCCGCCCGGATGGCGGATCGAGCACGTACGCGATCTGGCCGGCGCTCGCGAGCGCGAGCTCCATGTTGTTCTGCAGCACCGCCGCATGTTCGCGCACGCGCTCGCGCGTCGTTTTCAGCGTGCTCACCGCCAGCACCAGCAGCGACGCGACCGCGAGATAGAGCTGCGCCTCGAGCAGCGAACGGCCGTGATGCGCGTCGAGCGACGCGAACGGGCCGTCACCCTGCGCGGTCTGCATGATCACGATCAGCGCGAGCGCGAGCACCGACGACGAGCCCGCGCGGCCGCCCAGCAGCAGCGTCACCGCGACAGTCAGGAACAGCGGGATGTAGGTCATCGCGAAGCCCGGGCCGACGCCGAATTTCGACGCACTGTCGCCGTCGAAGATCGCGAAGGCGCCGATCACGACCAGTGCGAACGCGACGACGCCGAGCATCAGGTCGAAGCGCTCGTGATCGCCCGAGCGGTGCGCGCGAAAGCGCGACCACGACGCGAGCACCGGCGTGACGAGCAGCACGCCGACGAAATCGGACGCCGCCCACACGAGGCCGACACCGACGAACGACGCGCCGTTGACGACCGTGTACCAGGCCGCCCCGCCGATCGCGCCGAGCACGCCCGCGATCACGCCGGCGAGGATCACCGAGCGCAGGAAATACAGGCCTTCGAGCGAGAAACGGATGCGCCGCACGAACCCTACCGCGAGCGCGGCCGCGCCGACCTCGTCGATCGCGAACAGCGCCGCGTTGAACAGGTTGCCGTGCTCGATGCCCGTCAGCGCGAGCTGCGCGACGAGGAACGCGGCGGCCAGCATCGGCCATTCGCGCACGGGCCGCAACATGAATGCGCCGATCGTCACGCCGGCCGGCAGCCAGATGTAGCCCGTCATCCGGACGGGACCGTTGAGCGCGTGCGAGAGATAGCCGCTCGCGAGATACAGCGCCGCCCAGAGCAGCGCGGCGACGAGTTCCGTCCGGGAACGCTTGGTGTTCATCTAGGATTCCTGTGTGCTGCGCCGCGCAGGCGAGCGCGCCGGTTCGTTCGTCGGAGCCGGCGCGCGCCGCTGGCCCTGCGGATGCGCGATGCGCGAATGATATGCGTGCGTCACGCGCGTTGGAATACCGAAGGGGGCGTGAGGCGTTGCGGTATCGGGGCATCGGCGCGCCGATGCCGGGGTGGCGTGGCGAAAGATCGCGCGTCGCCGTCGCCGTCGCCGTCGACGACGACGCGCGTCGCGCGACCGGTCGACCGCGCTTTCGGGCGCATTCCATGCCGCGCCCAGGGCTGGTTCCGTTACTAGACGACCGGTCTAATTCCGCGTTATCATCCACCCCCATGAACGCCGCAACCACCGCCGACGTCCGGCAGCACATCCTCGACACCGCCAAGCCCATCATGCTCTGCAAGGGCTTCACGGGCGTCGGCCTGAACGAGATTCTGGCGGCGGCCGGCGTACCGAAGGGGTCGTTCTACCATTATTTCGGGTCGAAGGAGGCGTTCGGCGAGTCGATCCTCGAATCGTATTTCGACGACTACCTCGCGCACCTCGACGAGTTGCTCGTGCGCGGCTCCGGCGCCGCGATCGACCGGCTGATGCGCTACTGGACCCAATGGCAGCAGATGCAGACGGGCAACGACCCGGAAGGCAAGTGCCTCGTCGTCAAGCTCGGCGCCGAGGTCTGCGATCTGTCGGAGGCGATGCGCGCGGCGCTCGAGCGCGGCACGTCGCAGATCGTCGCGCGGCTCGCCGCGTGCATCGCGGCGGCGTTCGACGACGGTTCGCTGAAGGTCGACCTCGATGCGCAGCAGACGGCCGCGATGCTGTACGAGCTGTGGGTCGGCGCGACGCTGATCGAAAAGATCCGGCGCAGCGGCGAGCCGCTCGCGGTCGCGATGGCGAGCACGCGCCGCATCCTCGGTCTGCCGGGAGCGCGCTGAACACGAATGTCATGCGCGGCGGCGCGGAAGATGGAAATCGCGCCGCCGCGTTTTTTGCGGCCATTTTGTAGACGACTGGTCTAATAGCGGGTCCGCCCAGGCCGCGCCGCCTGATTCTCAAGACTCCAAGGAGGGCATTCAGATGAAGATTCTCGTGGTTCTCACTTCGCACGACGAACTCGGCACGACCGGCAAGAAAACCGGTTTCTGGCTCGAGGAACTGGCCGCGCCGTACTACGCGCTGCAGGACGCCGGCGCCGAGCTCACGCTCGCGTCGCCGCGCGGCGGGTTGCCGCCCGTCGATCCGAAGAGCAGCGATCCGGCGTTGCAGACCGACGCGACGCGCCGTTTCGACAAGGATTCCGAAGCGCAGGCCGCGCTCGCGTCGACGCGCAGGCTCGCCGGCGTGTCGATCGACGATTACGACGCGGTGTTCTACCCCGGCGGCCACGGCCCGCTGTGGGACCTCGCCGAGGACCGTCATTCGATCGCGCTGATCGAGCGCGCGATTGCGACGAACAAGCCCGTCGCGGCCGTCTGCCATGCGCCCGGCGTGCTGCGCAACGTGAAGGGGCCGTCGGGCGAGCCGTTCGTGAAGGGCCGCAACGTCACGGGCTTCTCGAACAGCGAGGAGGCGGCCGTCGAGCTCACCGAGGTCGTGCCGTTCCTCGTCGAGGACATGCTGAAGACGAACGGCGGCCGCTACTCGCGCGCGGCCGACTGGGCGCCGCACGTCGTCGTCGACGGGCTGCTCGTCACCGGGCAGAACCCGGCGTCGTCGGAGCCGGTTGCCGAAGCGCTGCTCGATCTGCTCAAGGCGTGACGCGCGGCGCGGGCGGCCGCTCAGATCGCAATCGCAGCATCACCCGAGTCACCCCACCGACCGCAACACGAATACCGAAGGAGTCGTAGATGGCCGCGTTGTTCGAACCGTTTCAACTGAAGGACATCAAGCTGCGCAACCGCATCGCGGTGCCGCCAATGTGTCAGTACGTCGCCGAGGACGGCGTGCCGAACGAATGGCATCACGTGCATCTCGCGGGCGTCGCGCGCGGCGGCGCGGGGCTCGTGATCGCGGAGGCGACCGCGGTGTCGCCGGAAGGCCGCATCACGCCGGGCTGCACCGGCCTCTGGAACGACGGGCAGGCCGCCGCGTTCGCGCGCTCGGTCGACGCGATCAAGGCAGCGGGCGCGGTGCCCGGCATCCAGCTCGCGCACGCGGGGCGCAAGGCGAGCGCGAACCGGCCGTGGGAAGGCGACGACCACATCGCCGCGGGCGACGTGCGCGGCTGGCAGACGATCGCGCCGTCGGCGGTGCCGTACGGCGCGCATCTGCCGAAGGCGCCGCGCGAGATGACAGCGGACGACATCGCGCGCGTGAAGGCCGATTACGCGGCGGCCGCAAAGCGCGCGCTCGACGCGGGCTTCGAATGGCTCGAGCTGCATTTCGCGCACGGCTATCTCGCGCAGAGTTTCTTCTCGGTGCATTCGAACCGGCGCACCGACGCGTACGGCGGCTCGGCGGAGAACCGCGGGCGCTTTCTCGTCGAGACGCTCGCGGCCGTGCGCGAGGTGTGGCCCGAGCGTCTGCCGCTCACCGCGCGCTTCGGCGTGATCGAGTACGACGGCCGCGACGAGGAGACGCTCGCCGAATCGATCGGGCTCGCGAAGCGCTTCAAGCGGGAGGGGCTCGACCTGCTGAGCGTGACGATCGGCTTCTCGACGCCGGACGCGCGCATTCCGTGGGGCCCCGCGTTTCTCGCGCCCGTTGCGGAGCGGGTGCGCCGCGAAGCGCAACTGCCCGTCGCGTCCGCGTGGGGGATCGATGCGCCGGCGCTCGCGGAGCGCGTCGTCCGCGACGGGCAGCTCGATCTCGTGATGGTCGGCCGCGCGCATCTCGCCGATCCGCACTGGCCGTATCGCGCGGCGCTCGAGCTCGGCGTCGATCGCGCGTCCTGGACGCTGCCCGCGCCGTATGCGCATTGGCTCGAGCGTTATCGCGCGGCGTGACGGCGTGACGCGCCGGCGCTTCGTCGGTGTCGAGGCGGCGAGGCGTTCGTGCGTGCGCATCAAGCGCGTTGGCGGCCGCGGCTTCGAATGCGTGATGCCGTATGTTCGTTGCCGGTCTGCTGCATGCCATGCCGCCGCGCATGAGGTTCGCGCGGGTGCGTGGAGAGCCTCCCATGTCCGATCGGCGTCGTCATTGCGTGGGCGGTTCCGTAGAAGGCGGACGGTGCGATGTCGTCCGCCTGGAATGAAATTGCCGGCCCGATATTGCGCGTCGCGCTCGGCGCGTCATCTTTCTGCAATGAATCGCGAGCCGCATTCAGCCGGCGAAATGCGGCGCACGTTTCGCTCTCCGATTGATATCGATCAACTCCTGGTCCGCATCGATCGCCGACAGTTTTCGGGCGAGCGGCGCGAGGCCGCCTGCCCGCGAACATGAACCGCAGCCGGGCATTCACGGCGTGAATGCGCCGCACTCGCGCATCCTCGCGCAACCCGAACCGCACCGCGCGATTCCGCGTGCCGCCTGCCCCCGTCGAACGACCGTCGAAGGAGATCCCAATGCGACTTCAGCACAAGCGTGGCTTGATCATCGGCATCGCAAACGAAAGCAGCATCGCGTTCGGCTGCGCGCGGATCATGCGCGAGCAGGGCGCCGAGCTCGCGATCACGTACCTGAACGAGAAGGCCGAGCCTTATGTGCGGCCGCTCGCGGAGCGTCTCGACAGCCGGCTCGTCGTGCCGTGCGACGTGCGCGAGCCCGGCCGGCTCGAAGGCGTGTTCGCGCGCATCGCGCAAGAGTGGGGGCAGCTCGACTTCGTGCTGCACTCGATCGCGTACGCGCCGAAGGAAGACCTGCATCGCCGCGTGACCGACTGCTCGCAGGCGGGTTTCGCGATGGCGATGGACGTGTCGTGCCATTCGTTCATCCGCGTCGCGCATCTCGCCGAGCCGCTGATGGCGAACGGCGGCTGCCTGCTGACGGTCACGTTCTACGGCGCCGAGCGGGCGGTCGAGGACTACAACCTGATGGGGCCCGTGAAGGCGGCGCTCGAGAGCTCGGTGCGCTATCTCGCCGCCGAGCTCGGGCCGCGGCGCATCCGCGTGCACGCGCTGTCGCCCGGGCCGCTGAAGACGCGCGCCGCATCGGGCATCGATCGCTTCGACGCGCTGCTCGAACGCGTTCGCGAGCGCACGCCCGGCCATCGTCTCGTCGACATCGACGACGTCGGCCAGGTCGCCGCGTTCCTCGCGAGCGACGACGCAGCCGCGCTGACGGGCAACGTCGAGTACATCGACGGCGGCTATCACGTCGTCGGCTGACGGCGCTGCTCGGCGAAGGCGTCGGCAGCGAAATTCTGCGGCTCGCCGAGGACGAAGCGCGCAAGCGCGGCTGCGGCGCGGCCGTGCTCTACGTGATCAGCGGCCAGGCGCCCGCGTTCCACGAAAAGTTCGGCTGGCGCCGCTTCGGCGAGGTGCCGTGCGATCCGCCCGGCACGAGCCGCGTGTTCATGACGAAAACGCTGCGCTGAACCCGGCCGCGCGCGACGGTCGGCCGCCGCGCCGGCGCGCTCGCGCGCATCCTTTAAGATGGCGGTGTCGGCGCGCCGCGCTCGCATATTTTGCCAAGAGTCCTCATGGTCCAGAACGCGTCTGTCCCGCCGGAGCCCGCCGGCCGTCCGAAGGCCCAGTCGATCGCGCTCGGCGCGCTGTATGCGGCGCTCGTCGCGCTCGCGTTGTGGGTGATCCGCGATTTCGTGCCGGCGATCGCGTGGGCGTGCGTCGTCGCGATCGCGCTGTGGCCCGCGCTGCGCCGGATCGACGCGCTGCCCGCGTTCCACGGCCGCGCGACGCTCGTCGCCGCCGCGCTGACGTCGGCGGTTGCGCTCCTCGTCGTCGTGCCGATCGCGGCGGGGCTCGTCGAGGCGGTCGAGCAGAGCCACGAGCTGCTCGGCTGGCTGCATCGCGCCGAGCAGACCGGCATTCCGGCGCCCGACGCGCTGTCGCATCTGCCGTTCGGCTCGCAGCAGGCGAGCGCGTGGTGGCAGGCGAATCTCGCGAAGCCGCTGCATCCGGCGAGCGCGGTGAAGAGCGTCGACGGCGGGAGCGTCGTCACGTTCGGCCGGCACTTCGGCTCGCGGCTCGCGCACGCGGCGGTGCTGTTCGGCTTCATGCTCGTCACGCTGTTCGTGATCTTCCAGGCGGGCCCGCGCCTGTCAGGGGCGCTCCTCACCGGCGTGCGGCGCGCGTTCGGCGAAAGCGGCGCGGCGCTGCTGCGGCGGATGGCGGCCGCCGTGTACGGGACGGTGACGGGGCTCGTCGTCGTCGGCTTCGGCGAAGGCGTGCTGCTCGGGCTCGCGTACGCGTTCGCGGGCCTGCCGCATGCGGCGCTGCTCGGCCTCGTCACCGCGGTCGCGGCGATGCTGCCGTTCTGCGCGCCGCTCGTGTTCGGCGGCGCGGCGCTGTGGCTTTTTGTGCAGGGCGCGCTCGGCTGGGCGATCGGGCTCGCGGCGTTCGGGGCCGTCGTCGTGTTCGTCGCCGAGCACTTCGTGCGGCCGGTGCTGATTGGCAGTTCCGCGCGGCTGCCGTTCCTGCTCGTGCTGTTCGGCATCCTCGGCGGCGCGGAGACGTTCGGGCTGCTCGGCCTGTTCGTCGGCCCCGCATTGATGACGGTGCTGACCGTGCTATGGGCGGAGTGGGTCGATTGACGGCGCGCGCCGAACGAACGGCGCGTTGTTTTTCCGGCTGTTTTTAAAAATTCAACAAAAAGACAGCGAAACGTCGATTAGCATGCAGTTTTCCACTGCGACGGCATCGTGCCGCCGAGCTAGAGCAGCATGCCAATCCAGACGACGAACCGCACCGTTTCCGCCCTTGCTTGCCCGCTCGCCGCCGCGCTGCTGATGAGCGGCTGTTCGTGGTTCAGCGGCTGGTTCGACTCGTTCTCGTACGCGAGGCTGCCGCTGCCGAAGGCGGCCGCGCAGCCGGGTGCGACGCAGACGCAGATCGTGAAGGCGGGCGGCAATCCGGCAAGCGTCTGGATGATGCGCAACGGCACGGGCGTCTGCTACAACTACGATTTGCGGCACGGCAACGACCACCGGACGTACTACGTCGTGTTCGACCGGCGCGGCGTCGTTTCGGGGCACGGCTTCGCGACTTGCGCGGAAGCCGACCGCGCCGGGCTGCTGCGCGGCGGCGGCGGCGCGCGCGCGACGCGCGACGAGCCGCGCGCGTGAGCGGCGGGCCGGCTGAACGGCTCGGCCGCGCGGCCCGACCGCGCGGCCCGATTCTTCGCTACGCGATCGTGTCGACGACGCCGCCGTCGACGCGCAGCGCCGCGCCCGTCGTCGCGGACGCCTGCGGCGAGCACACGTAGACGACGAGATTCGCGACTTCGTCGCAAGTCGCCGGCCGCTGGATGATCGAGCTCGACCGATGCGCGCGCACGAAATCGACGCCCGCCTGCTCGACGCTCTGGTACCGGGCGTCGGCCGTCGCCTTCAGCATCGCCTTCACGCCGTCGGACATCGTCGGGCCGGGCAGCACCGCGTTCACGGTCACGCGGCTGCCGGCCGCGAGCTTCGCGAGCCCGCGCGAGATCGATAGCTGCGCGGTCTTCGTGAAGCCGTAATGGATCATGTCGGCCGGGATGTTGAGCGCCGATTCCGACGAGATGAACACGATGCGCCCCCAGTCGCGCTCGAGCATTCCCTTCAGATAATGGCGCGCGAGCCGCACGCCCGACATCACGTTGATCTGGAAGAAATGCTCCCATTCGGCGTCGTCGATGTCGAAGAACGGTTTCGGGCCGTAGATGCCCGCATTGTTGACGAGGATGTCGACGGACGGCGCGGCGTCGATCAGCCGCTTCGCGCCTTGCGCGTCCGACAGGTCCGCGACGACGCCTTGCGCGCTCGCGCCGGGCGCCGCGGCGCGCAGATGCGCGAGCGCGGCCTTGACGGACGAATCGCTGCGGCCGTTGACGATCAGTTGTGCGTCGGCGCGCGCGAGCCCCTCGGCGATCGCGAGGCCGATGCCGGCGGTCGAGGCGGTCACGAGGGCGGTCTTGCCGGTGAGTTCGATGTGCATGGGCTGACTCCGCAAAAAGGGGGAGAACGGATCGCCGCGAGGCGGCGGCGAGCGACCAGCTTAGACGAAAGCGGGGAAGTCGGCAGTCTCGCGGGACGTGGCGCGGCGGAGGGCGGCGCGCCGGGAGGCGCCGGGCGGGCGCGCTCGCATGCCGTCCGGTTTACCTCGCGGCGCTGCGCGCCGTCTTCCGCCCGGCGTGCCGCGCATCGTCGATCGCGGCGCCGAGCTGCCGCACGCAAGCGTCGATCTGCTCGGTCGGCACCGCGCCGTAGCCGAGCACGAGGCCGTTGTACGCGGTGCAATCGGTACCCGGCAGGCAGAAGCGCGACAGCGGCCGCACGCTGATCGCGCGGGCCCGCGCCGCGCGCGCGACATCGACGTCGGCGACGGGCGCATCGAGCCGCGCGGACAGATGCATGCCGCCCGCGCCGCCCGACACCGTCAGCGCGCCGCCGAGATGGCGCGTGAGCGCGGCCTGCAGCGCGCCGCGCCGTTCGTCGTAGAGCCGGCGCATCCGGCGCAGATGCCGCGTGAAATGGCCCGCTTCGATGAAGTCGGCGAGCGCGAGCTGCTCGGCGAGGCGCCCGCGCGGCGCGAGCGCGCAGATCGTGCGGCGCAGCTCCGGCGCGAGCGCCGCCGGCGCGACGACGAAGCCGATGCGCAGCGTCGGAAACATCGTCTTGCTGAACGTGCCGAGATAGACGACGGGCGCGTCGTCGCCGAGGCTTTGCAGCGCGGCGAGCGGCGCGCCGAAGTGGCGGAACTCGCTGTCGTAATCGTCCTCGACGATCCACGTGCCCGCCGCGCGCGCGTTCGCGACGAGCGCGACGCGCCGCTCGACGCTCATCACCGCGCCGAGCGGATACTGATGCGACGGCGTGATGTAGACGAGCCGCGGCGGCGCCGCGCGCCAGTGCCCGGCGCTCGGCGCGAGGCCGTCCGCATCGACGGGAATCGGCACGAGCCGCAGGTCGGCCGCCTCGAACGCCGCGCGCGCGCCGGCGTAGCCGGGATTCTCGATCCAGACGGTGTCGCCCGAGTCGGCGAGCGTGCGCGCGCACAGGTCGAGGCCGTGCTGCGTGCCGTCGGTGACGAACACCTGTTGCGCATCGCAGCCGATTCCGCGCGACACGCGCAGGTATTCGGCGATCGCCTGCCGCAGCCGCAGATTGCCGCCGAGCGGCGCATGCCCGAGCTGCGCGGGGCCGATGCGCCGCCACGCGCGCTCGAGCGCGCGCCGCCACGGCGCGAGCGGAAACTGGTCGAGCGCGGGCATCCCCGGCAGGAACGGCAGCGGCTCGCGCTCGTCGTCGGCGTCGATGTCCGGCAGCCCTGCGACGCGCCGCGCGAGCGCGGGCCGCGCGTTCGCGGGCGAGGCGGCCGCGCTGGCCGCGGGCAGCCCGACGCGCGCGACCATCGTGCCTTGCCGCCGCGCGACGACGAAGCCCTCGGCGACGAGCCGCTCGTATGCGTAGAGCACCGTGTTGCGCGCGATCCGCAGCGTCTCGGCGAGCGCGCGCGACGACATCAGATACGTGCCGGGCTCGAGCGTGCCGTTCAGGATCGCCGCGCGCAGGCACGCGTAGAGCCTGTGCTGCTGCGATGCGCGCGCGAGCGCATCGTGCGCGTTGTCCCGCTCGAAGTTCGACAGCAGCACGCCGTAGTCCATCGTGGCTCCAAAAATTTGTGATCGCATGGATCTATTCATGGTGCCACAGATTTTCTATCGTCGAGTCTTCCGAAACGAACATGCCGATGCAGGAGCCACGCCGATGACCTCGACCGCAGCCGATTCCGTCCAAGACCCGAGCGCGCCGACCGAGCGCACCCGCGTGCGCCGCGCCGCCTATCGCGGCCACTACGATCGCCCGACGCTCGAGGCGATCCTCGACGATGCGTATGTGTGCCACGTCGCATTCGCCGACGACTCGGGCGTGCGCTGCATTCCGACCGCGTGCTGGCGCGAAGGCGATCATCTGTACATCCACGGCTCGAACGGCAGCCGGATGCTGAAGCTCGCGGCGGCGGGCGCGCAGGTGTGCGTGACCGTCACGCATCTAGACGGCCTCGTGCTCGCGCGCTCGGCGTTCAATCATTCGATGAACTACCGGTCGGCGGTGATCTACGGCGAGTTCGAGGCCGTGCCCGACGCGCAGAAGGCGGCCGTGCTCGACACGTTCGTCGAGCGGATCGCGCCGGGCAGAAGCCGCGACGCGCGGCCGGGCGACGCGAGCGAGCTCGCGGCGACGACGGTGCTGCGCATCGCGCTCGACGAAGCCGCGACGAAGGTCCGCACGGGCGGCCCGAAGGACGACGAAGCGGATCTCGGCCTGCCGGTGTGGGCGGGCGTGCTGCCGATGCGCGACGCGCACTTCGCGCCGATCACGGACGCCGCGCCCGCCGGCGTGCCGGACTACGTGCGGCGCTGGCAGGACGCGGTGCCGCTTCGCGAGACGCGGGACGAGGAGGCGAGGCGGGCCGCGGTGCGTTGAGCGGGCTGCCGCCCGCAGCTCAAGTCGTCTTCAACGCCGGCCGCCGCGCGCCCGCCGCCGGGCGCACGTCGCGCGCGTGCGGTCCGGCGTCGGCCGGCCGCGCGGCGACCGAGAAGCCGATCGTGTTCCAGCCGCCTTCGCACGACACGAACACGGCGCCGCCGTGCATCTCGGCGACCGCCTTCACGATCGACAGCCCGAGCCCGTGATTCTCGTTGCTGTTCGCGCGCGCCTCCTCGATCCGGTAGAAGCGCTCGAACAGATGCGCGCGCGCGATCGCGTCGATCGGCTCGCCCGGATTCGACACCGCGATCTCGACCGTCTCGCCGCGCGGCGCGATCGTCACGCGGATCGCGTTGTCCGGCCGCGTGTGCTGGATCGCGTTGATCAGCAGGTTCGTCATCGCGCGGCCGAACAGCGACGGATCGACGCTCGCGCGCGCGTCGCCCGCGAGTTCCGCGCGCAGTTGCGCGTCGTCGAGCGACATCTCGAGGAACGCGAGCATGCGCGTGACCTCGGCGGCGAGCGACACGTCGGCGAGATCGGTTGCACGCTCGCCGCGGTCGCAGCGCGCGAGGAACAGCATGTCGTTGACGATGATCCGCAGCCGTTCGAACTCCTCGAGATTCGACTCGAGCGTCTCGCGCAGCCGGTCCGCCGAGCGCTCGCGCGCGAGCGCGACCTGCGTCTGGCCGATCAGGATGCTGACGGGCGTGCGCAGCTCGTGCGCGACGTCGGCGTTGAACGCTTCGAGCCGCTCGTGCGCGCGCTCGATCCGCTCGAGCGCGCCGTTGAACGAGCTCGCGAGATCGTGCAGCTCGCGCGGCAGCGCGTCGGTGCGCAGCCGCTGCCGCCGGTTCGCCGGGCCGAGGGAGGCCGCCTCGCGCGACAGCCGCGCGAGCGGCGCGAGCCCGACGCGCGTGACCGCGCGGCTCAGCAGCAGCGTTGCGAGCGTCGCGGCCGAGATCAGCGCGGCGAGCGTCAGCGCGATGTGACGCAGCATCTTCTGCGTGCGCTCGCACGCGGTCGACACGACGAGCGTGAGTGTCGGGCGCTCGCCGCTCGCGGGCAGCACGACGGTCTTCGTCATCACGTCGTACTCGCTGCCGGGCGGGCGCAGCAGCAGGAAGCCGTCGGCCGCGTAGCCGTCGGGCTCGCCCTCGACCGGCTTGCCGAAGCGGAACGCGGGATCGGCGCTGTCGACGTGATAGCGGGTCGAGCCGTCGGGCGGCTCGAGATCGGCGAGCTTGTCCTGCGTGATCCTGAAGCGCGCGGCCGTCGTGCCGTGCGACACGATCATCGCGGCGATCTTCGTGCGCGTGTCGAGCGTCGCGCGCAGCTCGGCGAACAACTGCCGCTCCATCATCGCGAACAGGCCCACGCCGACGAGCGTGAACACGAACAGCGACGCGACGCCGAACAGCACCGACAGCCGTCTCGAAATCGAGCGCGTCATCATCGCTTCGCCTGCCCGTCGTCGTCCGCGCGTTCCTCGAGCACGTAGCCCATCCCGCGGATCGTGTGCAGCAGCTTGTCCGCGAACGGGCCGTCGAGCTTCGCGCGCAGCCGCTTGATCGCGGTTTCGACGACGTTCGCGTTGCTGTCGAAGTTCACGTCCCAGACGAGCTCGGTGATCGTCGTCTTCGACAGCACCTCGCCGCGCCGGCGCGCGAGCACGCCGAGCAACTGGAATTCCTGCGCGGTGAGATCGAGCCGCACGCCGTTGCGCGTCGCGCGGCGGCTGATCAGGTCGACGCGCAGGTCGCCGATCGAGATCAACGTCGATTCCTGCACGCGCGCGCGGCGCGTCAGCGCGCGCAGCCGCTCGACGAGCTCGAGGAACGAGAACGGCTTCGTCAGGTAATCGTCGGCGCCGTCGCGCAGGCCGCGCACGCGATCGTCGACGCGGTCGCGCGCGGTCAGCATGATGACGGGCGTATCCTTGTGCGCGCGCAGCGAGCGCAGCACGCCGAAGCCGTCGAGCTTCGGCAGCATCACGTCGAGGACGACCACGTCGTAGTCGTATTCGACCGCCATCCACGCGCCTTCCTCGCCGTCGGCCGCGGCGTCGACGACCCAGCCTTCGTCGGCGAGGCCGCTCTTCAGGTAATCGACCACTTTCGCTTCGTCTTCGACGATCAGTACTTTCATGTTCTGTCCCGTTGTGCCGGCGCGGCGGGCGGCGCCGCGCCGGCGTTCGCCGTAGATTGTGCACCTGTCGCGGCGGATCGTGCCGGCCGCTGTGCGTCAGCCGTCTCCGCCGCGCTCCATCCGCCGCCGAGCGCCTTCGCGAGATACACGACGAGCGCCGCGCGCTGCCCGCGAATCTGCACCTCCTGCCGCTCGCTCGCGAGCAACTGCTGTTGCGCGCCGATCACGTCGATGTATGCGGTCAGGCCGCCCGCGTAGCGGTCCTGCGCGAGGCCGACGAGCCGCTGCGCGTCGTCGACGGCCGAGCGCGCGCGGCGCTCGGCCTCGTCGAGCACCGACAGCCCCGTGACCGCGTTCTGCACTTCCTCGAACGCGGCGAGCACGGTCTGCCGGTAAGCCGCCTGCGCGGCCGCGTAGCCCGCCTGCGCGTATGCGACGCCCGCCGCGAGCCGGCCGCCCTCGAACAGCGGTTGCGCGAGCGACGCGCCGACCGACCACAGCAGGCTCGGCGCGGCGAAGAGGCTCGCAAAGCGGGTCGCATCCCAGCCGAGCGCCGGCGACAGCGTGATCCGCGGGAAATACGCGGCGCGCGCGACGCCGATCTGCGCGTTCGCCGCCGCCATCGCGCGCTCCGCCGACGCGACGTCCGGCCGGCGCTGCAGCAGGTCGCTTGGCAACCCGGCGGGCAGCGCGGGCGCGGCGAGCGCCTGCACGCGCGGCGCAATCGAGAACGCCGGCGCGGGCGTGCCGACGAGCGTCGCGATCGCGTGCTCGAGCTGCGCGCGCTGGTTCACGAGCAGTTGCGCCTGGGTGCGCGTCGCGTCGAGCTGCGCCTTCTGCTGCATCAGGTTCAGGCCGGACACGGCGCCCAGCTCGTGCTGCGCGGACACGAAGTCGAGCGCCTTGCGCTGCAGCGCGACCGAGCGGCTCAGCACGTCGATCTCCGCGTCGGTCTCGCGCAGCGCGAGGTAGCTCGTCGCAAGGCTCGCCGTCATCACGAGGCGCGCGTTCGCGAGATCGTCGCGCGCCTCGTCGGCCGATGCCTGCGCGGATTCGACCGAACGGCGGAGCCGGCCGAACAGATCGGGTTCGTAGCTGACCGTCGCGCCGATCTGCACGTCGTTCTGCACGGTCGAATGATTCGGCTGCGCGTAGTTCGTGAGCGGCCGGTCGGCCGAGATCCGCGCGCGCGACGCGCCCGCGGTCGCGCCGGCGCTCGGCCACTGCGCGGACGCGACCGACGCGAGCATCGCCTTCGCCTGATCGTAGCGCGCGGCGATCGCCTGCACGCTCTGGTTGCTCGCGAGCGCGCGGGTTTCGAGATCGTCGAGGAGCGGATCGCCGAACGCGCGCCACCAGTCGGGCGCGAGCGACGCGCGCGCGGGGGCGGCCGGCTGCCAGTACGAATCGGCCGGTTCGATTTGCCACGCGGCGGGCGTATCGACGGGCGGGCGACGGTAGTCGGGGCCGACTGCGCAGCCGGCGAGCACGAGCGTCGCGGCGGCGAGCAGCGCGAGCGGGCGCCGCCCGCCGCGCCGGCCGCGCGCGCCGAACGCCATCCGCGCGCTCACGTGCGCGCTCCCGTCGCCGCCTGCGGCGATTTCGGCGCGGCCGGCCCAGCCTTCGGCGGCTGCGCGACGATCACCGCGTCGCCGTTCGCGAGCGAATCGCCCGGATTGAGCACGATCCGGTCGGTCGCCGCGAGGCCGCTGTCGATTTCGAGCGTCTGCCCGAGCGTGCGCGCAATCGTCACGCGATGCAGCCGGATCTGCCCGTTCGCCTCGACCACCGCGACGCTCGGCCCCTCCGCGCGAAACAGCAGCGTGTTCGCCGGAATCGTCAGGTTGCCGGCGGGCGCCATCGGCAGCGTCGCCTTGACGTATGCGCCCGGCATCAGCCGGCCGTCGGCGTTCGGCAGCGTGATCTCGATCTGCAGCGTGCGCGTCGCGACGTCGATCGCCTGCGCGGTGTGCGTGATCGTGCCGTCGAACGTCTGCCCGGCCAGCTCGGGCTGCGCGACGCTCACGTGCTGGCCGGGCTGCACCTGCTGCGCGTACGCCTGCGGCACCTGCACGTACAGCCGCAGCCGGTCCGCCTGCACGACCGTGAAGAGCGCGCGGCCCGTGCCGCTGTTGCCCGCGTTGACGAGATCGCCGACGTCGATGTTGCGTTGCGTGACGATCCCGTCGATCGGCGCGACGATCTTCTGGAACGACTTCAGCTCGGTGAGGCGCCGCACGTTCGCATCGGCGGCGGCGAGGTTCGCGACGCCCTGGCTGTACGCGCCCTGCCGATCGTCGAGCTCCTGCTGCGACACCGCATCGCGCTCGCGCAACTGCCGCGCGCGGTCGAGCGACGTCTTCGCGAGCGCGAGCGTCGATTCGACTTGCTGCCGCTGCGCGACCGCCTGCGCGAGTTCCTGGTCGAGCTCGGGCGTGTCGAGCTCGGCGAGCAACTGGCCCTGCTTCACGCGCGCGCCGATGTCCGCGCGCCAGCGCAGCACGTAGCCGCTCGCGCGCGCGTAGATCGGCGCCTCGACGTAGCCGCGCAGCGTGCCGGGCAGCGTGAGGCGGCTCGCGAGCGTCGCCGGGCTCGGCTGCGCGACGCTCACGTACTGGCGCGCGTTCTGCGCGGCGAGCGCGTCGAGCCGGTTCGCGTTGCGCCAGTCGGCGACGAGCGTGCGGACGCCGCCCGCCGCGAGCAACAGGCCGACCGCGGCGAGCGCCCATTGCGCGCGCTTCCAGACCTGCGCGCGGGCGGGCAGGTCGAGGCCCGATTCGTCTACGTGAATGCCGACGGCGCTGTGATGTTTCTCTTCCATGGGTTCAACCGGTCATCAATTCGGGTCAACGGAGCGGGACGGATCGTCGCCGGCGGCGGCGGCGCGGCGCGCGCGACGCTTCGCGAGCCGCTGGTGGACGCCCGCGAACACGAGCGGCACGAACAGCAGCGTCGAGACCGTCGCGAACGAGAGGCCGCCGATCACCGCGCGGCCGAGCGGCGCGTTCTGCTCGGCGCCCTCGCCCAGGCCGAGCGCCATCGGGATCATGCCGATGATCATCGCGAGCGCGGTCATCAGCACCGGGCGGATGCGCGTCGCGCCCGCCTCGAGCGCGGCCGCGAGCGGCGGCACGCCGGCGTCGAGCCGCTGCCGCGCGAACGCGACGACGAGAATGCTGTTCGCGGTCGCGACGCCGACTGTCATGATCGCGCCCGTGAGCGCCGGCACGGACAGGTGCGTGCCGGTGACGAACAGCATCCATGCGATGCCGGCGAGCGCGGCGGGCATCGCGCTCACGATGATGAGCGGATCGAGCCACGACTGGAAGTTTACGACGATCAGCAGATAGACGAGCACGATCGCCATCGCGACGCCCGCGCCGAGCCCGAGGTACGACGTGCGCATCGTCTCGACCTGGCCGCGCATCGTGATCGTCGTGCCGCGCGGCAGTGTCGCGCGGGCGTCGTCGATCACGCGGCCGATGCCGGTCGCGACCGCGCCGAGGTCGCGGCCCTCGACGCTCACGAGCAGATCGACGACGGGCCGGATGTTGTAGTGCGTGACGACGGCGGGCGACACGCCCGGCGCGATGTCGACGAGATTGCCGAGCAACTGGTACGGCGCGAGCGCGCCGCCGCCCGCCGCGGACACGGGCGTCGCGAGCAGATCGCCGACCGAGCCGACCTGATACTGCGGCGTCTGGATCGTCAGCGGATACTGAACGCCCGTCTTCGGATTCACCCAGAACGACGGCGTCGTCTGCGACGTGCCGGCAAGCGAGATCAGCAGATTCTGCGCGACGTTCTGCGCGGACAGATCGAGCTGCTGCATCCGCGTGCGGTCCATGTCGGCCGTGAGGAGCGGCTCGTCGTCGCGCTGCAGGACGTGCGCGTCGACGGCGCCGGCAATCGTGCGCACGCGCTTCATCAACTGGCTCGCGATCGCCATGTTCGACGCGAGATCGGCGCCTTGCACCTGCACGTCGATCGCGGCGGGCTGCCCGAAGTTCAGGATCTGCGTGACGATGTCCGACGGCTGAAAGAAGAACTCGACGCCCGGAAAGCGCGCGGGCAACAGGCCGCGCAACTGCTCGACGTAGCGCCGCGCGCTCGCGTGCCCTGGCTTGAGCGCGATCAGGATCTCGCCGTCGAGCGTGCCGATCGTGCCCGCGTTGCTGTACGACAGATTGATGCCGCTCACGGGCAGCCCGAGGTTGTCGACGATCGTGCCGAGCTCGGCGGCCGGCACGACTTCGCGGATCGTCTGCTCGACCTCGTCGGCGAGCCGCGCGGTTTCCTCGATCCGGTAGCCGGTCGGCGCGCGCAGGTGCAGCCGGATGTCGCCCGCGTCGACGCTCGGAAAGAAGTCGCGGCCGAGCGCGAACACGAGGCCCGTCGACAGCACGCAGAAACCGAGGAACAGCGACGCGTAGAAGCGCCGGCGCACGAGCAGCACGCTCAGCAGCACGATGTAGCTCGCGCGCAGCCGCTCGAACGCGTGGTCGAACGCGTGATGCAGGCGCGCGAAGCGCGAGCGCCGCGCCGCGTGCGCGGCGTCGTCGGCATCGGCGGCGCTGGCGTCGGCGTCCGGCCGGTGCCTGGCGAACAGCAGCATCGCGAGCGTCGGCACGAGCGTGCGCGACAGCACGTACGACGCGAGCATCGCGAACACGACGGCCTGCGCGAGCGGCACGAACAGATAGCGCGCGACGCCCGTGAGGAAGAACATCGGCACGAACACGATGCAGATGCAGAGCGTCGACACGAGCGCGGGCACCGCGATCTCGCCCGCGCCTTCGAGGATCGCGGTGCGCAGGTCCGAGCCGAGATGCAGATGGCGCTCGACGTTCTCGATCGTCACCGTCGCGTCGTCGACGAGAATCCCGACCGCGAGCGCGAGGCCGCCGAGCGTCATGATGTTGATCGTCTCGCCGAGCGCGGCGAGCGCGAGCAGCGACGTGAAGATGGAGAGGGGAATCGAGATCGCGATGATCAGCGTGCTGCGCCAGTTGCCGAGGAACAGCAGGATCATCAGCGCGGTCAGCGCGGCGGCGATCAGCGCCTCGTGGATCACGCCCTGGATCGCCGCGTCGACGAACACGGATTGATCGAACAGCGGCGTGATCTTCAGGTCCTCGGGCAGCGTGTTCTCGATCGACGGCAGCAGCGATTTCAGCGTGTTGACGACGGCGAGCGTTGACGCGTCGCCGCTCTTGAGCACCGACACCAGCACGCCGCGCTCGCCGTCCTTGCGCACGACGTTCGTCTGCGGCGTGAAGCCGTCGCGCACGTGCGCGACATCGGACAGATAGATCGTCGCGCCGCCCGTCGTCCGCACAGGCAGCCGGTTCAGCTCGGCGATCGTGCCGGGCGACGCGTTCGTGCCGATCCGGTATTCGGTCTGGCCGATCTTCGCGGTGCCGGTGGGCAGCACGAGGTTCTGCGCGTTGACTGCAGCCACGACGTCGGCGGGCGTCATCCCCTTCGCGAGCAGCGCCTGCATGTCGAGATCGACGGAGATCACGCGCGTGCGGCCGCCGTACGGGTACGGCACCTGCGCGCCGGGAATCGTGATCAGTTGCGGGCGCAGGAAGTTCATCGCGACGTCGGCGAGCTGCTGCTCGCTCATCGACCGGCTCGACAGCCCGAGCTGGATCACCGGAATGCTCGACGCCGAGTAGCTGATGATGAGGGGCGGCGTCGCGCCCTGCGGCATCTGCCGCACGATCGCCTGCGCGGAAGACACCGTTTGCGCGATCGCCGTCTGCGTGCTCGCGCCGGGCTGCAGGAAGATCTTGATGATCGCGATGCCGGGGAGCGTCTGCGATTCGATGTGCTGGATGTTGCTGACGGTTGTCGTCAGCGTGCGCTCGTGGACCGACGTGATCCGGTCGGCCATCTCCTGCGCGGACAGGCCGTTGTAATTCCAGATCACGCTGACGACCGGGATGTCGATCGACGGCAGCACGTCGGTCGGCGTGCGCATCAGCGCGAGCGGCGTGGCCAGCAGGATCATGATGGCCATCACGATGAACGTGTACGGGCGCCTGAGCGCGAGATTGACGATCCACATGGAGGGCGGGTGCCTGGACGGGCGGGCGTTGCGTCGGTGGTCGGGATCGCATGATAGAAAAACGCCCCGGACGGGTTGCTGACGCGAAGATGGCGGAATTGTCAGGAAGGGTTCGTCGGACGAATCGGAAGAATCTGGGGAATCGGGCGGGGCGAGTGCGACGGGTAGCGCGTCGCGACGAGCGGGCGACGGAAAGCCCGGACGGAAAGCTTGGGCAGGAGCTTGAGCTGAGCGCCAGGACGGAGAGCCTGGCGGACGGGGAAACGCCGCGAACGGGCGGCCGCCATCCTGTCCGTCAGATCTGCTCCATCCCGAACGCCGCGAGCCTCGGCAGGTCGAGCACCTCGATCTGGTTGTACGCGACGCGCAGCGCGCCGAGCCGCTCGAGGTGCTGGAGCGCCTGATTGATCCGCTGCCGCGACACGCCGACGAGCATGCCGAGCTCCTCCTGAGAGATCGCGAGCGTCGCGCCGGTGTCCGGGTACAGCGCCGGATTGAAGAGCTGCGCGAGCGACTGCGCGACGCGCGCGTTGACGTCGAGCAGCCGGCTGTTCTGGATCGACGCGATGAATTCCCCCATCCGGTTGTTCAACTGGCGGATCACGAAGCCCGTGAACGGCAGGCTGCTGTCGAGGAGCGCGTGGAATGTCGCGGTCGGCACGAACAGCACGAGCGAGCGCTGGATCGCGATCACGTCGTACTTGCGCAGCTCGCGCTTGATCACGCTGCCTTCGCCGAACCAGCCGCCCGACGGCACGCCGGAGAACGTGCAGCCGCGCCCGGGCACGTTGTAGATCGCGAGCTTCACGAGCCCGCGATGCACGCCGATCCAGTATTCGGTGGGCGCCTGCCGGCGCGCGACCCAATCGCCCGCGTCGCGGTATTCGGCGTGCGACTGCGCGACGACGAGCGCCTGATGCGCGGGCGCGAGCGCGCTGAACCAGCCGCAGTGGGAGAAGAGCGCGCGACGCTCGCCGGCGTCGGCTGCCGCGGCCGGCGCTTGCGCGGACACTTTGGCGGGCGCTTCGGCAGCTTCGGCAGCTTCGGCGGTCTCGCCGGCGAGCGGCGGCGAGCGGTGCGGAGCTTGGACGTCGTCTGGCATCACACAGGGTTTGCGAGGATAGGGAATACGCGCGGTCGCCGCCGCCGAGTCTGTCGCCTGAGTGACAGACGGCTCACAATGGCCGCGAGTAGGCTTGTCCAATTGGACCACAAACCAACGATGCCGAGGCGCACGCCTTGCAGGAGACGACATCATGACGCAGAAGTTCGAGGAGGGGCTCGGCAAGCGCGAGGCCAATTACGTGCCGCTCACGCCGATCGATTTCATCGCGCGCGCGGCCGAGGTGTACGGCGAGCGCCTCGCCGTCGTGCACGGCGACATCCGCCGCACGTGGAGCGAAACCTACGCGCGCGCGCGGCGGCTCGCGAGCGCGCTCGAGCGCGCGGGCGTTGGCCGCGGCGACACGGTCGCCGCGCTGCTGCCGAACATCCCGCAGATGATCGAGGCGCACTTCGGCGTGCCGATGGCGGGCGCCGTCCTCAACGCGCTGAACACGCGGCTCGACATCGCTTCGATGCTGTTCATGCTGCGTCACGGCGAGGCGAAGGTGCTGATCGTCGATACCGAGTACGCGGAGTTCGCGCACCGCGCGGCGCTCGAAGTGCCGGGGCTCACGATCGTCAGCGTCGCCGACGCGATGCCCGCCGATCCCGCGCGCTTTCCCGCCGCGATCGACTACGAGGCGTTCCTCGCGGGCGGCGATCCCGCTTGCACGTGGACGCCGCCGTCCGACGAATGGGAGGCGATCGCGCTGAACTACACGTCGGGGACGACGGGCGATCCGAAGGGCGTCGTCTACCATCATCGCGGCGCGTACCTCGCCGCGATCAGCAACATCCTCGAATGGGACATGCCGAAGCACGCGGTCTACCTGTGGACGCTGCCGATGTTCCACTGCAACGGCTGGTGCTTCCCGTGGGCGGTCGCGGCGCGCGCGGGCGTGAACGTGTGCCTGCGCAAGTTCGACGCGAAGCTCGTGCTCGATCTGATCCGGCGCGAGCGCGTCACGCACTACAGCGGCGCGCCGATCGTGCAGAGCGCGATCGCGAACGCGCCGGCCGAATGGCGCGCGGGGATCGCGCACGAGGTGCACGCATTCGTCGCCGGCGCGGCGCCCGCGCCGGCCGTGATCGCGAAGATGAAGGAGATCGGCTTCGACCTCACGCACGTCTACGGGCTCACCGAGGTGTACGGCCCGGCCACCGTCTGCGCGAAGCAGGCGCATTGGGCGTCGCTGCCCGACGACGAGCTCGCGCAACTGAACGCGCGGCAGGGCGTGCGCTACCACCTGCAGGCGGGCGCGACCGTGCTCGATCCGGACACGATGGCGCCCGTGCCGGCGGACGGCGAGACGCTCGGCGAGATCATGTTCCGCGGCAACATCTGCATGAAGGGCTACCTGAAGAACCCGCACGCGACCGACGAGGCGTTCGCGGGCGGCTGGTTCCACACGGGCGACCTCGGCGTGCTGACGCCCGACGGCTACATCCGGATCAAGGATCGCCGCAAGGACATCATCATCTCGGGCGGCGAGAACATTTCGAGCATCGAGGTCGAGGACGCGCTGTACCGGCATCCGGCCGTCGCGGTCGCGGCGGTCGTCGCGCTGCCGGACCCGAAGTGGGGCGAGGTGCCGTGCGCGTTCGTCGAGCTGCGCGAAGGGATGACCGCGACCGAGGAGGAGATCATCGCGCACTGCCGGCTGCTGCTCGCCGCGTACAAGATCCCGAGGACGGTGCGGTTCGGCGAGCTGCCGAAGACGTCCACCGGGAAGATCCAGAAATTCCAGTTGCGCGCGCAGGTCGGCTCGAGCTCGGCGATCGATCTGGTGGCGGCGGCCGCGAAGAAAGGGTAGGCGCACGACGTTCGCCGCTTTCGCCTCGCTGTCACCCCGTTGTCAAAGTCGCCAATATCGTCTGACGATATTGGCGATGTGATGACTGACGAACGACGGGGGATGACCCATGACACATCTGAAACACCTGAAACCTGCGCGTGCCGGGCGGCACGTACTCGCTCGCGGCCGGCAATCCGCTGCCGCTGTCGTGCGGCGTCGATCTCGCGATCGCGCGATGCTTCACATGCGTGGCGACGCATCCCGGCGCGTTCAGCACCGTGACCGGCTATTCGTACCGCGATCCGGCCGATCCGCGCATCGGGTACGAGGCGCGCGACCGGTTCGGCATGGTCAACGTCCCGCCTTGAAGCGCGGCGGGCGGCGCGCAGCGGCCGTGAGCAGGCTGCCGCGCCGCTGCGCACGCGCGTATTGGGCGTATTGGTTCAACGCGCGCCGAGCGCGCCCTCATCCGCCGCGAGCTTGAACACGCTGACCGCGTGCGCGAGCTGCGCGGCTTCGTCGCGCAGCTCGGCGGCCGCGCGCTCGGCGTCGGCGATCAGCGTCGCGTTCTGCTGCGTCGCCGCGCCGATCTGCGTGACGGCGAGATTCACCTGTTCGATCCCGCTCGACTGCTCGCGCGACGCCGCGCTGATCTCGGCGATGATCGCGCGCACCTGGTCGACGCGCGCGACGATGTCCTGCATCGCCGCGCGCGCGTCCTCGGCAATCCGGAAGCCGTGCTCGGCCGTCGTCGCCGATTCGCCGACGAGCGCGTCGATCTCCTTCGCCGCCGACGCGCTGCGCTGCGCGAGCGCGCGCACCTCGGACGCGACGACCGCGAAGCCCTTGCCGTGCTCGCCCGCGCGCGCCGCCTCGACAGCCGCGTTCAGCGCGAGGATGTTGGTCTGGAACGCGATGCCCTCGATCACGCCGGTGATCTCGGCGATCCTGCGCGCGACGCCCTGGATGTCGCCCATCGTCGCGACGACGCGCTGCACGGCCGCGCCGCCCGTCGTCGCGGCGCTCGACGCGCCGGTGGCGAGTTCGTTCGCCTGCGCCGCGTGATCGGCGTTCTGCTGAACGGCCGCGGTGATCTGCTCCATGCTCGCCGCGGTCTGCTCGACGCTGCTCGCCTGCGTCGCGATCCGCGCGGCCATGTCGCTGCTGCCGGCCGCGATCGTCACGGTGCCGTGCGCGATGTCGGCCGCGCCGCGCCGCACCTGCGCGACGATGCGCGCGAGGCCGTCGCCGATGCCGTCCACCGCGCGCACGAGCCGGCCGATCTCGTCGCCTCGGCCGCCCGCATGCGGCCGCGCCTCGTCATCGTGCGCATCGTGCGCGCCAGACGTGGCGATCCGCACGCTGAGGTCGCCTGCGGCGAAGCGCTCGGACGCGTGCGCCGCCGCATCGAGCGGCCGGCTGACGACGCGCTTGACGACCGCGACGAACAGCGCCGCGAACGCGAGCACGAACGCGCAGCCGATCGCCGCGAAGCGGTTGCGGGTCGCGCGTGTGTCGGCCATCACTTCGTCGTCGATCGCGATGCCGCCGACGAGCCATTGCCACTGCGGAACCGTCACGAACGACACGAACTTCGCGCGCGGGCCGCCGTCGCCGGCCGCAGTGTCGGTCGACGTGTACGCGAGTTGGCCGTTCTTCGCCGCGAGCATGCGCGCGTACGGCGCGGCCGCGTCGTCGGCGCGCTGGCCCGCGCGCTCTGGATGGACGAGCAGGGTGCCGCGCGCGGGGCCGTCCGACGCGTCGAGCACGAAGTAGTAGCCGTGCTCGCCGATCTTCAACTGGCGGATGCCAGTCTCGACGAGCCGCATTTCCGCGCCGACGTCGATGCCGACGAACAGCGCGCCGACGATCGCGCCGCTCGCGTCGGCGATCGGCTTGTATTGGGTGATGTAACGTTTGCCGAACAGCGTCGCGAGACCTGTGTAGGTCCGGCCGGCAACGAGCGGCGCGTACGCGGGGCCCTTGCGGTCGAGCAGCGTGCCGATCGCGCGGCTGCCGTCCTGCTTCTTCAGCGACGTCGTCACGCGGACGAAGTCGTCGCCGCGGCGCGCGAAGATTGTCGCGATCGCGCCGCTCTTCTGCAGGAACTGGTCGGGAATCGAGAAATCGAGGTTCAGCGTCTGGCCGCCCGCCGTGAGCGCGGGCGCCGCGACGCCCGCGACGTCGATCGTGCGCGCGGGATCGAGCGCGTAGCCGGCGGGCAGGAAGCTCGCGAAGAGCGTCATCGCGCGGCTCGCCTCGGCGGTCAGCGCTTCGTCGAAGAGCGCGATCATCGCGGCGATCGAGCGATCCTTCTCGTCGATCCGTGCATGGACCTGATCGGCGATCTGGCCGGCGGCGGCGTGGGTCAGCGCCCAGACGAACGCGGCGAACAGGAGGGCGAAGAGCGCGCTCGACAGCGCCGCGAGGCGTGCGCCGACGCTCGCGCGCCGCAGGAAAGGCACGTGCATGAATGACTCCGGAGTGCGTGACGGGTACGTTGGCGGAACGCACGCGTCACCGCTCTCTGATGGCGTGGTTGTCGGCACGCGCGGGCGAATCTTTAGGATTTTGTAAGGGGTGGGCGCGTGGGTCGGGAGCACGAAGCGGGCGGGGCGTGCGTTGCGATCGGGCCGTCGCCCGTTCGCGGCGCGCCGACTGTGGGCGGCGGCCTTGAAAGCGCCGCGGGCCGCGGGGCCGTGTCGAAGCGGTCTGGAGCGGGTCTAGAGCGGTTTATCGCGGTCTATGGTGGCACGCGTTGCAATCGATACGTCATCCATTGTCTAGGGCTGAAAAATCGGCGGCTGGGCCGTCTGCTGCTGAGTCAGCTCCGGTTGAGCGACCGGTGTGGGTTGCATCGCCTGCGGCGGCGCGCCCGGCGCTTGCATCGCCTGCGGCCGGACCGTCCGCTGCTGCGCGGCCGCCGCGCCCGTCGATTCGACCCAGCCGCCGCCGAGCGCCTTGTACAGCGTCACGCGGCTCGTCAGCCCGGCAAGCTCGTAGGTGACGAGCAGTTGCTGCGCGGCGAACAACTGGCGCTGCGTGTCGAACACGCCGAAGTAGTCGTCGACGCCGTTGCGAAAGCGCATTTCGGCAAGCCGCTTCGTTTCGGTCAGGTCGTGGATCATCGCCTCCTGCGCCTTCGCCTCCCGCTCGTAGGTCGCGCGCGCGGCCAGGTTGTCGGCGACTTCGCGGAACGCGTCCTGGATCGTGCGCTCGTAGCCGGCGACATTGATGTCGCGGCGCACCGTCGCGAGATCGAGATTCGCCCGATTGCTGCCCGCGTTGAAGATCGGCAGCGTGAGCTGCGGCACGAACAGCCACGCGACGCCGCCGGAGAACAGCCCCGCGAGGCTCGCGCTCGCCACCCCGAGCGCGCCCGTGAGCGTGATCCTCGGGAAGAACGCCGCGCGCGCCGCGCCGATGTTCGCGTTCGCGGCGATGAGCCGGTGCTCGGCGGCCATGATGTCGGGGCGGCGCTCGAGCAGCGTCGACGGCAGGCCCGCCGGAAACTCCGCGAGCAGCGTCCGGCCGTCGAGCGGCGCCGCGCGCGACACGCCGTCCGGCAGCGGCCCGCCGATCAGCACGGCGAGCGCGTTCTCGTCCTGCGCGACCTGCCGCGTGTATTGCTCGACGGCCACGCGCGCGGTCTGCACCTGCGTGTCCGCGCGATGCTCGTCGAGTTGCGCCATCGCGCCCGCCTGCTTGCCGCGATGGATCATGTCGGCGGCGTCCTGCTGGCTCTTGAGCGTGTCCTGTGCGAGCGCGAGCAGCGCGCGGTCGGCGAGCAGCGTCAGGTAGGTGTTCGCGACTTCGGCGACGAGGCTGATGTGCACGCTGCGCCGCGCCTCCTCGGTGGCCAGGTATTGCTCCTGCGCGGCGTGGCTCAGGCTGCGCACGCGGCCGAACAGGTCGAGCTCGAAATTGGTGAGGCCGATGTTCGCGTTGTAGCTGTTGATCGTCGCGGATTGACCCGGCGCGCGCAGCGCGGGGCTCATGCGCTGGCTCGTGAACCCGATGCCCGCGTCGATCGCCGGAAACTGCGCGGCGCGCTGGATCCGGTACAGCGCGCGCGCTTCGTCGATGTCGAGCGTCGCGACGCGCAGGTCGCGGTTGTTCGCGAGCGCGAGCGCGACGAGCTGCTGCAATTGCGCATCGGCGAGGAAATTCCGCCAGCCGAGGTCGGGCGCCACCGGCTCGCTCGGGGCCGTGCGCTGCGCGTCCGATGTCGAATAGGCGGGACCGTTCGGATACGCGGACGGAATCGGCGCATCGGGCCGGTGATAGGCGGGCTCCATCGAGCAGCCGGCGATGCCGAGCGCGAGCGCGATCGGCAGCGCGCGCTTCGGGGATGGAAGAAACGGGGAACTAGGCATGGTCGAGGGCTCCTCGCGTCAGGACGGTTGGCAGGCGGCGAGCGCGGCGCTAACCCGACAGCGCACGCTGCATCAGGCGCGAGATCGCGAGCCGGGGCTGGCCGCGAGTCGCGATGTTGTGAGGCGGATCGCCGAACAGCAGCCGGATCAGGCCGTGCCGCGCCGCGGTGTCCGCGTGCAGCGCGACGCCGAGCAGCGCGCCGTCGCGGCGGACGATGCGGCATGGGACCCAGCCGGTCGGCGCGAGCCACAGCGCGCCTGGCGCATGCAGCGGCAGCGACGCGGCCTGCGGCGTCGTCACGGCGGCGCCGTTGCACGACAGATCGCGTGTCGCGACCGCGTACTCGCGATCGCCGACGCGCAGCCGCGCCTGCGCGCGATACGGGAAGCGCTCCTCCTTGCGCGGCCGCGGCAGCTCGATGCATACGAGCAGCGACGCGAGATAGAGCGCGAGCGAGATCGCGGTCCACGCCGCGTTGAACGCGAGCCCCGGCGCGTCGGGGTCGCTCAGCAGCGCGCGCCCGAGCCCGAGCGCGGACAGCGCGAGCAGGCTCGCGTAGAACGCGGCGAACCGGCCGTGGACGATCAGCTTCGAGCGGTCGAGCCCCTTGTTCGTCACCTTGAACGGACGGCCGAACGGCCGCACGATCGCGCTCGCGAGCGACAGGCTGACGGCGAGCGCGCAGACGATCTGCGTGACCTCGGTGAACACGGGCAGCGCGCGCCGCCCGGTGATCCACATGCTGTAGCCCCAGTAGCCGGTCAGCGCGGGCAGGCCGTAGGCGAGAAACTGCAGCGGCTCGCCGTACAGCGTGGGGATGTCGAAGTACCAGTACAGCAGCGGCCCGAGCAGCAGCATCAGCGTGAACGGGCGGCTCAGCCAGTGCAGCATGCCGTGCACGTAGTGCAGCCGCTGCGCGAACGTGTAGCCGCGGCCGCGCAGCGGCCCGTCCGGCGTCAGCGCGACCTGGATCGTGCCGAGCGCCCAGCGGCTGCGCTGGCTGATGTACTCCGGCAGCCCCTCGGCCGACAGGCCGACCGACAGCCGCTCGTTGAGCCAGCGCGTCACGTAGCCGTGCCGCATCAGCCGATAGGTCAGGTGGATGTCCTCGGTGACCGTGCCCGTCGGAAAGCCGCCGATGCGCTCGACGAGATCGCGCCGCACGACGAACGACGTGCCGATGCAGAACGCCGTGCCCCACGCGTCCTTCGCGGGCTGCATCACGTCGAAGAACGCGCGCTGCTCGTCGACCCAGCATTCGGTCGAGCGCAGGTTGTACTGCACGGGATCGGCGTTGTAGTAGAACTGCGGGGTCTGCACGACGCCGACCGCCGGATCGGCGAAGAGCCCGACCGTGCGCAGCAGGATCTTCCGGTGCGGCGCGAAATCGGCGTCGAGCACCATGATGTACGGCGCGCCGCCGCCTTCGCTTCGCGCGCTGCGGCGCAGGCCGTTGTTGAGATTGCCGGCCTTCGCATGCGCGTTGTCCGCGCGCGTCGCGTAGTGCGCGCCCACCTGTTCGCAGAACGCCCTGAGCCAGTCGCGGCGCGTGTCGTCGAGCACCCACACGCGAAAATCCGGGTAGTCGATCGCGAGCGCGGCGACGATGGTCTTCTCCAGGATGTCGAGCCCCTCGTTGTACGTCGCGATGAAGATGTCGACGCGCGGCGCCGCGGCCGCGCGCCGCAGCGCGGCTTCGCCGGCGTCGGCCTGCGGCGTGCGGTCGGTCGTGCGGGTGAGCACGGCAACGGAGATCAGCGTGTACGCGAGCGCCATGCATTCGAAGCCGAAGAATACGTGCGCCCATGCGCTCGGAAAATCCATGCGCGGCTCGGGCAGCGTCTGCGTCGCGCGCCACGCCAGATAGACGAGCAGCAGCACGGCGGTCACGCCGCCGAACACGATCCGGTCGGCCGCGCGTTCGCGCCTGCCGACGCGCGTGAGCAGCAGCACGACGAGCAGCACGCCGCCGTTGATGTCGATGAGCGACCGGTTGGCGAGAAAGAAGTCGAACATCGTCACTCCCCGGAGGTATGGGCGGCGTCGCCCGGGCAGCCGGCGGCGAGGCAGCCGCCGGGGCGAAACGGATTCCAGCCCGCCGCCGCGAGCACGGCCCACGCGGTCGCGCCCAGGTGCGGAAGATGGAAGTAGTAGAAATCGTCGGTCCTGGACGTCGGCCCGATCGGCAGGCCGGTGCGGATGCGCGGCTCGGGCGTCGCATACAGCAAGCCGGACGGCGCGCGCTGCGACATCAGCAGCGCCCACAGCGGCTGCGCGTCGTCCGCCCGGCCGGCCGCCTGCAGCGTGAGCGCGGCCTGTGCGGTGCCTTCGGTCCAGACGCCGTCCGGATGCGCGTTGAAGCCGTAGCCGCCGTCGACGCGATGCGCGCGCTCGACCCACGCGAGCGAGCGGCGCCAGTCGGCCGGCGCGTCGGGCATCGCGAGCAGCGGCCACAGCGACGCGTCGAGCGCGGACGGCCCGACATTCGGGCTGTGCCCGTTGTCGCGCGTGCCGATCAGGAAGCGGCCGTCGCCCGCGTCCCACATCGCCGACACGAAGCTGCGCGCGCGCTCGGCGGCCGCGCGCCAGCGGGCGTCGCCCGTGCGCGCCGCGAGCCAATGGAAGACGGCGTACGCATCGACGTTGTGCTCGGTGGATTTCCAGCCCTGGCGGATCGGCTGCGGCTCGTGCCCGAACTCGCCGCCGACGTAGCCCGCCGGCGCCGTCGCGTCGAGCCGGCCCGGATCGACCCAGCTCATCAGCGCGGCGGCGCCGTCGAGGTAGCGCCTGTCGTGCGTCGCTTCGTGCACGGCGAGCAGCGACAGCGCGGCCCATGCGACGTTGCCGGTCGCGGTGCCCGCCTGATACGCATCCTCGAACCATCGCCTGCTCGGCGCGTCCCACCAGCCGGGCAGCGGCGCCGGCCCCGGCGGCAGCGCGCCGGCGCGGTACGCGTTGCGCACGCGCGCGTCGTGGTAGTGGCGGTCCTGCCTGCTCGCCTGCAGGATCGCATCGGCGATGCGGCGCGCATCGTCGGTGCGGTGACAGGCGACGAGCGCGACGCTCGCGAGCGCGTTGTCGTAGACGAATGCGGCCTGCGTCAGCGCGCCCGCGAGCGCCGCGCCGCCGGGCGCCTGCTCGTAGCTGCCGAGCAGGACCGGCCCCGAGCCGGGCACCGCGTCGACGCGCTCGGCGAGCGTCCTGCATCCGGCCGCGAGCAACGCCTCGCGCGGCGGCGGGCTCTGCTCGCCGGCGGCGCAGTGCGTCACGAAGATCAGCGAGGCCACCGACCCGATCGCGAGCGATGCCGCCCGGCGCAGGCGGCGCATGACGTGAAGTCTCGTCGGCATGGTTGTCGCGCGGGCGCTCAGGCCGCCGCGCTCAGATCGTCGAGCCAGCGCCGGCCGACGCTCGCCAGTTCGTCCAGCCAGCGTTTGCCGTTCGTGGCCAGTGCGCCCAGCCAGCGCCGGCCGTTCGCGGCCAGCTCGCCGAGCCAGCGCCGGCCTTGCGCGCCGGCCTTGCCGAGCCATTGCCTGCCGCGCTCGGTCGCCGAATGCCAGCCGGCGGCCCAGTTCGGATCGACGTGCGCGAGACCGGACACGTTGCTCGCGAGCCAGCCTCGATCGAGGCTCACTCTCGCCCAGCGGCCCATCGCGCAGCGCTCGCCCGGATCGGCGCTCGCGCGGCGCGGCAGCGACGACAGCGGTTCGTCGAGCTTCGCGATCACGTAGATCTCGTTCTTCTCGATCGGCGGGAAGGGCACGAAGTAGCGCGCCTGCTCGCCTTCGGACGCGCGCGGCAGCACCTCGGCGATCGACGCGGGCAGCACCGACGGCACGCCGTCCATCCGCACGTTCAGATGCGTGCCGGGCAGCAGGTCGTCGCTCAGGCTGCGCGGAAACACGGCGACGACGCGCGATCGCGCGCAGTTGCTCGCGCGGATCAGCGTCGCGCCCGCGGCGACGCGCGAGCCGGGCGGCGCGAGCACGTCCTCGACGACGCCCGGCTCGCCCGAGCGGATCTCGATGTGGCTCAGCCTGTCGAGCCGTTGCTGCTCGGCGGCGATCAGCTTGTCGACCGACTGGGCGTACGCGTCGAACTGCGTGATCTCCGCCCTGCGCTGCACGATGTCCGCGCCGAGCAGCCGGCCGCGCTGCGACAGCGATGCGGCCGGCCCGTCGGTCGCGGATGCGTAGACCTTGCTGCGCGACGCATCGCCGTTCGCGATCGCGTGCTCGAGCTCGGCGGCCGCGGCCGCTTTCGCGTTCGACAGGATCGACAGTTGGTAGCGCGACGCGCTCGTGTACGCCTCGCTGACGGCGCCCGCCCACTGCATCGCCTGATTGCGGTTGACGACGTCTTCCTGCTGGTCCACCTGCGCCCGCGCGACGGCGAGCCGCGCTTCGAGCGCGCGGATGTTCGCCGCGTGCTCCTTCTGCGCGACGGACTGATAGCGCAGCAGGTCGTGCTGGGTCGACGCGAGCTGGCTCTCGTCGCCCGCGAGCTCGGCGCGCGCCGCGTCCTCGCGCTGCTGGTTGTCGAGCTTCTTGCCCGTCAGGTCGATCAGCAGCGCGCGATCGATGTTCGGGTTCTGCACGGTCATCAGCGGCTGGTTCGCGTCGAACGGCTTGCCCGCCGCGACGTGCTGCTCGGTCACGACGCCTTCGACCGGCGACGTGACGAGCGTCACTTCGTTGTTGACGACCGCGCGTTCGGACGAGCGCGTGAAGACGTTCGGAAACATGATGGTCAGCACCATCCAGATGACGAAGAACACGACGCCGTAGCCGGCGGCGCGCGGCGCGAGCGTCCAGAACGGACGCAGCGTGCGGCGGCTGCGCGCCACCGGTTCGTCGTGCGTGACGAGTGAGGAGGCGCGCGCTTCGGTCGGGCGATTCTCCCGTGGCTGGTCGGACATGTTGCCCTCCTGCATGGCAAAAGTGCGAACGATGAGACAAAGGACGCGCGCGCACGGGCTGCTCGGAGCCGGCGTGCCGTCGATGACGGCAAGCCGGCCTCCTTGCGTGCGTGCATCGGCGCGCAGATACGGGTTTTCTTGGTCTGTTGGCTGCCTGCAGCGCGCCGCGTCCGGGCATTCGTCGAAGCGACGCACTGCGTGAACGGGCCGTGGTTGACGGCCCGGGATCAACCCCGTGACCGTGGCGCGCTCGCGCGCCACGGACTTGAATTGCATGGAAGACTCGAGCGGCCTGCGCAGGCGAGTGCGGCCAAGGCGCTGCGAGTCGATTCAGGCTAGTGAAATCGCCGGGGCGCTACTGTAAGAATGTGTAAAAGGTGATTTCACTAGGACCCCAAAGGATCATCTTTATGTGGCCGCCGAATTCGATCGGCCCGCGATTCGATCGATTTCGTTGGGCAAAGCGTGGTGCGCGCCACTTGCCGCAAAGAATGCGCGCCGGTTGCCGGCAGGCATTGCGCGGTTCGGCGCATCGGCCGTCGTGCAGTCTTCGTGCACGGATTCCCGCCGCGGATTTGCGCCGCGGACAGGCCGCAACGAGCGCGATGTTTCAGTGGCGATACATATCCCCATGTCCCGACGGCCAACGCGCGTGTTACGTAACGTCGATGAATCATTTCGACGACGAATTCGCGCGCGGAACGGATGCACGCACCCGCACGCGCGGCCGGCGATGCGGCCGCGTTGCGTTCCGGCAACGCGGGGACGCGGCCGAACGGCCGTTGGCGGAAGGTTCCGCGCGGCATCGCGATGCGCTGGCACGGTTTCTGCGTGACATCGGGGACGAGGACCGCGCCGGACGATCGGCGCGGATACAGTGAAACTTGTCGGGCGCGCCCATCGGGTTCGCTCGCTCAATTGCCGCACGGAGCAACACATGGACACGCTCCCGAACCAGTCCGACGCGCAATTCCAGGCTTTCCTGGCGAAGCTGCTCGAGCAGCCGCAGCCCGCCGCATGGAGCGAAAAGCAGCAGATCGAACTCGACATGGCGCGCGAGCTGGCCGTCGAGATGCTGCAGCTCGCCGAACGCATGAACGCGACCCACGCCGCCGATCTCGAAAATTGCCTCGTGCTGCTCAGGCATGCGAAGGTGCTCGACTTCATCCTGTCGTCGCTCGCCGCGCGCCGCGACATTCATCCGCGCACGCTCCGCACGATCTTCAAGCTCGCGAAGCTCAAGATCCACGATTCGTATCCGGAGTGAGCCGGATACGAGCCTCGACGCACGCAGCCGACGCGGCGCCCCGGACCGCGCACGACGTTCGACGCGCACTTTCGACAGGGGCTCGAGCGAGCGTCGTCGCTCGTCGCCGCGCAGCCTTTCGCCATGCTGCCGTTTTGCGAGGAATTTCTCGAGCTCGCAGGCCCGGCGTTCGACGGCAAGCTGATCGCGGCGCGCGCCCCGCGTGCGCCGGGGGCGGCGGGTGGCCTGCGTCGGCCTTGCGCCGGCGTCGCATCGGGCGGGCGGCGTCGGGGCAGTGGCGGCGGCGCGTTAGCGCACGTGCGCGGCACAATGAAGCCAGGGCGGTGTGTTAGTATCGCGGCCGTGCATGGCGGTGCATTCGCGGCCATCGATCATCGATGACATCCTCCGCGGCGAATGCGCGCATTCCGAACGAACATCGAAAACGGCCGAAAAAGTTGGGCGGTCCGACGATAATCCTCGTCGAATACCTGAGAGTCCGCATTTGCAGCCGGAGAACTACATGACGAACGTAACGTATCTCGACTTCGAAAAGGCGATCGGCGAGCTGGATGCGAAGATCGACGCGCTACGTTGTTCCGAGGACGAATCGGCGATCGATCTTTCCGAGGAAATCAACCGGTTGTCCGCGCGCAGCGAGAAGCTGACGAAGGAACTGTACGAGCGGCTCACGCCGTGGCAAATCGTCCAGGTGGCGCGGCATCCGGCGCGGCCTTATACGCTCGATTACGTCAATTTCATATTCACGGATTTTCACGAGCTGCATGGCGATCGCTGCTATGCGGACGATCAGTCGATCGTCGGCGGGCTCGCACGCTTCAACGACCGGCCGTGCGTCGTGGTGGGCCACCAGAAGGGGCGCAACACGAAGGAGCGCGCGATGCGCAATTTCGGCTATCCGCGGCCCGAGGGATACCGAAAGGCGCTGCGGCTTTTCAGGCTCGCCGAGAAATTCGGGCTGCCGATCTTCACGTTCATCGACACGCCGGGCGCGTGGCCCGGGATCGACGCCGAAGAGCACAACCAGTCCGAGGCAATCGGCCGCAACCTGATGGAAATGTCGAGCCTTCAGACGCCGGTCATCACGACGGTGATCGGCGAGGGCGGCTCGGGCGGCGCGCTCGCGATCGGCGTCGGCGACGTGTCGATCATGCTCCAGTTCGCGACTTACTCCGTCATCTCGCCCGAAAGCTGCTCGTCGATTCTCTGGAAGAACCCAGGCTACGCGGAGCAGGCGGCCAACGCGCTGGGCCTGACCGCGCACCGCCTCAAGGCGCTGGGGTTGATCGACAAGATCGCGAACGAGCCGGTCGGCGGCGCGCATCGCGACCCGCAGCAAATGGCGCTGATGCTCAAGCGCGTCCTGCAGGAAAGCCTGCGCAACGTCGAATCGCTCGACTCGAAGCAGCTTGTCGCTCGCCGTCACGAGCGGCTCATGCACTACGGCAAGTTCCGCGAAACGGCGGCATGAACGCATCCGGCCGCGCCGTCGGGCGCCGTGCGCGATAGGCGGCCGGCCGAACATGCGTGTGTTCTCCATATCGGATCTGCACGTCGAGTATCCGGAAAACGCCAGATGGCTGGACGCGCTGCCGCGATACGAGCACACGCGCGATGTCCTCATTCTGGCGGGTGACGTCGCCACCGATCTCGCTCATGTCGCACGCGTCTTCGACGCGTTCTCCGCGCGGTTCGAGGCGGTCGTCTTCGTGCCGGGCAATCACGACTTATGGCTCGGGCCGCGCGACACGGCCGCGACGTCGATCGACAAGTGGCGTGCGTTGCGCGAGCTCGCGCAACGCACGGGCGTGCGCGTCGAGCCGTTCCATGCGCACGGCGTCTGCGTCGTGCCGCTCCTCGCGTGGTACGACTACAGCTTCGGCGCGCCTTCCGACGGCCTGCTGCAAGTGTGGGGCGACTATCGCCGCTGCGTGTGGCCGCAGGACATGACGCCCGCGGACGTCGCGCGATATCTGGAGGAGTGCAATCGCCCCTATTTGGGTATCCGAAACGATATCGTGATCTCGTGCTCGCACTTTCTGCCGCGCGCCGACCTGATGCCGTCGATGGCGCCGGCGTGGGTCAAGGCGCTTGCGCCCGTCATGGGATCGTGGCGGATCGACCGGCAGATCCGCGCACTGGGATCGGCCATTCACGTGTTCGGCCACAGCCATCTGAATCAGGCGCGCACCATCGACGGCGTGCGATACGTCAACAGCGCGCTCGGCACGCCGTCCGAAGCGCACATCTCCCGCAGGCGGCTGTCGCTGATCTGGTCCGATTGACGCGTGGGAAACGGGCGCCGGCATAATGCGCTTGCAGGCGACACAGATCGCGCGCTTGATGTGTGCGATGCGATTGCCGATGCGTGCCCGAGGCCGACCCGCCCTCCGCCGGCTCAGCGCGTCACGAACGGCGGCGCGGCGTCCGGCGCGCCGCGCGCGAACCGGCGTTCGCGCAGCAGCGCGACGCGGCAGTTCTCGCGCGCCGTTTCGTTGCCGGCGTCGTCGAGCAGCACGAGATCGCCGCGCATCACGTTGAACGTGACGACCGCGCCCGTGTCCGACGCGATCGCCTCCGGCGTGTGATGCGAGCCCGCCGGCTCCAGCACCGTGCTGCCCGGCCGCGCGACCCAGTCGTATTCGCGGTAGCGCCACTCACCCTGCAGCGTGTACACGAACACCGCGCCGTCGTGCCGGTGCCGCGGCAGCGCGAGCCCGACCGGCATCTTCAGCAGCACGGTCATCTCGTCGGCAGCGACGTTGATGTGCAGGTACTTGATCGCGAGCCCGGGCAGGCTCGCGTCCATCGGCAGCCAGGGGCGATCGTCGTCCTGCAGGCATGGGATCGGCGGCAGGAACGCGGCGGGGGCGGGCGGCAACGGTGAATTCATGGCAGGGCGCGGCGCCTCGACGGCGCGCAAGGACGCGGGAAACCGCGATTATCGCAGAGCGGGCGGCGGCGGACGGCTCGCGCGCATGGTGCGCCGGGCCGGTCAAGATCGCCGCCCGTCGGGCCGGCCGGTCACGCGTTGTTCTTCGAGAAGGAAAACAGCCGGCGTAGCCCGCCCGGCTTGCTCTGGACGATGTCGCCGTCGGCGACGCGGTTCGCGTTGCCCGGTATCGATGCGTCCTGCGGAGGCTTCCCAGCCTTCACGCCCGCTTCCTGCGGCGCGTTGGACGGGGCGACGTGAACCTCGAGCTTGCCGTCGGCAGTTTGCGGATCGTGCCGGACATAAATGTCATGGGGACGAACGGTCGCTTCGGTTTCGACGAACCCGACCTCCGCGTTCGGCGCGAGCTCGTGCATCCGGGCCGTGATGTTCGCCCGGGTATCGAACGCCGAGTTTTTGGTGCGCGCCTTGGCCTCATTGATCGGCCCCGCCACCACGACCTTCTCGCAGTTCCTTGCGTCGATCGCTTCGAGCGTCGTCTCCATGTCCTTTTTCTCGAAGCCTTGGGGCGTGGTCAGATGGACGCCGCGAAGGCTGCCGTTTCTGGTCAGCGCCGAGACGGTCACGCAGGAGCTGATGTTCGGATAGCAGAGGTTGGCCGCCTCGCCGGGAGGAATCCGGCCGAAGCTGTTTTCCGGAATGACGACGCCGACGCCGCCCCCGACGCGGTTCGGCTGGACCGGGCACTGGAAAACCGGCGAGCCGCCGAGCTTGTGTGGCGTGCGCTGCAATTTGCTGAGCCCGGGCGGTATCGTGCGCGACGTGCCCGATGTGGGGCTTGTCGCTGGAGGTTCGGCCGTGGTCGGCGTCGAGGGGTACGTTTGCCCGACGCTGCTGCCTTCCGTGACTCTGGGATTCATTCGGTTGCCATGAGCGCCTCCCGGCCGGGCGATGCGGGGTGCGCCGGCCGCCGGCGGGCGGGGCGCGCCGACGCTCTTGCGCGGATTCGCGAGAGCATCGGCGCCTCCCGTCCCGTCGCCATGCCGGGCGCCCGCGGGCGCGGCCTTTCGGCGGCTCGTCCTGTCGTTAATAGTGGATCTCCCGCGCGGCGCACGCAATCGCATTCGAGACGATCGGGCGCGCGCAGCCCGTTCGGGCGGGCGTCGCCCGGGAAAGGGGCGTTCGTGCGCCGGTCGCCGGCGCGCATCGAACGATGCCCGCCCGACCGTCTTCAGTATTCGGCAACGCGGCGCGCCGGTTCGCCCGGCAGGCGAAGACGGCGCCGGGAATCCGAACGGGCGGTGCGGCCGGGTGGCGTATCGTCCGTATCGGCATCGGCATCGGCATCGACGGGCGCGGGCGCGGGGCGCGCCCTCACGCTTTCGCGCGCCCTGCCGCATGCGCGATTTCGAGGCATTCCTGAAACAGCAGCGCCGCGCGCGACGGCCGCGGCGAGCGCCGCAGCAGGCTCACGAAGCGGCACGAATAATGAAAGCGCTGCGGCGCGACGGAGCGCATCAATCCCTTCGCCTCGAAGCTTTCCGCATAGTGATCGGGCAGGAAGCCGAGATACCGCCCCGACAGGATCAGCGTCGCGATCGATTCCTGATCCGACGCCGTCGCGCTGCGCGTGAGCTTCGCGCGATGGCTCAGCTCCATGTTCGGCGAGTGGTAGCCGAGCCCCGCGAACGCGTAGCCGCGCACCTGGCGCCACGTGAGCTTCGCATGCGGCGCGTCGAACAGCGCGTGGTTCGCGCCGCAGTACAGCAGCATCCGCTCGTCGAACAGGTCGGCGTAGACGAGGCTGCCCGAGCTGCGGTGCGCGGGAATGATCCCGACCTGATAACTGCCGTCGATGATCCCGCGCTCGACCTCGTTGATCGACGCGACGTGCAGGTTCAGCGCGACGTCCGGCGCCTCGTCGTGAAAGCGCCCGATCGCGTCGCCGAGCCGCGCGCGCGGGTTCGTCGCGGTCTTGTCGAACACGGCGATCTGCAGCTCGCCGCCCATCCGGTCGTGAATCCCGTCCACGCGGCTCCTGAACGCCTCGACCGACGCCAGCAGCCGCAGCGTCTCCTCGTAGACGGTCTGGCCCTCGGGCGTCAGCGTGAAGCCCGCGCGGCCGCGCCGGCACAGCACGAGGCCGAGGCGCGTCTCGAGATCCTTCACGTGCCGGCTGATCGTCGAGATCCCGATGTTCAGCTCCAGCTCGGCCGCCGCCATCCCGCCGCACTGGACGACGCTCCTGAACACGCGCAGCAGGCGCAGGTCCATGTCGGTCAACTGGCCGAGGAGCGCGCGGCTTTTCGGTTTTCTTGCTTGCATGAATGCTCAAGTAAACATTGATATTGCGATATTCAAAAGACTATTCGCCGACTCGACAATGCGCAACATCTTCATTCATCCGCGCATCGCGACGCCGACCGACATGAACGCTCTGACCGAACCGACTGCTCCCGACACGACCGTGCGCACCGACGCCGAATGGCTCGACGCGCACTGGATGCCGTTCACCGCGAACCGCCAGTTCAAGCGGGACCCGCGAATCATCGTAGAAGGCAAGGGTGCGTATTACACGGCGGCCGACGGCCGCAAGATCTTCGACGGCCTGTCCGGCCTCTGGTGCTGCGGCCTCGGCCACGGCCGCGCCGAGATCTCGGACGCGGTCGCGCGCCAGGTCGCGCGGCTCGACTATTCGCCCGCGTTCCAGTTCGGCCATCCGCAGTCGTTCGAGCTCGCGAACCGGATCAAGGCGATGACGCCCGCCGGCCTCGACTACGTGTTCTTCACGGGCTCGGGCTCGGAGGCGGCCGACACGTCGCTCAAGATGGCGCGGGCGTACTGGCGCGCGACGGGCAAGGGCACGAAGACGCGCCTGATCGGCCGCGAGAAGGGCTACCACGGCGTGAACTTCGGCGGCATCTCGGTCGGCGGGATCGGGCCGAACCGCAAGCTGTTCGGCCAGGGCATCGACGCCGATTTCCTGCCGCACACGCAACTGCCGGCAAACCGATTCTCGCGCGGGCTGCCCGAGCATGGCGCCGAGCTCGCCGACCGCCTGCTCGATCTGATCGCGCTGCACGACGCGTCGAACATCGCGGCGGTGATCGTCGAGCCGTTCTCCGGCTCGGCGGGCGTCGTCGTGCCGCCGAAGGGCTATCTGCAGCGGCTGCGCGAGATCTGCACCGCGCACGACATCCTGCTGATCTTCGACGAAGTCATCACGGGCTTCGGCCGCACGGGCGCGATGACGGGCGCCGATGCGTTCGGCGTCGTGCCGGACATCATGAACGTCGCGAAGCAGGTGACGAACGGCGCGCAGCCGCTCGGCGCGGTGATCGCGAACCGGGAGATCTACGACGCGTTCATGGCGGCGGGCGGCCCCGACTACATGCTCGAGTTCCCGCACGGCTACACGTATTCCGCGCATCCCGTCGCCTGCGCGGCGGGCGTCGCGGCGCTCGATCTGCTCGTCGCGGAAGACGCGCTCGGCCGCGTGCGCGCGCTCGCGCCGCATTTCGAGGCGGCCGTGCACGGCCTGAAGGGCGTGCGCCACGTCGCCGACATCCGCAACTGCGGGCTCGCCGCGGGCCTGACGATCGAGCACGCGCCGGGCGAGCCCGCGCGGCGCCCTTACGAGATCGCGATGCATTGCTGGGAGAACGGTTTCTACGTGCGCTACGGCGGCGACACGATCCAGCTCGCGCCGCCCTTCATCGCCGAGAAGCACGAGATCGACAGCCTGATCGGCGCGCTGAACGACGCGCTGCTCGCCACCGCCTGACGATGCGCGGCCGCCGCGCCGCGCATTCGCCGCACGCATTCGCCGCACGCATTTGCCGCACGCATTTGCCGCATCCACGCAACACACGAATTCAGGAAACACCGCGATGAAACACGACAGCAACGTCACTTCCACCCTCGGCCACTTGATCGACGGCAAGCGCGTCGACGGCGGCGAGCGCGTGCAGCCGGTGTTCGACCCGGCGACGGGCGCATCGACGAAGAGCGTGCGCCTTGCCGACAGGCTGACCGTCGAGGCGGCGATCGCGGCCGCGCAGGCCGCGTATCCGGCGTGGCGCAACACGCCGCCGCTCAAGCGCGCGCGCGTGATGAGCCGCTTCAAGATGCTGCTCGAGGCGCACGCCGACGAGCTGTGCGCGCTGGTCACGGCCGAGCACGGCAAGGTGCTCGCCGACGCGATGGGCGAGCTGCAGCGCGGGATCGAGAACGTCGAGTACGCGAGCTACGCGCCCGAGCTGCTCAAGGGCGAGCACAGCAAGAACGTCGGCCCGGCGATCGATTCGTGGAGCGAGTTCCAGGCGCTCGGCGTCGTCGCGGGCGTGACGCCGTTCAACTTCCCGGTGATGGTGCCGCTGTGGATGTGGCCGATGGCGGTCGCGTGCGGCAACACGTTCGTGCTCAAGCCGTCGGAGCGCACGCCGTCGTCGACGCTGCGCATGGCCGAACTCGCGCTCGAAGCGGGCCTGCCGCCCGGCGTGCTGAACGTCGTGAACGGCGACAAGGAGGCGGTCGACACGATCCTCGCCGATCCGCGCGTGAAGGCGGTGAGCTTCGTCGGCTCGACGCCGATCGCCGAATACATCTACACGACGGGCTGCGCGCACGGCAAGCGCGTGCAGGCATTGGGCGGCGCGAAGAACTTCGCGATCGTGATGCCGGACGCCGACATCGGCAACGCGGTGAACGCGCTGATGGGCGCCGCGTACGGCTCGTGCGGCGAGCGCTGCATGGCGATTCCGCTCGTCGTCGCGATCGGCGACGAGACGGGCGACGCAGTGGTGGCGGGCATCCAGGCCGAGATCGCGAAGATGAAGGTCGGCCCGGGCGTCGAGCCGGGCGTCGACATGGGGCCGCTCGTCACGCGGCAGCATTTCGAGAAGGTGACGGGCTTCGTCGAGGCGGGCGTCGCGGCGGGCGCGACGCTGGTGGTCGACGGGCGCGGCGTGAAGGTGGACGGCCATGACGGCGGCTACTACCTCGGCCCATGCCTGTTCGACAACGTGAAGCCCGGCATGCCGATCTATCAGCACGAGATCTTCGGGCCGGTGCTCGGCGTCGTGCGCGTCGCGTCGCTCGCCGAGGCGATGGCGCTCGTCGATGCGCACGAGTACGGCAACGGCACGTGCCTCTTCACGCGCGATGGCGAGGCCGCGCGCTTCTTCAGCGACAACATCCAGGTCGGGATGGTCGGCATCAACGTGCCGCTGCCCGTGCCTGTCGCGTATCACTCGTTCGGCGGCTGGAAGCGCTCGCTGTTCGGCGATCTGCACGCATACGGCCCGGACGCGGTGCGCTTCTACACGAAGCGCAAGACGATCACGCAACGCTGGCCGTCGGCCGGCGTGCGCGAGGGGACGGTGTTCAGCTTTCCGTCGAGCCGCTGAGCAACCGGTTTGTAGTTGGCCTATCCAGGTCGTTCGGCGGCGCGTTGCGTCGGCGGCCTGTTTCGAAGCCCGCGCAAAACGCGGGCTTCTTTCTTTTTCGGCGGTGGCGGGCGCGAGGCGCAAGCTGCGCCGCATTACGCGACGTCACGCCGCTTATCCCCGCCGCACCGCCCGCGCGCTTATTCCTTCACCGCGTGCCAGACGTCCTTGAAGCCGTCGCCTTTCTTGTCGCCTTTCGCGGCGTCCTTCGCGAAGAAGTAAAGCGGCTTGCCCTGGTACGCCCATTGCAGCGTGCCGTCGTCGCGCTTGATGATCGTGTAGCCGAGCGCCGGCTGATCGGTCGCGCTCGCCTTGTACGGCGGCCAGTTCGTCGTGCACGGGCCGTTGCATGCGCTCTTGCCCGAATTCGGGATGTCCTTGTCGAACGTGTAAAGCGTCATGCCGTTGGCGGCGACCAGCATGCCGCCGCTCGGCATCGCGGGCGCATCGGCGAGCGCGGCGGCCGACGCGAAGCCGGCGATGAGCGCGCACGCGACATAAGCGGTTCTCATGACTGTCTCCTTGTTCCGGCGGGCGCGCCCGTTGCGCACCCTTACCAACCATAGGCGGTTTTGCCGACGGACGAAAGGCGATCGTCGCCCGCCCGCCGCGACGCGGCCCGCGCGCGCCGCGCGGCGTCAGCGCGGCGCGTCGTGCCCGAGCGCCTGCAGGAACAGCGAGAACAGCTCCGGCTGCGACGAGATCCCGAGCTTCGAATACAAGTGCCGCCGATGCACCTTGACGGTCTCGGGCGAGATCGCGAGCCGCTCGGCGATCGCCTTCGACGAGTTGCCGCGCAGCACGAGCCGCGCGATCGCCATCTCGCGCTCGGTCAGCAACGGCGCGCCGAAGCTCGCGAGCGCGCGCTCGACGCGCTCGTCGAGATCGTCGTCCCCGCGCGTGCGCGACGCGTCGCCCTGCAGCCGGCGGTGCTGGCGGATCGCCGCGAAGAGCCACGGCGAGCAGGCGGCGAGGCGGCCGAGCGTATCGGTGTCGAAGCGCGCGTGCGCGCCGAGCGACAGCGACAGCATCTCGTCCGGCCGTGTGCGCACGATGATCTGCAATTCGTCCTCGCCGACCGCGTCGCGAAAATAACTGAGGAAATATTCGCTCTGCCGGAACAGATCGGGCGCGACTTCCTCGAGCCGGTAGCAGCCGTCGGCGAGGCCGTCGTGCGCGGCCTGCAGGAACGGATCGAGCAGATAGAGCCCGTCCAGGTACAGCGGCACGGGCGACGGTCCGCTTGCGCCGCCCGTGTCGTATTCGTCGAGCACGACGGGCGCGCCGTCGCGGCCGAGCGCGGTTGCGAGCGCGTTGTCGAACGGCACCATCTCGTTGAGAAACAGAATCAGCAGGCGCCAGAAGCGCGGCTCGCCGAGGTGATCGAGCGCGCGTCCGAACGCTTGATGCATCGCTACTTCGCGGAACAGTCGATCCATGTGCGCCCCGGTTTGGCGTAACCCCAAGGGGGAATGGCGGCGCGCAATTTGGCTTCCTAGACTGCGCGCCATGCGTTGCCCGAGTATGGGCGTTCAAAAACCTGCGGCAAAGGAGTGCAAGATGGCGATGATATCGGAGTCTTCGAGCGCGGCGGCGGCCGCCGCATCGGGCGGCGCGCCCGCGCCGGAGACGCTCGCGCGTTCGCTCGACGTGCGCGACGTCGTGATGATCACCGTGTCGGGCGTGACGCCCGCGAGCTCGATCTTCGTGATCGCGCCGTTCGCGATCCAGCAGGCGGGCAGCGGCGCGGTGATGTCGTTCGCGCTCGGCGGGCTGCTCGCGCTCGCGTTCGCGCTTTGCTATGCGGAGCTGAGCGCCGCGCACCGCAGCGCGGGCGGCGAGTACGTGATGGTCAAGCGCGTGTTCGGCGCGCTGCCCGGCTATCTGACGTTCGTCGCGGTGCTCGCCGTCAACGTGTTCATCCCGGCCGTGCTCGCGAGCGGCGCCGCGCCCTATCTGAACGCGGCGCTCGGCACGCAGTTCGGCAATCAGTCGGTGGCGCTCGTGATCGTGCTCGCGAGCTATGCGTTGGGTATCCTGAACATCCGTACGAACGCATGGATCACCGGCGCGTTTCTCGTGATCGAAATCCTCGTGCTCGCGCTGATCGCATATCTCGGCTTCTCCGAGCCGCATCGCTCGCCGCTCGCGCTCGTGCATCCGGTCGTCGCGAGCGGCGCAACACTCGTGCCCGCGACGCTCGCCGCGATCATGCCGGCCGTCGGCACGGCGATCTTCTGCTACAACGGCTTCGGCGCGGCCGTGTTTCTCGCCGAGGATCTCGCAGGCGGCAATCGCGACATCGCGAAAGCGGTGATCTGCTCGCTCGCGGTGATTCTCGTCGTCGAGCTCGTGCCGCTCACCGCAATCGTGCTCGGCGCGCCGTCGTTCGTCGAGCTCGCGAAGAGCGCCGATCCGATCGGCTATGTCGTGCGCGCGCTCAGCAATCCGGGCGTGTCGCGCGTCGTGAGCGGCGGCATCTTCCTGTCCGTGTTCAACGCGATCATCGCGATCGTCATCATGGTCGGGCGCTTCCTGTACAGCAGCGGCCGCCATGCGTTGTGGTCGCGCGCGTGCAACGGCGCGTTCACGCGCATCCATGCTCGCCTCGAATCGCCGTGGATCGCCACGCTCACGCTCGCCGTGCCGTCGACGCTGCTCGTGTTCGTGTCGAGCCTCGACGAGCTGACCGCGTTCACCGTCGATCTGCTGCTGCTCATCTATCTCGCCGTCGGCGTCGCGGCGCTCGCGAGCCGCGTGACGCGGCGCGACGTCGATCATCATTACCGGATGCCGTGGTGGCCGCTGCCGCCCATCGTCGCGATCGCGGGCGCGGGATATACGCTGTACACGACGATCGCCGCCGCGGCGAAGCCGACCGACCTGTACATCATCGCGGGGCTCGCGGCCGTCTCGCTCGCGGCCTACGCGCGCTGGGCGCGCCGCAGCGCGGCGTTCCGCGAGCTCTGAAAGACGAACCGGGCAACGAACCGGGCAACGAACCGAAAGAGAGGACCATCAGCATGCGCACACGAGATCTGGGCATTCGCATCGGCCGCGGCAAGCCGGGGCCCCTGAACGCCATCACCGACGTCGCCGGCGTGCGGGTCGGGCATTGCACGCTGCACGTCGACGCGGGCGACGCGTCGGCGCACACCGGCGTGACGGTGATCGAGCCGCGCGCCGCGCGCGCGCGTGACGAGCCGTGCTTCGCGGGCGTCCACGTGCTCAACGGCAACGGCGACGCGACCGGGCTCGAATGGATTCGCGAGGCGGGACTGCTGACGACGCCGATCGCCTATACGAACACGCACAGCGTCGGCGTCGTGCGCGATGCGCTCGTCGCCGCCGAGCGCGCGCAGGGCGGCGCGCGCGATCGCGAGCACGTGTACTGGTGCATGCCCGTCGTGATGGAGACGTTCGACGGACTCCTGAACGACATCTGGGGGCAGCACGTGCGCGCCGGGCATGTCGCGCAGGCGCTTGCCGCCGCGCGTACGGGCGCGGTCGAGGAGGGCTGCGTCGGCGGCGGCACCGGCATGATCTGCCACGAGTTCAAGGGCGGCATCGGCACCGCGTCGCGCGTCGTCGCCGAGACGGCGGGCGGCTGGACGGTCGGCGCGCTCGTGCAGGCGAACTACGGACAGCGCGCGGCGCTGCGCGTCGCGGGCTACCCGGTCGGCGAAGTGCTGCGCGGGCTCCATTCGCCGTTCGGCGCGCCGGGCGCGGCGGGCGAGGCCGGCATGGGCTCGATCGTCGTGACGCTCGCGACCGACGCGCCGCTGCTGCCGCATCAGTGCACGCGGCTCGCGCAGCGCGCGGGCGTCGGGCTCGCGCGTTGCGGCGGCGGCACCGACAACTCGAGCGGCGATATCTTCGTCGCGTTCGCAACCGGCAATACGGGCCTGCCGATCGCGAGCTACGGCCGGCCGGCCCCGACGACGGTCGGCGTGCGGATGGTCGCCGACGCGCACATCTGCGCGTTGTTCGATGCGGCGGCGGAAGCGGTCGAGGAGGCGATCGTCAACGCGCTCGTCGCGGCCACCGATCTCGCGGCGCGCGGCGTGCGCGTCGACGCGCTCGGCGCCGCGCGGCTCGTCGATGCGTTGCGCGAGACCGGCTGGCGGCCGCGCGCGGGAGACGCTCAGCTATAGCCGTGGCAGCGGCGCAAGCCGGCGTAGTCGTAGAAGCGGCTGCCGGGCGCGATTCGCGCGCCGTCGCAAGCGGGCTGAAAATCGGTCTCGCGCTCGTTGTACAGCATCTTCACGATGAGCCGCGAGCCGTTGCGGTAGACGTCCCATTGCAGGTTCGCGGCCATCGGCGACACCGTTTCGCCGCGCCACGGATTGTCCGCATACGTGTAGGTCTGCGCTTGCGGCACGGGAGCGAACACGTTCTTCAGCTTCAGGATCGACGCGAACGGAATCACGACTTCGGCGTGCGTGAAGCGCAGCTTCGCCGCGTTCGTCAGGTCGCCGCGCGCGATCGCGTCGATCTCGTCGAAGAAGTCGTCGACGAGCGCCTGCGCCATCCGGTACGTGACGGGATTCGCTTCGGCGACGCCGGGGCCTTTCTCGTAGAAATCCTCGGCGTCCTGAAGATACGCGAGGTACTCGGCCTGCGGCGCGGCGATGTAGCGCTCCATCGTGACGCCGCCCGTCTCGGCCGTCATCGCGGGCGCGACCTGCAGCAGGTTGTACAGCACGTTCGCCGCGTCGGCGGCGGACTTGATCGTGGTCTTGCCGTCGCCCTTCAGCGTGTTGGCGAACCGGGCGTCCGCCGACGCGAACGTGTACGTGCCCGTGTTCGAGAACGTGTAGCCCGCCGTGCCGAGCTTCGCCGCGAAATCCGGTTTCACGAGCCCGGCGAGTACCGTTTGCGCGACCTGCGACGTTTGCGGCGACTGCATGATCGCGTCGAGCTTCGCGGCGACGGCTGCGTCGCTGCCGTAAGCCTGGTACGCGAGGCTGTCGCGATAGGTCGCGTAATACGGATCGGTCGTCGACGCGACGAGATCGACCGACGGCTTCAGTGCATGGAAGTACAGCAGGAAGCGATTGACGCCCGCTGCTTGCGCAACGGGCGCGCCTTCCGGATAGCCGGCCGGCGCGCCCGGCCGTGTGATCGCTGGCGCGAGCGCGGGGCGCGCGGCGACGAGCGCGCCCGAGAAGTAGGCCGAGCTGTCGACCGCGCGGTCCTGCCCGGAGTGGACGACGACGATCTTGCGCGGCGTGCCGCCCGCCGCGCCCGCGACCGTGTCGAACAGCGCGGGCAGCCGCTGCAGCAGCCGCGCGGCGAGCTGCTGATGCTCGCGGATGCCCGCCTGCGTGAGATTGCCGTAGCCGGGCGTCGAGATGCCCGCGACGCCGTAGCCGAGCAGCGCGTTCGCCTTCATCATCGCGAACGTGTCGGCCTTCAGTTGCTGGCCGAGCGGCGTCAGCGCGCCTTCGGCGTCCGCCTTTTGCAGCATGTCGTAGATCGCGCCGTCATACTTGAAGCCGGACAATCCGCGCGAGCCGTGGCGCGCGACCATCTCGGTGTAGACGGGCGCGTAGCCCGCGGGCGGCGCTTCGTAGCTCGACGCATTCTGCTGCGGCCGATAGGGCGTCTTCGTCTGGTAGTAGGTGGGCGCGGCGGGTGTCGGGGCGGGTGCGTCCGGCGTCGGGTTCGGCTGGGTGGACGGCGGCACGGCGGCGTCGTCCGCGTCATCGGCGCCGCAGGCGGCGAGCGCGATGCACAGGAAGAGCGGGGCGAGGCAGCGTTTCATCGAAACGGAAGGGGCGAGGTTGGTTCGGCCGGAGGGCACCGCCACTCGTCGAAGCGTTGCGCGGACGGTGAATCGAGCGCGCAGTCTCGCAAAGGTTGTTGACAGCTTGAAGTCATCGAACGGAAAGCTCAATGCGAGCTTTCCGTTCCATCGGGAGCGCGGCGCGCACGACGCTTAGCTGCCGAAGTAGATGTTGCAGAAGCTGACCGGACCGACGCATGCGTTCGGGTCCTGGCGGTCTTGATGAGCGGCGGGGACGCGGCCGGCGGCTTGCACGGCCTCGGTGCGGTTCGCCGGCTGCCGGCCCGCATCGGCGGCGGCGGGTTGCGCGTGAGCGGCGGCCATGACGGCGGACAGCGACAGCGCGACGACGGCGATTTGCAGCGACTTCATTTGATTTTCTCCTTGAGGGGTTTGCCGTCTTGCTCGACGGTGATGAAACTATATGACTCGGTCGGGTTGGGATTAATCGCCCGGCCTGGGGAGCTTCTTTCCATTTCGCACAACGATCGTTTCGCGCGTCACATGCGGCTCGCGCGCACGCGTTCGCGGGCGCGCGAGCCCCGATTGAACGGCGCGTCCTGATCGATCAGCGCGCTGCGGATGAAGTGCAGGCAACTGACGATGCGCTGCATCCGGCGGCGCTCGTCGGGCACCGCGTACCACAGGTGCTGCGTGTGCCGGACCGCGCGGATCGCGAGATTGACCGACTTCAGCGCACGCGCGAGCCGATGCGCGTCGGGCGTCTCGAACAGCCGCGGCAGCGCCTCGCGCACCGCGTCGATCAACGCGCTCCAGCGCAGCGCCTGCGCGGGCTGCGCGGCCATGAACGCCTTCATCTCGCGCCGCAGGTCGATCACCGCGTGGCCGATTTCGAGCGTCGCGAGCATCCAGCGCAGCGCGTCGCGATGCCGGCGCGAGCGCTTCATCAGCAGATTGCGCAGTTGCGACATCAGATCGTGCGAGCTCGACTGAAAGCGCTGGTCGAGCCCTTGCAGCGGGCCGTCGCACGCGAGCGCGATCTGCCGGCGCAGGTCGCGCGCGATCCGGCCGGTGAGCCACGGCATCTCGGCGGGAAACACCACCGCGAACGCGATCGATGCGGCGAGCATCGACACGACGAGCGCGAGCCCGTTGTTGATCAGCACGTCGGGCGCGTAGACGATCACGTTGTCCGGCCCCGCGAGCAGGCAGAAGAACACGACGAAGCCGATCCCGTAGCCGGACTTGCCCGGACGCGTCGCGAGATACGCGCCCGCCGCGAGCACGGGCGCGAGCGCCGCGCACAGCAGCGGGAAGCCGTCGATGTTCGGATACACGCGGCACACGTACAGATAGCCCGCGAGCGTCGCGAGCGCCGCGCCCGCGGCCATCTGCGCGACGAAGCGGCTCGCGCGCGGCGCGGTCGAGCTGAGCGCGCACGCGATCGCGGTGCCGATCACCGCGAGCGCGCCGCTCGGCCACTCGGACGCGATCCAGAACGCGCTCATCGCGCCCATCGCGACGAGCGTGCGCAGGAACGTGAAGCCGACGAAGTAGCGATTGGTCTTCACCGCGTAACGCGTGATCGAGCGTTCGAGCACGTGGCTGTCGAGCGCGAGCGACGCGTGCGTTTCCGCGTAGCCGAGGAATTCGTCGACGAAGCGGTAGAGCAGCTCGATCGCGGTGTCGAAGTCGAGCACGCCGGCGGGCGCGAGCGTCTCGACCGCGCGTCGCGACGCGCGCGCGCGCTTGGGCAGCGCGGCGAGATACGCACTCAGCTCGACGAGCGCGACCGAGGGCGTGGGCGCGGGCGACAATGACGGCGCCGCGCGCGGCTGCGCGAGATCGCGGCGCAGCGCGCACAGCACGTCCGACAGCGCATCGACGTGCGGGGCGATCGCCGCGAGCACCTCGGCCGCATGATTCGCGCGCAGCCGCCTGAGCAACTGATGGAACGCATGAAGCCGCGCGCACGCGTTCATGAACTCGCTGTTCAGCCGCGCGAGCCGGCGGCTGCGCGCGCGGATGTGCGGGTCCTCGAACGTCGCGAACGCGCGGGTCGCCTCGAAGCCGACGATGCCGTCGACGAAGTCGGCGAAGCGCCGCTCGAAATCGCGGCGCTCGACCGAGCCCGCCATCGTGCTCGCCGCGAACGCGACGAAGCCGGCGTGCCGCGCGTTCAGCGTGCGCATCAGCGCAGCGCTCGAGCTGAGCGGAAACACGAGCGCGCTGACGGCGCCCGAGCAGAAGATCCCGACCGCGACTTCGGCCGCGCGCGTGAGCGCCGACAGAAACAGCGTGTTCGGCGCCATCACCGCGGGCAGGCCGATCAGCGCGGCGGTGTAGCCGGCGAGCACGTAGCCGTACCAGCGGAAGTGCCGGTTGCGCACGGCGGCCGCGATGCAGCCCGCGACCCACAGCGTGATGCCCGCCATGTACAGCTCCGGCTGCTGCGCGAAGAGGCCCCCCAGCGCGAGCGCCGCGACGAGCCCGACGCCCGTGCCGACGACGCGATAGAAGCTCTTCGCGAGCACCATCCCGCTCATCGGCTGCATCAGCACGAACACGGTCGTCATCGCGATCCGCGGCTGCGACAGGTCGAGCAGCATCGCGATGCCCATCGCGAGCAGCGCGGCCGCCACCGTCTTCGCGAGATGCAGCCAGACGAGGCCGTCGTGGCCCGCCCAGTCGCGCGCGAGCCTGACGGCGTTTCGCAGCCGCCCCTGCCATCGTTGCGGATCGATGAGGAATCGCTGTAGCGCGGGCTCGTGCTTCATGGCTGTGGGCGGTGCTTCTGGCGGGCGCGAATCGGGGGCCTCCGGCCTCGCGCGACGATGCCAGTCCGACCGGAGAGGCGCCGATTGTAGGAGTCGCGCGCACGCGCATTAACGCGACCGCAGGGAAACCATAGTTGCCGTGGCGGCAACAATGTGCGGTCCTTGCGGGAGGACAATATCGTCTCTACATACGTTTCGGACGGGAATGGATACGCTACAGAACATGCGGGTGTTCGCCCGCGTGGTGGAGGCGGGCAGCTTCACGGCGGCCGCGCAATCGCTGAATTCGACAACGGGCGCGATGTCGCGCGCGGTGTCGGAGCTCGAGGCGCGGCTGCGCACGCGCCTGATGAACCGCTCGACGCGGCGCCTCGCGTTGACGCCCGCGGGCGAGCGCTACCTGCTGCGATGCCGGCAGATTCTCGCCGACGTCGATCAGGCGGAGGAGGAGGCGAGCTGCGCGCACGAGCGCCCGGCGGGCGTGCTGCGCATGCACAGCTTCGCGAGCATCGGCCAGCACTACGTGCTGCCGGCGCTCACCGCGTATCGCAGCCAGCATCCGGACGTCTCGATCGAGCTCACGCTGTCGCAGCGGATGCCCGACCTGTTCGACGGATCGAGCGACATGGCGGTCGTGACCGCGTCGTCGCTGCCCGATTCCGAGCTGGTGTCGCATCTGCTCGGCTCGACGTTCAGCATCCTGTGCGCGACGCCCGCGTATCTGCGCGCGCACGGCGCGCCGCGCACGCCGCGCGATCTCGCACGGCACGCGTGCCTCACGCTGCGCACGCCGGCGTTTCCGACGAACGAATGGCTGCTCGAAGGGCCGAACGGCGCCGAGGAGATCAAGGTCGACGGCCCGGTGCAGACCAACACCGCCGAGTCGCTCGCGGTTGCGATCCGCGCGGGCATCGGCATCGGCATGCTGCCGCTCTATGCTGCGATCGAAGACCTGCGCTGCGGCAACCTCGTGCGCGTGCTGCCCGCGCATCGACTGCAGAAGATGAACGTCTATGCGCTCTATCCGTCGCGCCGCTTCATCGACGCGAAAGTGCGCACCTGGGTGGAAGCGCTGCGCTTTCACATGCCGAAGATGATCGCGCGCGACGAGGCGATGCTGTCGGCGATCGGCGCGGAAGCGTCCGATGCGACGCAAAGCGCGATCGCCGGGGCGCTCGACGTCGGGCTCGAATCGGCGCACGCGCTCAGTCATTGAGTGATCCATGCGTCGATGTCGGCGCCGGCATGTCGCCTGCATGTCGCATGTCGCATGTCGCATGTCGCGGGCTCGGCTTCGGCGACGCGCGGCGTTCGTTCGCGCGATCGAAAGGGGGCGGCCGCGCGACGGCGAGACGACAAAAAAGAGGCGGCGCATCGCGCCCGCCTCTTCACCGACGATGTCTCCCTGAACGATGCCTCCCGAGCGATGCCCGCTTACTGCGCGCCGGCCGCGGGCTTGCCCGCTTGTGCCGCTCCCGCGACGGCCGGACCGTGCGCGGCCTCGGCCGTCTTGCGTGCGGCGAGGCGCTTCGCGTCGAGACGGCGCTGGGCGGCCTGGATGTCGTCGGGGTAGGTGTTGTCGTTGCCGCGCGACGGCTGATAGCCGACGGATTCCAGATCGACGAGTTCCTGAATGACTTGCGCGCGCGTGAGCGAGCCGTTCGACGACTGGGCAAACGAGACGGCCGGTGCGGCGAGCACGAGGGCGGCGGCAGCGGTGACGACGATCGATTTCAAGATGACCTCCAGTGTGATTCGATTCGATGCAGTTCGCGGTTCGGCGCCCCGAACTGACGAGGCAAAGTCTACGCAGCCGCCGCGCGCGGAAAAACCGGCCGCGCCGGCACGCAGCCTTCCAGATTGCACAACACTGAAGGGCGCGCGGCGCGCGTCACGCGGCCGATCGGGGCGAGGCTTCGTGACGGAAATGTGTCCGTTCGTTCCGGCCTGCGCAAAGAAGCGCTGCGCATCGGGCCGCAGATCCGGAGCGAACGAATCCCTAAACTCGACCGTCGTCGGATCGAGTCGTTTCATTCCAATCAACAAGGAGTTTCGTTGTGAAAAACATCCGGTTTGCATGCGCAACCGCAGGGGTTCTGGCCGCGACGGCCGCGCACGCGCAGAGCTCGGTCACGCTGTACGGCCTGATCGACGCGGGCATCATGTACACGAACAACGTCGCGAGCGGCAATTCGCACGGCGGCCTCGTGCAGGCGACGACAGGCGCGGTGAACGGCAGCCGCTTCGGCGTGCGCGGCGCCGAGGATCTCGGCGGCGGCCTGAAGGCACTGTTCGTGCTGGAGAACGGCTTGAACGCCGAGAACGGCAAGCTCGGCCAGGACGGCCGGCTGTTCGGCCGGTTCGCGTACGTCGGGCTGTCCGACAATCGTTTCGGCACCCTGACGATCGGCCGGCAATACGATTCGCTCGTCGATTTCGTCGCGCCGCTGTCGGCGACGGCGGGCACGTTCGGCGACGCGAGCTTCGCGCATCCGTTCGACAACGACAACCTGAACCACTCGCTGCGGATCAACAACGCGATCAAGTACACGAGCAACACGTACGCGGGCTTCAAGTTCGGCGGCATGTACGCGATGTCGAACAGCACCGATTTCGCGACGAACCGCGCATACAGCTTCGGCGCGAGCTACACGCGCGGGCCGCTGAACGTCGCGGCCGGCTACCTGCAGATCAACGGCTCGAAGGGGACGACGGCGGGCAGCCCGGGCGCGGTCGACATCGTCGAATCGGCGGCGAACGGCAAGGGCGGCTTCTCGCTCGGCGCGGACCGGATGCGCTCGTACGGCGGCGGCCTGAACTACGCGTTCGGCCCGGCGACGGTCGGCTTCGTCTACACGCGCGCCGAATACGAGAACACGGCGTCGTTCGGCTCGACGGGCGGCACGGTGCGCTTCGACAACTACGAACTGAACGGCAAGTATCAGTTGACGCCCGCATTCAGCATCGGCGGCGCGTACACGTACACGGACGGCCACGTCGACAACACCGTCAAATACGGTTCCGATCCGAAGTGGCATCAGGTCGATCTGCAGGCGGTGTACCGTTTGTCGCTGCGCACCGACGTCTACCTCGAAGGGATGTACCAGCACGCGTCGGGCCGCAATTACGTCGCGATGATCAATACCGCGGGCGGCGCGTCGTCGACGGGCAATCAGGTCGTCGCGGCGGTCGGCCTGCGCACGCGCTTCTAACGGTTCCGGCACCGCGCCGCGTCGCGCACGGGTAAGGGACGGAGCCCGAATTTATGGCTTGACGCCGCCTGCGGCGTTGACGACAGTGGTGCTTCGTCAACACCGGAGGAGCCGTTCCGATGAATGCCACGTCCCATCGCCCGTCGTTGAGCAGCGCGGTGTTCTACCGCGATCCGCGCGCCGCGCTCGAATGGCTCGAGCGCGCATTCGGCTTCGCGCGCTGCGTCGTCGTCAGCGATGCGCAAGGGCGCATCGCGCACGCCGAGATGTCGTTCGGCGACGGCATCGTGATGATCGGCGCGGGCGGCTGGAGCGACTTCGCGGTCAGCCCCGAGTCGCTCGACGGCAAGAATACGCAGTGCGTGCACGTGCAACTCCAATCCGACATCGACGCGCATTGCGAACGGGCCCGCGCCGCGGGCGCCGTGATCCTGCAGGAGCCCGCCGATCAGTTCTACGGCGACCGCACGTATCGCGCGCGCGACCCGGAGCGGCACGTCTGGACGTTCGGCCAGACGGTGCGCCGCGTGTCGCGCGAAGAAGCCGCGCATCACAGCGGGCTTTCGATCGAAGGCTGGCGATGAGCGAGCCGTAGCGCATTCGCTTCGCACCGCTTTCCGTCGCGCCGCGCAATCGGCCAATCGATCCGTCCGCCTATCATCCGACGATTGGCCGGCCGCGCGAGCCGCCGGATGCGCGCACCGTTCTCGCTGCATTTTTCAGCGCGCTTTTTCTGCGAGCGCTCGCTAACCGATTTCCCGAAAATATGTCAGCCAAAATCCGGGCATTATCGGCAATTATTTCAATACCCGCGCGAACCGGTTTTCGCCGCTCGAATTATTCCTCTTTGATCGTGTGATTGCGTTGAGCGCTTTGCACAGTAAAATGGCGGCCGGGTAGCGGCATGATGGATGTCGCTTGTGCAAGGTGAATGACGGGAATTGTCCGCTTTGCCGTACTCGAGTTCGATTTCGGTATTAATTGTCCGAATCGGGATGCGGCGGCTTTATTGGCCGGGCATCATCCGTTCACGCTGAAATGCTGGAGGCCAAAAGACATGGCGACACGGGGCGAATTTTCATTGAGCGAGGTGCCGGCGCACGAGCGCAAAGGCGCACTGTCGATCACGATGGTGCTGCTCAGCTTCACGTTCTTCACGGGCACGATGTTCGCGGGCGGCAAGATCGGCGTCGCGTTTCGCGTCGTCGACATGGTGTGGGTCGCGGTCGTCGGCAATCTGCTGCTCGCCGCCTACGCGGCCGCGCTCGCGTTCGTCGCGTCGCGCAGCGGGCTGAATTCGGTGCTGATGGGGCGCTTCTGCTTCGGCGAAGTCGGCAGCAAGCTGTCCGATTTCCTGCTCGGCTTCGCCGAGCTCGGCTGGTACGCGTGGGGCACCGCGACTGTCGCGATCGTGCTCGTCAAGATGCTCGGCTGGCCCGCGTCGGTGACGACGCCGCTGATGGTGCTGTTCGGATTCGGCTTCTCGATCACCGCGATCGTCGGCTATCGCGGGATGGACGCGCTGTCGCGCGTGTCGGTGCCGCTGATGTTCGTGCTGCTCGTCACGTCGATGTGGATCGCGACGCGCGACGTCGGCGGCTGGCCGGGCCTCGCGAAGATCGTGCCGACGCAGCCGATGAGCTTCGCCGCCGCGGTCACGATGGTGTTCGGCACGTTCGCGAGCGGCGCGACGCAGGCGACGAACTGGACGCGGCTCGCGAAAAGCGGCCGCGCGGCCGTCGCGGCGAGCATGATCGGCTTTTTCGTCGGCAACGGGTTGATGATCGTCGCGGGCGCGTACTGCGCGATCGTCTATCAGCAGTCCGACATCGTCGAAGTGATGATGCTGCAAGGGCTGTCGATCGCGGCCGTCGTGATGCTCTGCCTGAACCTGTGGACGATCCAGGGGCCGACGATCTACAACGTATCGGCGGCCGCGTGCCATCTGTTGCGCAGCGAGCGCCGCCGCACGCTGACGCTCGCCGGCGCGGTGCTCGGCATCGTGCTCGCGATCGGCGGCATGTACGAACTGCTGATTCCGTTCCTGATCCTGCTCGGCTCGATCATTCCGCCCGTCGGCGGCGTGATGCTCGCCGACTTCTGGTATCGCCACCGCGGCCGCTATCCGGCGATCGCGACCGCGCGGCTGCCGCGCTTGAACGCCGCCGGGCTCGCCGCGTATGCGATCGGCGCGGCGCTCGCATACGCGTCGCCGTGGATCGCGCCGCTCGTGGGCATCGCTGCGTCGTCGCTCTGCTATGTCGTGTTCGTGCAGATCGCGGGCCGAACCGCGCGTGCGCCGTCGGTCCAGGGGGAGTGAAGCGATGAGTCTGACCGTGGGCGAGATCCTGCAGTTGCCCGGTCTCGAAGAGCTCGCGCTGCGCGCGGGCGAGCGCGGCATGCAACGGCCGGTGCGCTGGTACTACGTCGCGGAGAACGAAGGCATCGCCGACTGGGTGATGGGCGGCGAGCTCGTGTTCGTCACCGGGATCAATCATCCGCGCGACGAGGCGAACCTGCTGCAACTGATTCGCGAAGGCGCGAAGAGCCGCATCGCCGGGATGGTGATCCTGACGGGCGAGGCGTTCATTCGCCGCATTCCCGATTCGGTCGTCGCGCTTGCCGAGCAGCTCGAGATCGTGCTGATCGAGCAGCCGTATCTGCTGAAGATGGTGATCGTCACGCAGTTGATCGGCACCGCGCTCGTGCGGCACGAGAACACGCTGCGCTCGCAGCGCGACATCGTGAACCAGTTGCTGACGGGCGATTACCCGAGCATCGACATCGCGGCCCATCGCGCGCGCAACCTCCAGCTCGCGCTCGATCGGCCGCGCCGCGTCGTCGCGCTGCGGCTCGCGGGCGTGCCCGCGCTCTTCGACGGCCGCGATCCGGCCGCGGCGGAGGCGCTGCTGCAGGATGCGCGGCAGACGGTGCAGCGCGGCCTGGACGACTGGCTGCGCGACGAGGACGGCGCGCTGCCGGTGGTCGAGCAGGGCGAACTGTTCGTGCTGCTGCTGCCGTGCGACGATCCGCGTTTCAGGAAGCACAAGCTCGCGCTCGGCGCGCTGCGCGACGCGTTGAACCGGCAGATCGGCCCGCTCACGCTGTTCGTCGGGATCTCGTCGACGGTCGGCGCCGCGCGCCATTACTGCCGCGGGCTCGCCGAGGCGCGGCAGGCGCTCGGCGTCGCCGAGGGCATGCGCGCGGGGCAGGGGCTGTGCGACTACAGCGAGCTGGGCGTGCTGAAGCTGCTCGCCGCCATTCCCGATCCGACGCTGATCGACGGCTTCGTGAAGGAAACGCTCGGCAATCTGCTCGACAGCAACCGCAAGCATCCGACGATGCTGATCGAAACGCTCGAAGCGCTGCTTCAGGAAAACGGCAACGCGATCAAGGCGGCCGAGCAACTGTCGATCCATCGCAACACGCTCAATCACCGGCTGCGCAGGATCGAGACGCAATCGGGGCAATCGCTCTCCGATCCGTATTTTCGGTTGAACGCATCCGTCGCGCTGCTCGCTTGGCGGATGTCGGACACGCAACGACAGGAGTTCTGATGAAGCTCATCAACGCGACGCTGCGCAAGCGCAGCGGCCTTTTCAGCATCGCGTTCGACGGCGGCGCGATCGCGAGCGTCACGCCGCAGCCGGCGCGCATCGGCATGCAAGGCGCGCCGCGCGCGGACGAAATCGACGTCGACGGCAAGCTCGTGATCCCGCCGCTCGTCGAGCCGCACATCCACCTCGATGCGGTGCTGACGGCGGGCGAGCCCGAGTGGAACATGAGCGGCACGCTGTTCGAGGGGATCGAGCGCTGGGCGCAGCGCAAGGCGACGATCACGCGCGAGGACACGAAGGCGCGCGCGCATGCGGCGATCGGGATGCTGCGCGATCACGGCATCCAGCACGTGCGCACGCACGTCGACGTGACCGACCCTTCGCTTGCGGCGCTCGAGGCGATGCTCGAAGTGAAGGCCGAGGCGCGCGGGCTGGTCGATCTGCAGATCGTCGCGTTTCCGCAGGAAGGGATCGAATCGTTCGACGGCGGCCGCGCGCTGATGGAGCGGGCGATTGAGATGGGCGCGGACGTCGTCGGCGGCATTCCGCACTTCGAGAACACGCGCGAGCAGGGCGTGAGCTCGATCGCGTTCCTGATGGATCTCGCCGAGCGCAGCGGCTGCCTCGTCGACGTGCACTGCGACGAGACCGACGATCCGAACTCGCGCTTTCTCGAAGTGCTCGCCGAAGAGGCGCGCGTGCGCGGGATCGGCGCGCGCGTGACGGCGAGCCACACGACCGCGATGGGCTCGTATGACAATGCGTACTGCTCGAAGCTGTTTCGCCTGCTCAAGCGCTCGGAGATCAACTTCATTTCGTGCCCGACCGAGAGCATTCATCTGCAGGGCCGCTTCGACACGTTCCCGAAGCGCCGCGGGCTCACGCGCGTCGCCGAGCTCGACCGCGCCGGGATGAACGTGTGCTTCGGCCAGGATTCGATTCGCGATCCGTGGTATCCGCTCGGCAACGGCAACATCCTGCGCGCACTCGATGCGGGACTGCACATCTGCCACATGATGGGCTATCAGGATCTCGCGCGCAGCCTCGATTTCGTCACCGACCACAGCGCGCGCGCGATGCATCTCGGCGAGCGCTACGGAATCGAGCCGGGGCGCCCCGCGAATCTCGTCGTGCTCGACGCGTCCGACGATTACGAGGCGCTGCGGCGGCAGGCGAAGGCGCTGCTGTCGATTCGCGGCGGCGACGTGATCATGCGCCGCGTGCCCGAGCGCATCGACTACCCGGCCGCGCGCTGACGCGTGGCGGCGGACGCATGCGGCCCGCCGCTTGCCGCTCACCGCCCGCCGCGTTCGATGCTGTCACTCGTGCCCGTGACGCAGCCGCAGGCTCGCGAACGCGGCGACGACGAGCGCGATCGCGAGAAACGCGAGGCCGTTCTTCGCGTGGCCGGTCGTCTGCTCGATCGCGCCGACCACGGTGGGCCCGACGAAGCCGCCGAGCAGGCCGCACGTGTTGACGAGGCCGAGCCCGCCCGCGAGTGCGCTGCCCGCGAGGCGCGAGGCCGGAAACGTGAAGACGATCGACTGCACGACGAAGAACATCGACGCGGCCGCGCACGCGCTCGCGAGCGCGGCCGCGGGCGGCGCATACGCGGCGCAGACGAGCCCCGCCGCCATCACCGCGAGCCCCATGCACAGAATCCGCCGCGACCGCGACGAATCGCGCGCGAAGCGCGGCAGCGTCGCCGCGCCGAGCGCCGCGGCGATCCACGGCATCGCGCTCAGCAGGCCGACGACGATCGGCGTGACGCGTCCCGATTCGCCGATGATGCCGGGCAGGAAGAAGATCATCGTGTAGATCGTCAATTGATGGCAGAAGTACACGAAGATCGCGAGCCAGATCTGCGGATCGCGCAGCGCGGCGCCGAACGCGTGCGCGCCGTGCGCCGCCGTGCCCGCCGCCTGCTCGTTCGCGAGCGTGCGCTCGAGCGCGCGGCCGAGCTCGGGCGCGAGCCAGCGCGCGTCGCTCGGCCGGTCCGGCAGGCGGGTCCAGATGACGAACGCGAGCGCGATCGCCGGAACGCCTTCGACGATGAAGAGCCACTGCCAGCCGTGCAGCCCGAGCGCGCCGTCGAGCTCGAGCAGCGCGCCCGCGAGCGGGCCGCCGACGATGTTCGCGACGCATACGCCGAGCAGGAAATAGCCGGTTGCGCGCGCGCGTTCCTCGCGACCGAACCAGTAGGTCAGATACAGCATCACGCCCGGAAAGAGCCCGGCCTCCGCGGCGCCGAGCAGGAGCCGCATCGCGTAGAAGGAGGTTTCGCCGCGCACGAGTGCCATCGCGACGGACAGCGCGCCCCACGTGATCATGATCCGCGCGATCCAGAACCGTGCGCCGGCGCAATGCATGATCAGATTGCTCGGGATCTCGAACAATGCGTACGTGAGGAAGAAGAGCCCCGCGCCGAGGCCGTATGCCGCCGACGAGAGGCCGAGATCGATGGCCATCGAGTGCTTCGCGAACGCGATGTTCGTGCGGTCGAGAAAGCTGATCACGTACGCGGTGATCAGGATCGGCATCAGCTTGCGAAACAGCAGGCGGTTCAACGACGCGCGCGCGTCGCCGACAGGCGGATAGAGGGCTTCGGCATGGGGTGCGGACATGGGTGCGACTCCGTGAGAGGCGATCCGGAGCGCACGGCAAGCACGGCGCTCCGCGTTCAGCAGATGACGGGCAGATGCGCGGGCCGCGCGCCGGCGGCGCTCGGGGCGAGCGGGGCGAAAGGCGGCCTGCCGGGCATCGGCGTGCGCCGATGCCGCGTGTCTGCGCTTGCGTGTCGAATGGTCGGGCGGCGCGGGCTCAGAAGTTGACCGCGTCGCCGCCCTTGAGCGCGAGCATCGCGCGCGCGTCGGCGGGCGTCGCGATCTCGAGCGACAATCCTTCGAGCACCTGACGAATCTTGCGCACCTGCGCGGCGCTCGATTCGGCGAGCTTGCCGGGCGCGATCCACAGCGAATCCTCGATGCCGACGCGCACGTTCGCGCCCTGGGCCGCGCCGATCGTCGCGAGCGGAATCTGGTTTTTGCCCGTGCCGAGGACCGACCACACGTAATCGCCGCCGAACAGGCGGTCCGCCGTGCGGCGCATGTGCGCGAGATCCTCCGGATGCGCGCCGATGCCGCCGAGGAGCCCGAACACGCTCTGGATGAAGAACGGCGGCTTCGCGAGCCCGCGCTCGACGAAATGCGCGAGGTTGTACAGGTGCGAAATGTCGTAGCACTCGAATTCGAAGCGGGTGCCGTTCGCGCTGCAGTTCGCGAGGATCGTCTCGATGTCGGCGAACGTGTTCTTGAACACGAGATCGCGGCTCTTTTCAAGATGCTCGCGCTCCCACGGATGCCGGAATTCGCGAAAGCGCTCGAGCATCGGATACAGGCCGAAGTTCATCGAGCCCATGTTCAGCGACGCGACTTCGGGCTGGAAATGATGCGCGGGACGCAGGCGCTCGGCGACCGTCATGTGCGGGCTGCCGCCCGTCGTGATGTTGATCACCGCGTTGGTGCGCGCCTTGATGCGCGGCAGGAATTCGGCGAACACGGCCGGGTCCTGCGTCGGCCGGCCGTCGGCGGGATCGCGCGCGTGCAGGTGCAGGATCGCCGCGCCGGCTTCGGCCGCCGCGACCGCGGCATCCTCGATCTCGCGCGGCGTCACGGGCAGATGCGGCGACATCGACGGCGTATGGATCGCGCCCGTCGGCGCGCAGGTGATGACGACTTTGCGGGGGCTGGCCACGTTAGGGCTCCTTTCGATGCTCGGCGGTGAAGGGAGATGGAGGCAATGAAGGGCGAATGAATGGCGGCGGATCAGAGCGCCTCGACGTTGCCGCAGACGGAAATCGTCTGTCCGGAAATCCCGTGCCCGCCCGGCGAGCAGAGGAAGAGCGCGGTCGCCGCGATCTCGTCCGGATCGGTCATCCGGCGCAGCGAGATTTTCTCGAGATAGCGCGCTTCCATCTCGTCGTGGCCGATGCCGAGTTGCGCGGCGCGCGCCTCGATCACGCGGCGCATCCGCGGGCCGCGCACGATGCCCGGCTGGATCGCGTTCACGCGGATGCCGAGCGGGCCGAGCTCGATCGCGAGGCTCTTCACGAGGCCGACGACCGCCCACTTCGTGGCCGAATACGGCGTGCGAAACGCATAGCCGAGCCGCCCCGCGACCGACGACAGCGCGATGATCGCGCCGCCGTGCGGCGCGTCGCGCAGCATCGGCACCGCGCGGCGCGCGAACTGGAACTGCGCGTTCAGGTTGATCGCGACTGTCTGCTCCCATTGCGCGGGATCGATCTCGTCGATGCCGCCCGTCGGTCCGGCGACGCCGGCGTTGTTGACGAGCACGTCGAGCCCGCCGAGCGTGCGCGCGACATCGTCGAACACGCGCCCAACGGCGGCCGGATCGGCGACGTCGGCGAGCGTCGTGCCGAGCGCGGCGCGCGACGGCCGGTCCGCGAGCGCGGCAAGCGCCTTCTCGGACGCGTCGCAGACGTGAACCTTGCCGCCGCATTCGGCGAACGCGTCGGCGATCGCGAGTCCGATGCCGGACGCGCCGCCCGTCACGAGTACGCGCAGCCCGGCGTATGGTTTCAGCAGATCGATTGCGGCCATGCGTGTCTGTCTCCAGTGATGTCAGTTGTTTTGTTTGGCGATGCAGATGATTCGATTCGCGAAGCCTATTCGTTCTTCGCGTTCTTCGCGAGCCGGCGCGGGCCGAGCCGCTCGCGCCCGGCCGCGAGCGTCCCGGCGAGGTCGTGCGCGGCGCCGCCGATGTCGAGCGCGATGCCCGCACGCGCGCCCGCGCCGTCGCGGCGCTCGAGCGCGTCGACGATCGCGCGGTGCGCGTCCATCGAGCGCCGCATATGCGGCACGTCGAGCGCGACCATGTTCAGGAACGGGCCGATCCGCATCCATAGATTCCGGATGATCGCGAGCGTGTTCTCGCTCGCGCCGTGCGTGTAGATCGCGTTGTGGAACGCGAAGTTGCTTTGCAGGTACGCGCGGCTTCGGCCGGCTTCGACGTGCGCGTTCATCGTCTCGCAGATGCGCCGCACGCCGGCGATCTGCGCGTCGGTCATCCGCGTCGCCGCGCGCTCGGCGACGCAGCCTTCGAGCGCGATCCGCACGTCGCGCAGCTCGTCGAGCATCTCGACCGTCATCGGCGGCACGACGAGCGCACGGTTCGGGCCGTCGACGAGCGCGCGCTCCGCGCGCAGCCGCGTGAGCGCGGCGCGCACGGGCATCGTCGACGAGCCGACCGCCTCGGCGACGCTGCGCAGGCTGAGTGCCTGGCCGGGCGCGAAGCGGCCGCTCATCAGCGCCTCGCGCAGTTGCTGGTAGACCTTGTCGGCCATCGTTTCCTGTTCGATGGCTTCGAGAGCGGGCGGGACGATGCGCGGCGCCAAGACGGACTCCTTGTAGTTTGATCTGTGATCCGTGATCACACTTGCGGCGTCACGAAGTGTTGTCGATGCGATGCGCGGTGTCAAGCGCGCGGCGATCAGGGAAAACGCGAGGAGGGGCGCCTGGGGCGTGACACGGACAGCGTCGCCGGTCCGGGCGGGACGAGCGCAACGCGTGACGTCGGATTGAATGTGTAAAACTCATCAATGGATAAGAAAAATCCATTTGTTTCATGATTGACTGGCGCATACGATGGCGCCATTCGTTCATGCCGAGCGAGCGTGCCGAGACGCGCGCGTTCGCTTCCTCGATTCGTCATCGCACATGTTCAATCCGATCGCATCTGCTTCGTCCGCTTCGTCGATTCCTTCCGCCCGGCCGTCGTCATCCGCGTCCGCCGCCGCGCGCGGTCCGCTCGTCGAGCTCGCCGCCGTCACGCTGCTGACGGGTGTCGGCGCGGGCCTGGGCGGCATGCTGCTCGCGCTGCTGCTGCACGCGATCCAGCACGTCGCGTATGGGTACGACGTCGCGCACGCGATCGGCGAAGAGAGCTTCCTTCAGGGCGTGACGGCCGCGCCGCCGCTGCGGCGGTTCGTGGTGCTGATCGGTTGCGGCGTCGTCGCGGGCGGCGGCTGGTGGGCGCTGTACCGGTTCGGCGCGCCGCTCGTCGGCATTCGCCGCGCGGTGCGCGCCGACGATCCGCGAATGCCGGCCGCGAGCACGACCGCGCACGCGCTGCTGCAGATCGTCTCCGTCGCGCTCGGCTCGCCGCTCGGCCGCGAGGTCGCGCCGCGCGAGATCGGCGCGATGTGGGCCGGCTGGCTCGCGCATCGCGTAGGGCTGCCCGCTGCCGACGCGCGGGTGATGGTTGCGTGCGGCGCGGGCGCCGGGCTCGCCGCCGTCTACAACGTGCCACTCGGCGGCGCGCTGTTCGTGCTCGAGGTGCTGCTCGGCACGTTCGCGTGGCGCGCGCTCGTGCCGGCCGTCGCGACGTCCGCGATCGCGACGCTCGTCGCCTGGATCGGGCTCGGCAACGAGCAGCAGTACCACGTCGCGCCGCTCGCGGCCGGCGCTTCGCTGTTCGCGTGGTCGGCCGTGTGCGGGCCGCTCTTCGGCGTCGCCGCGTACGGCTTCGCGCGGCTGACCGCACACGCGCGGGCGCGCGCGCCGAAGGACGCGCGGCTGCCGGTGCTCGCGCTCGTCAACTTCACGATCGTCGGCGCGCTCGCGACGGTGTTTCCGCCACTACTCGGCAACGGCAAGGGGCCGGTCGCGCTCGGCTTCGACGGACAACTCGCGATGGGGCTCGCGGCGACGCTGCTCGTGCTGAAGATCGCGATCACGTGGAGCAGCCTGCGCGCGGGCGCCGAGGGCGGTCTGCTGACGCCGGGGATCGCGAACGGCGCGTTGCTCGCGATCGTGCTCGGCGGGCTATGGAGTGTTGCGTGGCCGGGCGAGCCGACCGGCGCGTTCGCGATCGTCGGCGCGGCCGCGTTTCTCGCCGCGTCGATGCAGATGCCGCTCACCGCGATCGTGCTCGTGGTCGAGTTCACGCGCGTTGGGCACGATTTCCTGATTCCGATGCTGATCGCGGCGGCGGGCGCGGTCGCGGCGTTTCGGGTGCTCGCGCGGAGGAGAGAAAGAAAGGCGTGACCGGCTCGACGGCGCAATCGGCGATGTCGATCGGCGATGCCTGCCGCCGGCGCGATTCGACAGGCATCGCCGTTTTCCGCGCGAACATCGGAGGCGCGTCGCGCGCCGCGAATGCCGCGCCGAATGCTCGATCAGGCGGGCGTCTCCGCGATGTAGGCCAGATGCAGATTCTGGCCCCAGCCGCTCGTCGTGTACTCGTCGCGAACGTAATCGGTGCGGCAGATGTTGACCGTGAAATCGGTCTTGCTGACGTTGATCACGGTGACGGCGAACGTGTCCGGATACGGAGACGCATGTTTCGGGTCCTGCAACGCGCTCGCGATGACAACGGGAATGGCGGTGAATTCCGCCGGGAACGGAACCTTGACGGTCAGCGGCGCATTGATCCACGGCTTGCCGGGCGGCAGCTTCTCGCGCGGCCCGACGACATGCGTACCGACGAATTTCTGGGTCATGTCGAATTCTCCATCGTATTGTTGAAGTAATGCGATGCACGGACCCGTCGATGACCGACGGCCGTACGAACGTTATAGAAATCGCGCCGCGCGACGAACAACTCGGAGACGTTGTAGCTTGCGGGCGCCGGCCGTCGCCGGCGGCGTGGGCCGGGGAACCGGGGGGGTGCCCCTATGTGTTTCGTCAAGCGTCAGGGGCTGACTTGGGTTGGTAAATGGTGCCGTCGCGCAGCATGGCAAACAGGACGTCGCAGCGTCGCCGTGCGAGCGCGATGAGTGCCTGGTTGTGGCGCTTGCCCTGCTGGATCTTGCGCAAGTAATAGGCCCGTGAGACTGGGTCTCGTAAGGCAGCGAAGGCGGAGAGGAACAAGGCGCGTTTGAGCACCTTGTTGCCACGTCTGGACGGGTGTTCGCCCCGGATCGACGAGCCTGAGCGCCGGGTGACCGGCGCGAGACCAGCGTAGGCCGCCAGATGAGCAGCCGTGGCGAAGGCTTTTTGGGCGACTTCGGTCAGGAGTCTGGCAGCGGTCCTGACGCCGACTCCCGGCATGCTGGTCAGGACTGGCCAAAGAGGGTGAGCAAGCACCAGCCGCTCAACTTCGGCAGCGATTTCGTCACGCTGCTTGCGCAAGGCGGCAAGTTGCTGGGCCAAACGAGGCATGACGATGGTGGCGGCCTGCGTGCCGGGCACGATTACGGCTTGCTCGTTCAGCGCTTGAACGATTTCGGCCGCCAAGTTCTTGCCCATGCGCGGTGCGAGCTTGGTCAGGCGGTTGGCGAGCGTCTTTTCATTGGCAGCAGCAAGTGCGCTCGGGGACGGGTAGCGCTCAAGCAGATCGAGCACCGCCGGATGGTCGAGGCGCGGTCCGAGAACGCGTTCGAGCGCCGGATGGATTTGAGTAAGCAGGCCGCGAATGCGGTTGCTGGTTTGCGTGACCTGAGCGGCGAGGTCGTCATCGAAGCCGCAGAGCATGGTGAGTTCGGCGAGCTGCTCGTCGGCCAGTCGAAGCGAGCGCAGCGTATGTGGCATCGAGCGGGCGGCTTCAGCAATGATCGCGGCGTCGCGGGCATCGGTCTTGGCTTCGCCGGCATGCAAATCAGCGATGCGGCGCATGGCCAGTCCGGGCAGATAGGCGACGAGTACGCCTTCAGCGCGGGCGACGGCTACAGGAAGCGCACCGATGGTGGAAGGCTGATCGACGACGAACAGCAGTCGACCGTGAGTCTTGAGTTCGGCGATGAGGGCGCGCAGCTTGACCTCGTCGTTGGGTAGTGCCTTGTTGTAAAGACGCTTGCCGTTTCGATCGAGTGCGACGGCGTGATGCTGGCCTTTACCGACGTCGACGCCGACGAAGACATCGACGGCGTCATGTTGTTTGGTTTCTTGCATCGCGGTTTGTGCAGAGTGAACGGATTGGCCTGCAACAACGGTGGCAAGTCTCGGCATCCACGTTACGGACGGCGTCGGGAAAGCCCGGCCAAACCCCTATCAGCGATCACCAGCCACCCACCGGGCCCGGTGACAACACCCCCCGGATCATGACTGCGACTGGGGGCGGGAATCATGCCGGGCCTGGCTGGCCAAAGCCCCGATTATCGGGGCATGAAGATAGTAACGGGGGCGAGCGAGCCCGGAATCGCGAAGCTCAGCGCTTCTCGTCGGTCAGCGTGTTCAGGAATGCGACGATGTCGCGCATGTCCTGCCCGGTCATCGCGGGCGCGTCGCCCGGCTTGCGGTCGAACGGCGCGTCGGCGACGTCGACGTTCGCGCGATATGCGCTAGGGATGTCGTCGTATTGCTGCACTTGGCCGCTCGCGTCGCGCGGATAGATCCTGCCCGGATCGACGCTGCGCAGGTTGTAGAACGCGAGCACCCGATCGAGCGAGTGATAGACGCCGTTGTGGAAGAACACGCGGCGCGTCGCGACGTTGCGCAGCGACGGCGTCGCGAACATCCCGCAGTATTGCGTCTGCGTTTTCAGGTCGTCGCGGAACGGCCCGCAGACGCCGAGATCGTGGAACGCCGGATTGCGGTTCTGCGCGAGCGCGCGGTTGCGCGGCACGCCGAGCGCTTCGTACTGGAAATCGGTGAACATCGGCGGCAGGCCGTCCGCGCCCGGCTTCGACAGATGGCAGCCCGCGCAATTCGCCTTCGCCGGATCGTCGAAGAGCCGCAGCCCGCGCAGCTCGGCCTGCGTGAGCCGCGCGTCGCCTTCGAGCCAGCGGTCGTACTTGCTCGAATACGGATGGAACGACGGGTCCTCCACCTGGTAGCGCGCGATCGCGAACATTGCTTCGGACACCGCAAGACGCGCGTCGTCGAAGATACGCGGGCCGAACAACTGCCGGAACTGCGGCGCGTACCGCGCGTTCGCGAGCTTGTGCGCGACGTCGTCGGTGCTCGCGTTCGCCATTTCGACCGGATTCATCAGCGGGCCGAACGCCTGCTGCTGCAGCGTATCCGCGCGGCCGTCCCAGAACATCCCGCCTTGCGGCACGAGTTGCGGCGCGGCGTCCGCGCCCGCCGTCTTCTGCGCGCGCACGACGCCCGCCGCCGACGCGGCCTGTTGCGCGACGCTCGCCGCATCGTCGTTCTCCGACGAGTCGGGGCCGATGCTGAAGTTCGGCTGGCGGTACAGATACATCAGCGACGGCGGCGGCCGGTAGCCGGGCCGCGTCAGCGCGGCGCCGCCCAGTTGCACGTCGAGATCGTTCGGCGGGCCGTATGCATGGTCGGGACTATGGCACGACGCGCACGACTGTCGGCCCGACGCGGACAGCGACGGATCGAAGAACAGCGCCCGGCCGAGCTGCGCGACCGCGCTCAACGGTTCGGCGGCCGGGCGGCGCAGCACGACCGGATGCGGATTCGCGCCCGTCAGGTCTTCGACGATCGCGCCGACCGCGCTCGGCGCGTGCTCGGGAAACGCGAGCGCGAATGCGGCGAGACCGAGCACGCCGAACGCGGCGGCCGACAGCACGTGGCGCATCGCGTGCGCGCGGCGGCGGCGCGCATGGGGCGCATGGGGCAAGGGGGCGGAAGGCGCCGCCGATGCGCACGCGTCGAATCGGGCGGGGCGAGGAGGCCGGGCGGAATCGTCGGAGCGGGAAGGCGCAGCGGATTGCGCGGAAAGCGGTTCGGCCATGCTGGAGCGTTCGGTCGTGATCGTGCAAAAGAAAAATCCGGCGTGGCCCGCCGGAACGACAGCCGGCCGGTTGCGCATTGCGCAATGCGCGTCGCGCGGCAGCGCGGCGCGCCGCGTGCGTGACGAGGACGTCAGATCGAAGGCGCCGTCGCGAGCTTCGTGCCGAGCGTCGGGTCGAGGTACAGCGGCGTCTTGTTCACCGCGCCCGAGAAGTCGAACAGATCGCGCATGTCGCCCGCCGTCGCATCGAACGAGCCGCCGCCGATCCGCTGGCCGCCGAGCCAGTTGTCCTCGATGAAGCGCACGACCGACGCCTGGTCGATCAGCGTGTGGCTCACGTAGTTCTGCTTTGCCCACGGCGACACGACGACGAACGGAATCCGCGTGCCCGGGCCGCAGCGGCCGTTGACGGGCGCGCCGGCGACGCCCGTCGTCGCGGCGCCGGCGCCGCACACGCTGTCGCCGTTCAGTTGATCGACCGCGTCGAACGACGCGCGCGTCGGCGACGTGTACGCATGGTCGTACCAGCCGTCCGAGTCGTCGTACGTGACGATCACCGCGGTGTTCGCCCAGTCGGGCTGCTGCTGCAGGAAGTTGATGATCTTCGTCACGAACTGCTGCTCGTCGAGCGGGTCCGAGTAGCCGGCGTGCGCGTCCTGCGCGGCGGGCGCCTTCAGGAAGCTGACCGACGGGAAGTTGCCCGCCTTCACGGCCGCGAAGAAGTCGTCCGAGTCGTACTGGTGGTTCGCGGGCTCGGGCGTCTTGCCGTCCGTCTCGACGCTCGAGCCGATCGCCGCGATCGCGCTCGGGCGCGTGTGCTGCGGGTTCGCGGTCGACGCGTAGTACTGGAACCAGTTGTGGTGCGGGATGTAGTCGGCCGTCGCCGCGTTCACCGCGGTCGCGATCGTGCTGCGCTTGCAGCCCGTCGTGCCGTTCGCGTTCGCCGTCGACAGGTTGAAGCCGCCCATGAAGCCGCCCCACGTGATGTTGCGCGCGTTCAGCAGATCGCCGATGTTCTTGCCGGACATCATCGCCTGATCGGTCGGGCTCGAGCACACGTCGTAGCCCGGGTCGACGTCGTTGATCATCGTGAGGCCGCCCTGGCCGTCATTGACGTAGTACGAGGTCTTCGCGAGCGTCGACACGGCCTTCGACGTCTTCACGATCTGCATCCCGTCGGTCTGGCCGGCGATCACGTTGAGCGCGCCCGGCGTCGACGGGCCGTAGGTCGACGTGTACGCGTTGTCGCTCATCGCGAAGCGCTGCGCGTAGTTCCACAGCGCGGTCACCGTGTTGCCGTCGAAGTAGCCCATCACCTGGCCCGTCGTGCCGAACGCGCCCGCGCCGCCGCTCGAACCCTTGCCCGTGTATTTCGGGAAGAGGTCCGCGAGGCCGTTGTCGTACGCCTGCTCTTCGGCCGTGTACGCGTGGTTCTGGTCGGCCGTCGCGGCCTGCGTGCGGTCGAGGCGGAACGGATTGGCCGCGCCCGCGCCGTTCGCGGGATTCGTCGCGTTCGGGTTCGCGGTGAGCAGCAGGCCCGACAGGCCGTTGATCGGCGGCGTGCCCGACGCGGCGCTGAACGCCGGCTCGCCCGGCGGGTTCGCGGCGTTCGGATAGGTGCCGAAGTAGTGGTCGAACGATACGTTCTCGCCGTAGATCACGACGAGGTGCTTGATCGGCGTCGCGGTCTGCAACGCGTTTTGCGACGTGACGGGCGTGCTGCTGTCGGTGCCGCCGCACGCGTAGAGGGCGATGGCCGATCCGGCGCACGCGGTGGCGATCAAGGCTCGACGAAACATCAGGCAGGACTCCAATGAAAGATCGCTCGATTGACGGCGATCCGCGGAGGATCGCGCGACGGGAGCCGGCTGCGCGGCAAGAGCGGGCGTCGGGGACGCGCCGCGCGCCGGAAACGAAACGGCAGCATTGGATCAGTTCGGTATGAAGTTATGGAGGCGCTGCGCCTTCGGCAGGGTTACAGGCGGGTATCGGCGGCGTTACGGGCGGAAAGACGATCGTAGGGCGCGCGCCGCGCGCGATTGCGTCACGGCAGCAGCCGGTTCAGCCGCGCCCACTGCTCGAAAAGCGCGGGCCATGCGCGCACGGCGCTGCCGGGCTTGCCCATTCCCCAGCCGTGGCCGCCCGCCTGGAACGCGTGCAGCTCGACGCTCGCCTGCGCCGCGCGCAGCGCGCTCGCCATCAGCAGGCTGTTGTCGATCGGCGCGATTGGATCGTCGAACGCGTGCGCGAGAAACGTCGGCGGCGTGCGTGCGCTCACGTGCAGGTTCACCGACAGCGCTTCGCTGTCAGCCTGAGCCGGATGCGCGCCGACGGCGTGCAGCCGCGTGCGCATGCGATCGAACGGCGGCATCAGCGTGAGCACCGGATAGAGCAGCGCGGCGAGATCGGGGCGCGCGGATTCGCGATCGGCGTCGTCGACGCTCGCGTAGCGCCGCGCGTTGGGTTCGACGGCCGTCATCCCGGCGAGATGTCCGCCCGCGGAAAAGCCGACGATCGCGATCCGCGCGGGATCGATGCCGTCGCGCTTCGCGCGCGCGCGGATCACGCGCATCGCGCGCTGGCCGTCCTGCAGCGGCGCGAGCCGCGACCAGCCTTGCCCGGGTAGCCGGTACACGAGCTCGAACGCGGTCACGCCGAGCGACTTCAGCCACGCGCACATCGGCGTGCTCTCGTTGCCGAGCTCGATGTGATCGTAGCCGCCGCCCGCGATCACGAGCGCCGCGCCGCCATTGCCGTGCGCGGGCCGGTAGACGTCGAGCCGCGGCCGGGCGACGCGCGACACGCTGCCGTGCCTGCCGGTCCGCTCGCCGTCGCCTGCGCCCGTCGCGACCGGGTCGGGCGCGGGGCCCGGCCACAGCGCAATCGTTTCATCGGGAACAGCGCGGGGCGCGTCGCCCGGCTGCGGCGCGCCGTGCATGGCGGTCTGCGCGTGCGCGGCCGGCGCGATCGTGTCGAGCGCGCCGGCGAGCGCGGCGCCGAGCAGGCTGCGTCGGGTGAAGTCCATGTCGAAGGCTCCGGATCGGAATCGGAAGACGACGCCGCTTTCGCGGCGTCGGCATCGTAGGGGAAAGCGCGTGCGCGGGTTTGCCGAGGGCGGGGGGGCGAGTCTCTCGCGGCGCGTTCGTTGCACGGCCGGTCCACGCGGCCGTCGGGCCACCGCGATTTCGCGACGGCTCGTGCGCATCGGGACGCCGGGCGCGGACGCGCCCATGTTACCGGATGCGCGGCGCGGCATCGCATGACGCGCCTTCGCCGCAGCCGGCAAATGGGCGCGGAAATGGGCGCGGCGCGACCGGACACGTGGCCCGCGGCGCGATCTGCGGCGCGGCGCCGATCACGGCGGATCGCCGATCCGATGCGCGACCGCGTACCGCACGAGCGCCGATTCGTTCGGCAATGCCAACTTGTCGAGCACGTGCGCCTTGTAGATCCGCACGGTCTTCGCGCTGATCCCGAGCGCTTGCGCGATCTCGGCGGGCGTGTCGCCCGCCGCGAGATGAAGGAATACCTCGAATTCGCGCTTCGACAGCCGCTCGTGCGGCGGCGCGTCCGCGTCCGACGGCGCATGCAGATTTTCCGCGAGCTGTTCGGCGACGTCCATGCTGACGTACACGCCGCCTGCCGCGATCTTGCGCAGCGCGGCGATCAGCTCGTCGCAACCGCTTTGCTTCGTCAGGTAGCCGGACGCGCCGGCCTGGAATGCCTCGGCCGCGTGCCGCTGGCTTGCGCGCGCGGCCATCACGAGGACGCGCGTGGACGGCGCCGTGCGGCGGATGCGATGGATCAGGTTCGCGCAATCGTGGCCGAGCGTGGTTTGATCGAGTAGCGCGATTCCGGTGCGGCCCTGCTTGACGAGCTCGAACGCGGACGGGGCGTCGCCTGCCTCGCCGTCGATTTCGAACTCGCCGGATTTTTCGAGTATGTGTCGCAAGCCGTCGCGCAACATCGCGTGACGGTCCACCATCAACAGCCTGATCATCGGCGAAGCCTCGTAGCGCGCACCTGCTTATGGCCATCGCGTATCGGCGATCAGCGCTCGCGCCGCGCCGCGTCGCGGCGGCGCGCGAACGCATGCGGCGATCCGGCCGAACTCCGGACGCTCGTTCCCCGGACCGTTGCGTCGCGTCGGGCGTCGGCGGGTTTCTCCGAACCCGGCGCGCGCGTTGCGACAAGTCGCTACGGCTTGAAAGGCGTCGAGGCTGCGGCTTCGTGCGAGCTGCGCGGCGCCGACGATATCCGGCGGATGCGGCGCGACGCGTTCGCGCGGATGTGTCGTTCACGTCGTCGGTTTCGTCGTCCGCCGAATGGCGGACGTGCGGTGCGGCGCTCGAGCCGAGTGCCACGTTTCAATCTTATGCCACCTTGCTTACGTGATCCTGATGGTTGCGCGCGCAATCGTATGGGTGAAATCGCGGATGGCGTTTCGCGGCGCGGCCCGGCGAATTGCTCATACCGTCGGACGACAGGCTTGCCGCACGATGTCGGGACCGTGTCGATTAGTCTGCGTGACCGGGCGGACGACGCCCGCCGATGACGATTTCGATGCGCGGTGTTGCGACGTGTCCGCGCGAAGCTTCGTTGCGTCGAAAGTCGGCGAGCGCCGGCAGCGCGGCTGTTCGATTGCGCCGCGCAATTCGAAACGAGGAAAACGTTTTTCCGATGCGCGTGCGAGCCGCGCAAACGCAGGCGCAGCCGGCGAATCGCCGCGCCATGCCCGCGAAAACGGCAATCGAAAATCGAATCCGCTGCGGAATCGGCAAAATCCTGCAAGCCGACGAATCGCGGCCATGCGCTTATCTCGTAATTGCCGATATTCTTTCGCGGCCTGTGCCGGCACAGTGCGAGGGAGCGCAGTTTCGAACACGGACCCAGCGTGAGCGACGCGGCCGGCGCAGGCACGCGGCGCTCGATGACGGAGACATGATCATGTTGACGCCGCATGAACTCTCGACGTTGTTGTGTATCGCGCGTTCGCCCGAGGATGTCGACATGGGCGATCCGGAATTCGTTTCGCTCGTCGAGATGGGGCTCGCGACGGCGATGGGCGGGGGACGGTCGATCGTGCCGGGCGCGCTCCTGACGCCGCTCGGCCGCGAACTGGTCGAGCGGATCGCGTGTGCGAAGGCGGCCGCGGTGCAGCGAATCTGAGCGCCGCGGCACCCGGCCCGCTCGCTCGATCCCGCGGACCGTCGGGCCCCTGCGTCATCAAGCCGCCGCCACCCCATAGATCTCGCGCGCGGCGTCGCGAATCGCATCGATCGTCACGCTCGCCGCGGGCGCATACACCTTGTCCGTGCGCGTGATGATCCCGAAATCGTCCATCCGGCAATCCATCTCGAGCGGCAGCATCGCGACGATGCCGTGCGTCGCGTAGTAGCGCGCGACGTCCTCTGCGAGCACCGCGATCATGTCGCTGCGCTCGAGCACGCGCGTGACGAACAGGAGCGCGGCGGTCTCGACGACGTTCGCGGGCGGCGTGAGGCTCGCGCGCTGGAACATCAGCTCGAAGCGATGGCGCAGCACGCTGCCCGCGGGCGGCACGACCCACGCGGCGCGCTGCACGTCGGCCAGTGTCAGCGGCGCGCGTTCGAGGAGCGGATGCCCGGCCCGCACGACGGCCGCCACCGGCTCGCCCGTCAGCGGCGCGTAGCGCAGCCGCAGCTTGTCGTGCTCAGCCGACAGGCGGCCCACGACGACGTCGAGCTTGTCCTGCGCGAGGCGTTCGAGCAGCACGTTGCTCGTGTCGATCTCGACCGAGATCCGGACGTTCGCGTGCGTCGCCTTGACCGCCGCGACGGCGGGCGGCAGCAGCCGCAGGCCCGGGGACGTGATCGCGCCGATCGCAACGTGCCCGAGGCGTCCGGCCTTCAGCGCGGCCAGCTCGTCCTGCGCCTGGTCGAGGCTGCCGAGCGCCGCGCGCGCGTGGCGGATCAGGGCGTCGCCATACAGCGTCGGCCGCATGCCGCGCGGCATCCGCTCGAACAGCATCGCGCCGATCGTGTCCTCCAGTTCGCGCAGCAGCTTCGACGCGGCCGGCTGCGTCATGTTCAGCGCCGCCGCCGCGCGGTGGATGTTGCCCTCGTCGGCGAGCGCGACGATCAGCAGCAACTGGCGCGTCTTCAGTCGGCTTCGGATCGCCCGGGGATGCGTGTCGAGCGTTGTTGGAAGTGTTGTCGGCATTTTTATATCAATATTTAAAAGATATCTGAAAGCGCCAAAACGTCATTAGTAGGTTATCAAAATTCTCCCTAGACTGCGCCGAATATTCCGCCATACAGGACGTGACGATGTCGGCATCCAAACCCAAGCTGCGCTCGGCCCAATGGTTCGGCACCCATGACAAGAACGGCTTCATGTACCGGAGCTGGATGAAGAATCAGGGTATTCCCGATCACGAATTCGACGGCCGGCCGATCGTCGGCATCTGCAATACCTGGTCGGAGCTCACGCCGTGCAACGCGCACTTTCGCAAGCTCGCCGAGCACGTGAAGCGCGGCGTCTACGAGGCGGGCGGCTTTCCGGTCGAGTTTCCGGTGTTCTCGAACGGCGAATCGAACCTGCGGCCGTCCGCGATGCTCACGCGCAATCTCGCCTCGATGGACGTCGAGGAGGCGATTCGCGGCAACCCGATCGACGCGGTCGTGCTGCTCGCCGGCTGCGACAAGACGACCCCCGCGCTGCTGATGGGCGCGGCGAGCTGCGACGTGCCGGCGATCGTCGTGTCCGGCGGCCCGATGCTCAACGGCAAGCTCGACGGCAAGAACATTGGCTCCGGCACCGCCGTGTGGCAACTGCACGAGGCGCTGAAGGCGGGCGAGATCGACCTGCACCGCTTCCTGTCGGCGGAGGCCGGCATGTCGCGCTCGGCGGGCACCTGCAACACGATGGGCACCGCGTCGACGATGGCGTGCCTGGCCGAAGCGCTCGGCGTCGCGCTGCCGCACAACGCGGCGATCCCGGCCGTCGATGCGCGCCGCTACGTGCTCGCGCACCTGTCGGGCGCGCGCATCGTCGAGATGGCGCACGAAGGGCTCGCGCTGTCGACGATCCTGACGCGCGCGGCGTTCGAGAACGCGATCCGCGCGAACGCGGCGATCGGCGGCTCGACGAACGCGGTGATCCATCTGAAGGCGATCGCCGGGCGGCTCGGCGTGCCGCTCGAACTCGAGGACTGGATGCGCATCGGCCGCGATACGCCGACGATCGTCGATCTGATGCCGTCGGGCCGGTTCCTGATGGAGGAGTTCTATTACGCGGGCGGGCTGCCCGCCGTGCTGCGCCGGCTGGGCGAGGCGAACCTGCTGCCGCATCCGGGCGCGCTGACCGTCAACGGCAAGTCGCTGTGGGAGAACGTGCGCGACGCGCCGAACCACGACGACGAAGTGATCCGTCCGCTCGCGCGGCCGCTGATCGCAGACGGCGGCATCCGGGTCCTGCGCGGCAATCTCGCGCCGCGCGGCGCGGTGCTCAAGCCGTCCGCGGCGAGCCCGGAGTTGCTCAGGCATCGCGGCCGCGCGGTGGTGTTCGAGAACTTCGAGCACTACAAGGCGACGATCGACGACGAGGCGCTCGACGTCGACGCGAGCTCGGTGCTCGTGCTGAAGAACTGCGGGCCGCGCGGCTATCCGGGCATGGCCGAGGTCGGCAACATGGGGCTGCCGCCGAAGCTGTTGCGCCAGGGCGTGAAGGACATGGTGCGGATCTCGGACGCGCGAATGAGCGGCACCGCGTACGGCACGGTCGTGCTGCACGTCGCGCCGGAGGCGGCGGCGGGCGGCCCGCTCGCGGCGGTGCGCAACGGCGACTGGATCGCGCTCGATTGCGAAGCGGGCACGCTCACGCTCGATGTGAGCGACGACGAGCTCGCGCGCCGGCTGTCGGACCTCGATCCGGCGAGCGCGCCGGGTGCCGCCGGGCAGGCGGGCAGCGGCGGCTACGCGCGTCTTTATGTCGACCACGTGCTGCAGGCGGACGAGGGCTGCGACCTCGACTTCCTGGTCGGCCGGCGCGGCGCCGCTGTGCCGCGGCATTCGCACTGACCGGGAGGCGCGACGATGAGCGGGCCCACGGGCGAACTCCTGATCGACGGCGGCGCGCGGCGCGGCCGGGGCGAGGCGTTTCACGCGATCGACGCGGCGACGGGCGCGGCGATCGCCGAGCCGGTCTTTCATGGCGCGCTGCCGGCGGACGTCGATGCGGCATGCGCGCTCGCCGATGCCGCGTTCGACACGTACCGCGCGCTCGCCGCATCGCGCCGCGCGGATCTGCTCGACGACATCGCCGCGCGGATCGAAGCGCTCGGCGACGCGCTGATCGTGCGCGCGATGGCCGAGACCGGCTTGCCGCGCGCGCGGCTCGAAGGCGAGCGCGCGCGCACCGCGAACCAATTGCGGATGTTCGCGGCGCTCGTGCGCGGCGGCGACGCGCTCGACGTGCGGATCGAGCCCGCGCTGCCGGAGCGGCAGCCGCCGCGCGGCGATCTGCGCTTCCTGCGCATCGGCGTGGGCCCGGTCGCGGTGTTCGGCGCGAGCAATTTCCCGCTCGCGTTTTCGGTCGCGGGCGGCGATGCGGCGGCGGCGCTCGCGGCCGGCTGCCCGGTCGTCGTGAAGGCGCATCCCGCGCATCCCGGCACGTCCGAGCTCGTCGGGCGCGCGGTGCAGGCGGCCGTGCGCGCGGCCGCGCTGCCGGCCGGCGTGTTCGCGCTCCTCGCCGACGCGGGGCACGACGTCGGCCGCGCGCTCGTCGCGCATCCGGCGATCCGCGCGGTCGGCTTCACCGGCTCGCGCGCAGGCGGCCTCGCGCTCGCCGCGCTCGCGGCGGCGCGGCCCGTGCCGATTCCGGTCTACGCGGAGATGAGCAGCGTGAATCCGAACCTGCTGCTGCCCGGCGCGCTCGCGGCGCGCGGTGAGGCGCTCGCGCGCGAGTTCGTCGCGTCGGTCACGCTCGGCTGCGGGCAGTTCTGCACAAATCCGGGGCTCGCGCTCGGCATCGCGGGCGCGGGCTTCGACGCGTTCGTCGACGCCGCCGCGCGCGCGCTGCGCGACGTGCCGGCGGGCGTGATGCTGAGCGCGGGCATCCTGCGCGCGTACGACGCGGGCGTCGCGCGGCTCGCGCGCCATCCGGCCGTCGATGTCGTCGCGCGCGGCGCGGCGGCCGGCGATCGCGCGCAGGCGGCGCTGCTGCGCGTGAGGGCGCGCGACCTGATGGCCGACGCGACGCTCGCCGACGAAGTGTTCGGCCCGTCGAGCGTGCTCGTCGAATGCGCGAGCGCCGACGAGATGCGCGATGCGATGCGGCGGCTCGAAGGGCAGTTGACGGTGACGCTGCACCTGAGCGCCGACGATCGCGAGCTCGCGCGCACGCTGCTGCCGATCGTCGAGCGCCGCGCGGGCCGCATTCTCGCGAACGGCTTTCCGACGGGCGTCGAAGTGTGCGACGCGATCGTTCACGGCGGACCGTTCCCGGCGACCTCGGACGGCCGCAGCACGTCGGTCGGCACCGCCGCGATCGAGCGCTTTCAGCGGCCCATTTGCTACCAGAACGTTGACGACGCGCTGCTGCCCGGCGCGCTGCGCGACGGCAATCCGCTCGCCGTGCCGCGCCGGGTCGGCGGCCGGCGGGAAGCCGCCGCGCCGCGCTAGGCGAGCGCGGACGCACGAACGCAACGCGAAGCGCGCAACGCAGACCGGCGGCGACGCCGGCGCGAGACATCGCGACATCGAAGACATAAGGAGACGACAGCATGGCCACCGAGCGCATGATTTCCGCGCACGCATTGCCCGACGCGAGCGGCGCGCGCGCCGACGCCGCGCCGCGGCACGCCCCCTCGGCCGCATCGGGCGACGACGAGCGGCGCATCGTGCGCCTGCTCACGCGCAAGCTGGTGCCGTTTCTCGCGCTGATCTACGTGGTCGCGTATGTCGACCGGACCGTCGTCGGCTTCGCGAAGCTGTACATGAACGCGGCCGTGGGCCTGAGCGACGCCGCGTACGGCCTCGGCGCGGGCCTCTTCTTCATCGGCTACTTCCTGTGCGAGGTGCCGAGCAATCTCGCGCTCGAGCGCTTCGGCGCGCGCGTGTGGTTCTCGCGGATTCTCGTCACGTGGGGGGCGATCACGGTCGCGATGGCGCTCGTCGAAGGGCCGGCGAGCTTCTATGTGCTGCGCTTCCTGCTTGGCGCGGCGGAGGCGGGGCTCTATCCGGGCATCCTCTATTTCCTCACGCAATGGTTTCCGATGCGTCATCGCGCGCGGGTGATCGGTCTGCTCGTGCTCGCGCAGCCGATCGCCGGCATCGTGACCGGGCCGCTTGCGGGCATGCTGCTCGCGACGCACGGCGTGCTCGGCCTGTCGAACTGGCAGGCGCTGTTCGTCGCGAGCGGGTTGCCCGCCGTGCTGCTCGCCGCGCCGACGCTGCGGCTGTTGCCGGCGTCGCCCGCGCACGCGCGCTGGCTCGACGCGGCCGATCGCCGCTGGATCGAGCGCGAGCTCGACGCCGACCGCCGCGCGTACCGGCCGCACTCGCACCACCGGCCGCTCGCCGCGCTGCGCGATACGCGCGTGCTGCTGCTCGCCGCGCTGTTCCTGCCGTTTCCGCTCAGCATCTACGGGCTGTCGCTGTGGCTGCCGACGATCATCAAGGCGTTCGGCGTCGGCGATGCGGCAACCGGCCTGCTGTTCGCGGTGCCGTACCTGTTCGCGGTCGGCGGGCTGCTCGTCGTGCCGCGCCATTCGGATCGCAAGCGCGAGCGCTACGGCCACATCGCCATGGTGTCGGCGGCGGCCGCGCTCACGCTCGCCGCGAGCGCGGCCGTCCATGCGCCTGCGCTGCAGTTCCTGTTCATCTGTCTGAGCGCGTTCTCGATCTATTCGATCCAGGCCGTCGTCTGGGCGCTGCCCGGCGAATTCCTGACGGGCACGAGCGCCGCAGTCGGCATCGCGGCGATCAACTCGCTCGCGAATCTCGGCGGCTACGTTGGCCCATACGGCATCGGCCTCATCAAGGACGCGACGGGCAGCCTCGCCGCGGGCCTGTATTTCCTCGCCGCGACGCTCGCGTTCGCGGTGCCGATGACGTTCGTCGTGCGCGCGGCGCTGCGCGCGCCGCAGCCGGATGCGGGCGGGCTCGCCGGCGAACCGCGCATCCGCACGTGAACAGGCCCTGGACCGATGAACGCTTTCACTGACGCAGGAACCGACCGATGAATACGAGCCGCTCGCCGCGCTACCGCGGCGTCTTCCCCGTCGTGCCGACGACGTTTACCGAGACCGGCGAGCTGGATCTGCCGAGCCAGATGCGCGCGGTCGATTTCATGATCGATGCGGGCTCGGAGGGCCTTTGCATCCTCGCGAACTTCTCCGAGCAGTTCGCGCTCGCCGACGACGAGCGCGACGTGCTCACGCGAACGATTCTCGAGCACGTCGCGGGCCGCGTGCCCGTGATCGTGACGACGACGCACTACAGCACCCGGGTCTGCGCGGCGCGCAGCCGCCGCGCGCAGGAGCTGGGCGCGGCGATGGTGATGGCGATGCCGCCGTATCACGGCGCGACGTTCCGCGTGCCCGACACGCAGATCCACGCGTTCTACGCGCGCCTGTCGGACGCGCTCGACATCCCGATCATGATCCAGGACGCGCCCGCGAGCGGCACCGTGCTGTCCGCGCCGTTTCTCGCGCGGATGGCGCGCGAGATCGAGCAGGTGTCGTACTTCAAGATCGAGACGCCGGGCGCGGCGAACAAGCTGCGCGAGCTGATCCGGCTCGGCGGCGACGCGATCGAGGGGCCGTGGGACGGCGAGGAGGCGATCACGCTGCTCGCGGACCTGAACGCGGGCGCGACGGGCGCGATGACGGGCGGCGCGTATCCGGACGGAATCCGGCCGATCGTCGATGCACATCGCGACGGGCGCGCCGACGACGCGTTCGCGCTGTACCAGCGCTGGCTGCCGCTCATCAATCACGAGAACCGGCAGACGGGGCTCGTCGCCGCGAAGGCGCTGATGCGCGAGGGCGGCGTGATCGCGTGCGAGCGGCCGCGGCATCCGCTGCCGCCGATCCATCCGGATTCGCGCGCCGAGCTGATCGAGATCGCGCGCCGGCTCGATCCGCTCGTGCTGCGCTGGGCGCGCTGACGCGCGGCGAACCCGGCAAGGAGTCATGCGATGAATACCGTCTACACGCTCGGCCTCGTCGGCATCGGCAAGATCGCGCGCGATCAGCACCTGCCCGCGATCGCGGCTGAGCCGGGCTTCGATCTGCGCGCATGCGCGAGCCGCCACGCGGAAGTTCGCGGCGTGCGCAATCACCCGGACATCGGCGCGCTGCTCGCCGCCGAGCCGGCGCTCGACGCGGTGTCGCTCGCCGCGCCGCCGCAGGTGCGCTACGCGCAGGCGCGCGCCGCGCTCGACGCCGGCAAGCACGTGATGCTCGAAAAGCCGCCGGGCGCGACGGTCGGCGAAATCGCGGCGCTGCGCGCGCTCGCGCGCGAGCGCGGCCGCACGCTCTTCGCGAGCTGGCATTCGCGGCATGCGCGCGCGGTCGAGCCCGCGCGCGCGTGGCTCGCCACGCGCACGATCCGCGCGGTGCAGGTGCGCTGGAAGGAAGACGTGCGGCGCTGGCATCCGGGGCAGCAGTGGATCTGGGAGCCGGGCGGGCTCGGCGTGTTCGATCCGGGCATCAACGCGCTGTCGATCGTCACGCGGATCTTGCCGCGCGAGCTCGTGCTGCGCGCGGCGACGCTCGTCGTGCCCGCCAACGTGCACACCCCGATCGCGGCCGAGTTCGACTGCGTCGACACGGCGGGCGTGCCGGTGCGCGCGGAGTTCGACTGGCGGCACGGCCCGGTCGAGCAATGGGACATCGCGGTCGATACCGACGGCGGCGTGCTCGCGATCGGCGCGGGCGGCGCGCGGCTGTCGATCGCGGGCGAGCCCGTCGCGCTGCCGCCCGAGTGCGAATACCCGTCGCTGTACGCACGCTTTCATGCGCTGATCGCGGCGCGCGAGAGCGACGTCGACGATCGGCCGCTGCGGCTCGTCGCCGACGCGTTCATGGTCGGCCGGCGCATCGCGGCCGACCCGTTTCACCGCTGAAGCGTCGCCGGGCATGGGCGGCGGACGGGCGCGCGGAGCCGGAGCATGCGCCGGATTCGCGCACGCGCTGTATGGCGACGCACGGCGACATGCGGCAAACGCGGCAACACGGCAAGGCAACACGGCAAGGCAACACGGCAACGCAACACGGCAACGCGCCGCGACGAGCCGCCATGAATCGGCAGCAAGCCGGCATACAGCCGGCACGCAGCCGGCAACACGCACGACAGTCGGAAACGACCCACATCAAGGAGACGCAACATGACAAGGAGACGCACCATGACCCGCACGATTCGCCGCTTGACCCTGCGCGCCGCGTTCGCGGCGCTTCTTGCCGCGCCGCTCGCGATGCCCGCCGCGACCCGCGCGGACACGCCGCTGAAGATCGGCTTCCTCGTGAAGATGCCCGAGCAGGCGTGGTTCATCAACGAGCAGAAGGCCGCGACGTCGCTCGGCCGAAAGGACGGCTTCGCGGTCGTCAACATCGGCACGCCGGACGGCGAGAAGGTGCTCGCCGCGATCGACAACCTCGGCACGCAGGGCGCGCAGGGCTTCGTGATCTGCGCGCCGGACGTGCGCCTCGGGCCCGCGATCGCCGCGCGCGCGAAGCGCTACGACATGAAGTTCGTGACCGTCGACGACCAGCTCGTCGATTCGTCGGGCAAGCCGCTCGCGAACGTGCCGCACCTCGGGATGTCGGCGACGAAGATCGGCAACCAGGTGGGCCAGGCGATCGCCGACGAGATGAAAAGGCGCGGCTGGAAGCCGGAGGAAGTCGGCGCGCTGCGCGTGACGAACTACGAGCTGCCGACCGCGAAGCTGCGCACCGACGGCGCGACGCAGGCGCTCCTCGCGAGCGGCTTCAGGAAAGAGAACATCTTCGACGCGCCGCAGAAGACGACCGACGACGAAGGCGGCTTCAGCGCGGCGGCGCCCGTGCTCGCGCGGCATCCGAACGTGAAGAAGTGGGTGATCTTCGCGCTGAACGAGGAAACGGTGCTGGGCGCGGTGCGTGCGACCGAGCAACTGCACATTCCGGCGGCGGACGTGATCGGCGTCGGCATCAACGGCGCGGGCGAGGCGTTCGCCGAATTCCAGAAGAAGGAGCCGACGGGCTTCTTCGGCACGATCGCGGTCAGCTCGACGAACCACGGCAAGCAGAGCGCGCAGAACCTCGTCGACTGGATCCGCAGCGGCAAGGCGCCGCCCGCCGATACGCAGACGAGCGGCAAGCTGATGACGCGCGAGAACTGGCAGGCGGTGCGCGCCGAGCTGGGCATCTGAGCGGCACGTCGACGAGGAACCGATGACTGACACGACGATACACACGCGCGGCGAGCCGGCGGCCGGCGCGGCCGGCCCTGCGCCGCGCGCCGCATGCCTCGAGCTCGACGGCGTCACCGTGACGTTTCCCGGCGTGCGCGCGCTCGACGCGGTGTCGCTGTCGGTGCGCGCGGGCGAGGTGCACGGGCTGATGGGCGAGAACGGCGCGGGCAAGTCGACGCTCCTGAAGGTGCTCTCCGGCGTGAACCAGCCGCAGGCGGGCACGCTGCGGCTGAACGGGCTCGCGCAGCGCTTCGGCTCGACGCGCGCGGCGCTCGAGGCGGGCATCGCGATCATCTATCAGGAACTGCATCTCGTGCCCGAGCTGACGGTCGCCGAGAACCTGATGCTCGGGCAACTGCCGAACCGTGCGGGCGTGCTCGACGAGCGCGCGCTCGTCGCGCGCGCGACGACCGGGCTCGAGCGGCTCGGCGAGCGGATCGATCCGAACACGCCGGTGAAGCTGCTGTCGATCGGGCAGCGGCAGATGATCGAGATCGGCAAGGCGCTGATGCGCGACGCGCGCGTGATCGCGTTCGACGAGCCGACGAGCTCGCTGTCCGCGCGCGAGACCGAGCGCCTGTTCCGGATCATTCACGCGCTGCGCGCGGACGGCCGCGCGATCATCTACGTCACGCACCGGATGGAGGAAGTCGACGCGCTGTGCGACCGCGTGACGGTGTTTCGCGACGGCCGCCGCATCGAGACGTTCGAATCGGTCGCCGATCTCGATCGCGACAGGCTGATCGGCTGCATGGTCGGCCGCCCGATCGCCGACGTGTATGGCTATCGGCCGCGCGAGCCGGGCGACGTGGCGATCGAGGCGAAGGGCCTGTGCGGGCCGGGCCTCGCCGAGCCGGTGTCGTTCAGCGCGCGGCGCGGCGAGATCGTCGGCTTCTTCGGGCTCGTCGGCGCCGGGCGCTCGGAGCTGATGAAGCTGCTGTACGGCGCCGCGCGCCCGAGCGCGGGCCACGTCGAGCTGAACGGCCGGCGCGTGTCGTTCGCGAGCCCGCGCGACGCGGTGCGCGCCGGCATCGCGCTGTGCCCGGAGGACCGCAAGCAGGAAGGGATCGTCGCGATCGCGTCGGTCGCGGACAACCTGAACCTGAGCGCGCGGCGCCACTTCAGCCCCGCGCGCTTGCTGCTCGACGCTCGGCGCGAGCGCGAGCTCGCCGCGCGCTACATCGCGCGGCTCGCGATCAAGACGCGCGACGCCGATACGCCGATCGGCGCGCTGTCGGGCGGCAACCAGCAGAAGGTGATCCTCGCGCGCTGGCTCGCCGAGCGCATCGACGTGTTCCTGATGGACGAGCCGACGCGCGGCATCGACGTCGGCGCGCGCGCGGAAATCTACAACCTGTTCTACGAGCTCGCCGACGCGGGCCGCACGGTGCTCATCGTGTCGAGCGATCTGGCCGAGGTGATCGGCGTGTCGGACCGCATCGTCGTGATGAAGGAAGGGCGGATCGCCGGCTGCGTGGCGAAGGCGCAGGCGAGCCCCGACGCATTGATCAAGCTCGCGCTGCCGCGCTAGCGGCGCGGCAGCGCAAACCGGAAAACGCGAACGACATGAGTCAAGCCATGCAACCCCAAGGCACTTCTTCCCCGGCCGATTCCCCGGCATCCGTCACGCGGCCGCGCGCCGCCGCGTGGGATCTCCTCAACCGCTCCGGCATCGTCGTCGTGTTCGTCGCGCTGTTCGCGGCGCTCGCGATCGCCGTGCCGGACTTCCTGACGGCCCGCAACATCCAGGGCCTGTTGCTGTCGGTCACGCTGATCGGCTCGATTGCGGTCACGATGATGTTCGTGCTCGCGCTGGGCGAGGTCGACCTGTCGGTCGCGTCGATCGTCGCGTTCTCGGGCGTCGTCGCCTCGACGCTCATCACGGCGACGCACAGCATCGCGCTCGGCGCCGCGGCGGGCGTGCTCGCGGGCGGCGCGGTCGGGCTCGTCAACGGCGTGCTGATCGCGCGCTGGCGGATCAATTCGCTGATCGTCACGCTCGCGATGATGGAGGTCGTGCGCGGGCTCGCGTTCATCACGTCGAACGGCGACGCGGTGATGATCTCCGAGGAGCGCTTCTTCGCGCTTGGCTCGGGCTCGTTCCTCGGCATCTCGTATCCGATCTGGAGCAACATCGTCGGCTTCGTCGCGTTCGGCTTCCTGCTGCGCAAGACAGTGTTCGGCAAGAACGTGCTCGCCGTCGGCGGCAACGGCGAGGCGGCGCTGCTCGCCGGCCTGCCCGTCATGCGAATCAGGATCACCGTGTTCGTGCTGCAGGGGCTCGTGACGGGCTTCGCCGGCGTGATGCTCGCGTCGCGGATGAGCCTGGGCGACCCGAAGACGTCGGTCGGCCTCGAACTCGGCGTGATCTCGGCGTGCGTGCTGGGCGGCGTGTCGCTGACGGGCGGCGTCGCGACGATTTCGGGCGTGCTCGTCGGCGTGCTGATCATGGGCTCGGTGCAGGACGCGATGAGCCTCCTCAACGTGCCGACGTTTTACCAATATCTGATACGCGGCGGCATTCTGTTGCTCGCGGTGCTGTTCGACCAGTATCGTCGCAGTCGGCGGCGCGCGATGCGGGGCTGACCTTGCTGCCGCGCGGCCCTCCGGCCGCGTGGCATCACCGCGACATCAGGAGACGATATGGAATCATCGAATCGACCGGCGCGAACGGATGCGGCAGCCGCCGCGACGCTGCTGGTCGACTGCCGCAACGCGCTGGGCGAAGGCGCGACGTGGTGCGACGCGACGCGCGCGCTGTACTGGGTCGACATCGAAGGCGCGCGCCTGTGGCGATGGCGCGCGGCCGGCGCGTACGGCGGCGCGGCGACGGACAGTTGGGAGATGCCCGAGCGCATCGCATGCTTCGCGCTCACCGACGATCCCGATGTGCTGCTCGTCGGCCTTGCGTCGCGCATCGCGTTCTTCGACACGCGCCGGCGGGCGCTCGCGCCGGTCGTCGACGTCGAGCCCGAGCTGCCGACGCGCGTCAACGACGGCCGCTGCGACCGCGCGGGCGCCTTCGTGTTCGGGATGAAGGACGAGGGCGGTGGCGCGTCGCCGCGCGCGGTGGGCGGCTATTACCGGCTGAACGCGGATTTGAGCCTGCAGCGGCTTGCGCTGCCGCCCGCCGCGATCGCGAACGGCATCGCATTTTCTCCGGACGGCTCGGCGATGTATTTCTGCGATTCGCCGACGCGGGAAATCCAGGTGTGCGACTACCGGCCGGGCGGCGGCGTCGATCGCGTCCGGTCGTTCGTCCGGCTTGCCGACGCGGACGGCGAGCCCGACGGCTCGACGGTCGATGCAAGTGGCGGCGTGTGGAACGCGCAGTGGGGCGGCGCGCGGGTCGTGCGCTACGACGCGCAAGGCGTCGAGACCGATCGCATCGCGGTGCCGACGCCGCAGCCGAGCTGCGTGGCGCTCGACGGCGACGGGCGGCTATACGTGACGAGCGCGCGCGTCGGCCTCGACGGCGGCGCGCTCGCGCGCGATCCGGGCGCGGGCGGCGTGTTCGTCGCCGGTACGCGCCATGCGGGAATCGCGACGCCGCGGTTCGCGCTCGCGCGCAACGCATGAAGCGGGCTGCGCCAAATCCGGCGTGAAGCGCAAGCCGGGCATCGGCCGGTGTGCGTCCTCCGGGCGTCGCGGGAATGCGCGTGGCGTCCGCGGTGCGCGCGCCGCCGCGATTCGATCGTAGGCGCGCGGCTCTCCGCGAGCGTGTGATTTATTACAAATCGCAAATATCATCCTTGCGCCGCCGAAAACAAAGCTTGCAAAATAGCCGCTTCGGCTCGTTCGCAGAGCGTGTCCGGCGGAGGTCCCGCCGTTTCCGGCCGCCGCGCGTTTCCCGTCATTTCCGGATTGAACAGCAGCAGAGGCAGATCCATGTCCCGTTCCGTTTTCGAGGCCGTACGGCTGGACGACGTCGTATTGCAACCTTCTCCGATCGATCCCGGATGGATCATCGAAGGAGCGCCCGTTGCGCGCAGCGGCCGGTGGTCGTGCAGCCCCGACTCGACGACGTCGATGTGGGTCTGGGATTGCACCGCGGGGCGTTTCAACTGGTACTTCGACTGCGACGAAACCATTCACGTGATCGAGGGCGAGGTGATCGTCTCGTCGGACGGCGACCCGCCCCGCACGCTGCGCGCCGGCGACGCCGCGTTGTTCTACGCCGGCAGCCGCACCGAATGGCACGTGCCGAAGTACGTGCGCAAGCACGCGATCCTGCGGCCGCACCTTGCCGGGCCGGTGCTTTTCGTCCACAGGGCGATCCGCAAGCTGGCCGGCGCGTTGCGGTGACGGGCGCGCGAAGCGGAGCGCGTGGCGCGGGCTCGGCCGCCGCGCGTTTCGCGCGTTGCGTCATTTGTCATTTCTCGTCCGGCTTCGCGCGCTTTGCCTTCGACTCCGCCTTCGCCTTGCCGTTCGACTGATTGACCGCGATCGCGGCGCGCACGAGCGTCTTGAACGCGTTGGCGTCAAGCGTCTCGCCTTCGCGGATGTCGATCGCGCGCCGGACGTTGCCGTCGAGGCTCGAATTGAAGAGTCCGGCCGGATCGTCGAGCGATGCGCCCTTGGCGAAAGTCAGCTTGACGACCGCCTTGTACGACTCGCCGGTGCAGATGATGCCGTCGTGCGACCAGACGGGCGTGCCTCTCCACTTCCATTCCTCGACGACGTCCGGGTCCGCTTCATGGATCAGCCGGCGCATCCGGCTCAGCGTGTCGCCGCGCCAGTCGCCGAGTTCGGCGATCCGTCGGTCGATCAGCCCGGAGGCCGGCTGGTTTTCGGGCGAATCGGTGTTTTTCATGGGCTCATCCGGAGGCTGTCGGGTTCTTTGCAATCGATGCCGAGGCGATTCGATGCGATCGGCGCGCACGCGCTCGCGCATCCGGACGCCGCAAGCCCGACGCATGGCTTCCACAGTACTCGATCTTCGGCGCCTACGCGCGATTTTGGCCGTTCGGCCGAACGGCCGGAACGGGCGCGCCTGGGCCGGCGGCCCGATTCGGCCATCCGATTTCGTCTCGGACGGCGCGGCTTTCCCATCATTCGTCGGGCTCCCGGTCGCGGAGCGATTCCGTCCGGCCTTCGCGTCAAGGGGCGCTGATCGCTTGGCATCGCGTCCTCGCGGCCCGCCCGGGCGGCCGACGCGGGCCATTCGACGGACCGCTTTAAAGGCAGTGCAATTTTCAACCGATATCATCGGCGTTCGTTCACGGCGCAACCGGCCGGGACGCGCTGCCGGCGCGAGCGGCAATCATCGAAAAAGCGAAGCGGATGCCGGACGGCCCGCACTTTGACCAACGGGCAGGCCGAACCGGCCGCCACCATGACGGGGCATTGAACGATGGGGAGGGGAACGGATGCCGGCCGGCGTGCGATCACGATCGTTGCCGGGGGCGTGCTTTGTGCGGCGGCGTCCGGCCATGCCTGCGCGCAGGCGGCGCAAGCCGTGAACGACGCGCAGGCGATGGGCGCGGCGAGCCGGATCGATGCGGCGCCCGGCGTCACGTTGCCGGAGATCGCGGTGAAAGGCGAGGCGAACGCGGCGTCGATCGGGCTCGTCGGAATGCGCACGGCGATCGGCACGAAGACGGACACGCCGATCGCCGAGGTGCCCCAGACGATCAACGTCGTCACGGCGCAGCAGATCGAGATGACCGGCGCGACCGATCTCAACCAGGCGCTGCGCTACGTGCCGGGCTTCGCATCGTTCGGCTCCGACAGCCGTACCGACTGGTATGCGGCGCTGCGCGGCTTCACGCCCACGTTGTTCGTCGACGGATTGCAGGCGCCGAATACGGCCACCATCGCGAACTGGCGCGTCGATCCGTTCATGATCGACAGCGTCGGCGTGCTGCGCGGGCCGGCGTCGGTGCTTTACGGCGCGGGCGATCCGGGCGCGATCGTCGACGTGCGGGCGAAGCGGGCCGACGGCGAGCGCGTGCGCGAAGCAGGCGTGCAGATCGGCAATGATGCGCGCAAGCAGTTCATGTTCGACGTCGGCGACAGGCTGGGCGGGGACGGCGAATATGCGTACCGCCTCGTCGGCGTCGCGCGCGACGGCAACGCGTCGACCGGCCCGAACGCGGACCGGCGCATCGCGCTTGCGCCGTCGTTCCGGTGGCGGCCGGATGCCCGCACTTCGCTGACGGTTTCCGCGTCCTGCCTGCGGGACCAGAGCGACATCTCGTTCAATTTCCTGCCCGCACGGGGCACCGTGCTGCCGAATCCGAATGGCCGCCTGTCGCCGGACATCTACATGGGGGACCCGGCGTTCAACGATTACCGGAAGAAACAGTGGTCCGTCGGCTATCAGTTCGAGCACGCACTCGATTCGACGTGGACGCTGCGCCAGAGCGTGCGCTGGATGCACCTGTCGCTCGACGACGCATCGGTTTTCGGCAACGGCCTTGCCCGCGGCAGCACGACGGACATGATGCGCTTCGCGGGGCTGTTCCAGTTGAACTACAGCCGCTTCGACATCGACAGCAACGCGCAGGCGCGCTTCGGCACGGGGCCGCTCGAACACACGCTGCTGCTCGGCTTGCACTACAACCGGCAGACGACGACCAACAGCGTATGGCTCGCGCTGGCGCCGAGCCTGAATCTTTACGATCCCGTCTACACGCCTGTCACGGCGGCGATCTTCTCCGGCCCGACGTCGTTGGGCCACATCGATCAGTACACGGCGATGAACACGTTCGGCGTATACGCGCAGGACCAGATCGAATGGCGCCGCTGGGCGCTCACGATCGGCGGCCGCGAGGACCGGGTGAGCCTCCGGCAGGACGATCTCGCGGCGGGCGCGCAGTCGAGGGCGGACGTCAGCGCGTTCTCGGGCCGCCTCGGGCTGACCTACCGGGGCGACCACGGGCTGTCGCCATACGTCGGCTACGCGACGTCGTTCAATCCGGTGATCGGCGTCAGGATATTCGGCGGCGGCGTGCCGAAGCCGACGCGCGGCGCGCAGATCGAGGCTGGCCTGCGCTGGCAGGCGCCCGGCAGGAACCTCATGCTGAGCGCCGCCGTCTACCGGATCGACGAGACGAACGTGGTGACGCCCGCGCCGACGAATCTCGATCCGACGGGCACGTCGTTCGTGCAGACGGGCGAGGTGCGCTCGCGAGGCGTCGAGCTGAGCGCGGTGGGCAAGGTCACGCCGGAACTGTCGATCGTCGCGTCATATGTCTATCAGGATGTGAAGAACGTGAAGGCGAACGACGCGTCGCTGAACCACTGGCCGGTCGCGGTTCCGCTCCCGCGCCAGATGGCGTCGCTGTGGGGCGACTGGACATCGCATGCGGGCCCGCTATCGGGGCTGGGGTTCGGCGGCGGCATTCGCTACCAGAGCGCGTCGGCGGGCGCGCCGGACAACGCACTGAACGTCGCGAGCTACACGCTGTACGATGCGGCGCTGCACTACGACACCCGCGCCTGGCGTTTCGCGCTGAACGTGACGAACGTGTTCGACCGGCATTTCGTCAGCGGTTGCCAATCGTCCGCGGTCTGCGTATTCGGCAACGAGCGCACCGTCCTCGCCAGCGCGAAATACAACTGGTGACGAGCCGCGGTGACGGGCGTGCCGGCGATGCGCCGCCGCATCGAGCGGCAACGCCGTTCATCCGGCGCAGCCGTCTTCCGCGGGGTTCAGCGTGCGCCTGGATGCCGGCCGCGCATGCGCGGCGGCCTGCGTTTCGGCGGCGGGGGGCGGGCCCGGCTCGCCTGCGTGTCGCAACGCATCCACCCGCGCCTCGATTCGCTGGAAATCCAGCGCGTCGACGTGCTCTCGCACTTCCTGCAAGAAGGCCGCATAGCCGGGATCGTGCGCATATCGGCCGATCCAGTCCTCGATATCCGTGAGGCGGCCATCCCTGGCCAGTCGGCCCAGTTCGTCGAGCGCCTCGGCGCACGGATGGCGAGGCGCGCGTGAAGCGGGGGCATGCTCCGCGTCGGCGTCCGGCTGCGACGGCCCCGGACGCGCCGCCGGAGAGACGAGCGCGTGCCCGACGGCGGGCGCGGCGATCTCGAATGAGAACGACGTTCCGACACCTGGCTGGCTGGAGACGGCCAGCTCGCCATTCATGGCCCTCACGATGCGCTGCGCGATGAACAGACCGAGCCCGGTGCCGCCGTTGACGACGTGGACCTGCTGATAGGCGCGGAAGATGTCGGCGCGTTCCGTGAGATCGATCCCGATGCCCGTGTCGGTGATTTCGATGCCGATGCGGTAGCCATCGGCTTGCCGGCGCGCATGGGCAGAGAGCGTGACGACACCCTTGCGCGTGAATTTTGATGCGTTGGAAAGCAGGTTGAGCAATACCTGCTGGAGACGGATTCCGTCGATTTCGAGCGTTTGGGGCAGCGGCGTCAGCGGCTGATAGACGAACCGGTTTTCCTGCTGCGCGCAGAGCGCGACGGCGTAGCCGCCGATGTCGTCCAGCAGCCCGGGCAAATCCGTGGCCTCGGGGGAAAGGGCGAGCGGCTGGAGTTCGGCCTTCGTATATGCGAGCAGCTCGTCGATCAGCGCGAGCTGATAGCGGATGCTTCGGTCGATGGACTGGATCAGCCGGGACTGGCTCGACGTTGCGCTTTGCAGCAGGAGCTTCGAATACCCGTTGATCGTCGACAGCGGCGCGCGCAGATCGTGGCTGACATACCCGAGCGTCTCGATTTTCTGCTGCATGTTGGTTTGCGCCTGATGCAGCGCTTCGTTGAGCGCGACCGTGCGCTTCGCGACTTCGTCCCGCAGGCGGTCCTGCTCCGTGAGCTGCCAGTGTTCGAGGCGCTTTCTCGCCTCGGTGCGTTGACGCCCCACGTGGTTGATCCAGGCGGCCAGAACCATCAGATGCGTGGCGAGACCGATGATCGCGATGACGGGATTGGGGTAAATGTCGGATCTGAGCCATGACAGCGCCGGCGGCATCGCATCCATCCCGTCGACGACCCGAATCAGGAAGTTGAAGAGGGCGAAGCCGATCGTGACCAGCATCAGACGGCCGGTCGGGGTGCCGCGTCGGGCAAGCAGCAGCGCGGTGCAGACGTTCAGGACGGCGAATGCGATGTTCAGTTGCAGGCAGAACCGGGCGAAGACCAGGAGATCGCCGAGCGCGGCGCCCGCCATTCCGATGCACTGGAGGCACAGCATCGCCACATACGCGGCCTGCACCGGCATGTCGACCTTCTCGCCTCTCGCGATCTTCAAGACGAACACGATGAAGAGCGCAAGGGAAAAATACGCAAACAGCGTTTCGCTGCGCGCCGACCACTCGGGCGCATCGGGCCATAAATACGCCCGCGTATAGCCGCGGAATGCCGCCTCGAACAGCGTCGTGCCGAGGCATAAGGCGGCGAGCAGATAGAACGCGGTGCTGCGGGAAAAGAAGCCGATCAGCAGCGCGCACCATACGAGCGCCAGCAGCCCGCCGAACAGGCCGAAATTCCACATGGCGGCGCGCACCTCGTGGGCGTGCCACGCTGCACGGGTGAACACCGCCGGCGCCAGCCGCAATGTCTTGCGGGACGTGACTCGCACCAGGACGGGAATTCTTTCGCCGGCAAGCAGCGTCGTGTCGAGCGTCGGATACCGCGGCGGCATTCCGCCTGCATCGGCGTCATGCGAAGGGAAGCGTGCGCCGAGCGTCCATCGTCCGTTCCGGAAGATATAGAAATCCGCCTGGTCGATACGCGCATCGCGCAGTGCCAGCACGAGCGGATGCTCGGCGCTGTCGCGATTGACGAGCGTGACGCGCAGCCACCACGCAGACCGGGAAAACCCCGGATTGAGCCGCGCTCGCGTTGCCGGCAAAAAGCCGCCCTGCGCGTTCGAGAGGCGCGCAAGCACCCGATCGACCGGCATCGCGGCCGTGGGGTCCTCGAAGATCGATATGCCGTCCAGTCGCGCCGGGCTTTCGGCCGTCGCAGCGCGTGCCGTCATCCACGTGAGGCATGCGGCCAGCAGAATCAACAGCGCGACGTGACGCGCACGGCCGCAAGGCCCGCGTAGGCTACGCATCGGGTTGCCGGCCTTCGGCGGTGCCGGTTGCATTGCCGCGGCCGTGCAGCCGCCGCCAATCGGACGGCGTGACGCCGAAGCGCTCGCGAAAGGCGGTCGCGAAATTGCCTGCGTTGGAAAAGCCGATTTCCTGGGCAATGTCTCCAATGCCCATCGATGTTTGCGCAAGAAAGCGCTGCGCCGTGCGCAACCGCGTGTCGCGCAGATATTCGAACACTGTCTGGCCGAGGTTGTCGCGGAACACCCGGGACAGCCGCTTTTCGTGAGTGCCGACCAGTTTGGCGAGTGCCTCGAGCGCCGGCGGATTGCGCAGGTCGCGCAGCAGGACTTCGCTCGCGGCGCGCACCAGGGAGGCGTCCGGATGGTCGGGAAGGGCGGGCAAGTGCTCCGGGGGCCGGCTGCCGGGCGGCTTCTTCAAATGATTCCGGATGCGTGCGATCACCTCGGCGGGCTCGAACGGCTTGATGATGTAGTCGATCGCGCCGATCTCGAGTCCCTCGATACGATCCTCGAGGTCGCCGGCGGCGGTCAGCATGATGATCGGGATGGCTTGGGTCGACGGCGTGGACGTGAGCAGCCGGCATGCGGCAAAGCCGTCCATGTGCGGCATGCGCACGTCCATCAGGATCAGGTCGGGCGAAATGGCCTGCGCGCGATGGTACGCCTGCAAGCCATCGAACGCGACGCTGATCCGGCAGTGCGCGGCGCGCAAGATCTCGACCAGCAACTGAAGTTCGTTCGGCCGGTCATCCACGACAAGAAGGTGCGCGTCCGAGAGAACCGGCGCGGCGCGAAGCGACGTCGAACTGGGCAAGCGAGCTGACATGGTTGCGAACGAATCGGAATGGTCTGATTTAGTTGGTCTGCGGGCGCCGCGTTCCGCCGGCTCCATTGGGGCAAAACATCGGCGCAGAAAATTATAAGCTGACGAAACTGACGCTTGGGGGTATCCCGTCCCAGTCGTCCTGCCGCGCTGCCTGTCCAGGCAGAGAGCGGGGCGGCGGCGGGCAAGCACCGCAAGACCGGACGGCCGCGATGAAACGTCTCGAACCGTATCACGGTTCTATTTTGGCGGTGACGATTTTGGCTCGATTTGAATTTATTTGATATTTCAGTCGGCCGGAATTCGGCACGCTTTTGAAATATGTTGATGATGTTCGCGCCAGAAAAGAATATTTCCGCCAAAAAAGAGATTTGGCGATCCGAATAACCGCGCTACACGCATGTTCTTGAAGCTCGCTTATCCGCCGAATCAGCAATGCCGCAAGCGTTTCTCGCGCGTGACCGTGACCGGTTATACGGGCGGCATCGGCACGGGCGCGTCGAATCTTCAGCTTTCGCGGCAAGGCAAAAACGCCGTTGCCGGTGAGGCTTGTCGAGCGTGTCGCTCATCGTGATGGCCGTTCGCCACTGGTTCCCTGCTGGTCGAGTGTTCTGGGGTATCCGGGATTTCTGCCCGGTATGTCGCGTGACATCAATTTCATGCGATCCGCTCTGGAAAAGTATTTTTCCTATTTGGAAAACATTAAGTATTAAAGATTTTAAAGGAGAGGGGAATGAATGAGAATTTGACAATTTATAAACAATGATGCCTTTGCTCCTGATGGTTGCTGTTTCATAATCTGCCCGAAAGTTAGATGCCGAACTTACTCGGGCGGATAAAGGGTGTAAGTGGCGGCGCCGCAGTCCGGAAATGAACTTAAATGAAAGGGGCCTGATGAAATCGGATTGATGCCGAGGGATTGGCGCGCGCTGATTCATCTCTATTTATCGGCTGCTCAATATCGAAGGCGGAAGGTGCGTGATTCGCATGGGGTGATGAAAATCGACCGTGATCTGAATATCCGGATTTTATGATTTTTAAAATCGTGTCGGCTGATGTATTCGATGCCGTGGCTATTTTTTGAAAAATCATATGCGTACCTGATTCAAGAGGATTTGTTACCGGAAAGGCAAGCCTCCGGGCGATAGGCGGCCGGACCTTCCGGCGGAAATGCCGCACGGTCCGGAGTTGGCGGCCCGTGCCTCAATGATCGACGCCCTCAGACCGATGGCCGCGCGCATCGGCGCGAGTGTCGATGTGCGCGGAATGCGATTCGCGTTCGTCCATTGTCGGACTCGTGATCGACATGCAGTTCAGCAAGTTAGTAGTTCTTAATTAACCAGACGCTACGTAGAACGGAGAAGAAAGCATGAAGAAGAAACACATTTCGATGATCGTCACGACGATGTTCGCGGGCACGGGTCTTCTCGCCTCGGGAGCCGCCCACGCTCAAGCCAACTTCGTGGATCGCGGCAACCCGGACAACGCACTCAGCGGTCAATGCATCGACGGCACGAACCCGCTCTGCGTCGCAACGAAGAGCGGAAATTATGTCGCGGTGAGCAGCTCGAGCTACAGTGCAGGGACCAACGCGAAAGCCGGGGTGGCCGGCATTGCGATCGGCGACCAGTCGAACGCGAACAGCAAGGGGGGCACCGGCGGCGGCGGCGCGATCGCCGTAGGCGTCGGCGCGCAGTCGCTCGCGAATTCGGCAACGGCAATCGGCACGGTGGCGGTCGCGGCGGGCAATACGTCGCTCGCGGTGGGCCGCCAATCGGCGGCGCTCGGCGATTTTTCGATGGCCCTCGGCAACGTCGCGGATGCGAAGGGCGACCGCAGCATCGCGCTCGGCCATTCGGCGCTCGCGCAGGATTCGCAGTCGATCGCGATCGGTTCGGCGGTCGGTGGCGGCAACGATGGCGTGTCGGGCGGCGCAACGTACGACGCAACCACGCAAACGCGCGCGGCAGGCAAGCGCGCCATCGCAATCGGCGCAGGTGCGGTGACGAACGGAGACGATCAGATCGCGATCGGCTCGGGTGCGGCGGGGGCGAACAACGGCGGCACGCCGGTTTTCGGCGGCACGGCGGCGCCTGTCGGCGGCGCCGTGTCGTTCGGCTCGCTCGCTCACGAGCGTCAACTGAAAAACGTCGCAGCGGGCGCGGCCGATACGGACGCCGTGAACGTTCAGCAGTTGAAGAACGTCAACAGCGGTCTGCAAGGCCAGATCGACCAGACGAATACGAACGTCACGAACCTCGGCACGACGATCGGCGGCCAGATCGCGAACATCAATACGTCGCTTTCCACGGCTACGAGCAACATCACGAATCTGCAGGCGTCGGACGCGCTCTCGGTGAAATACGATGGCGCCGACAAATCGTCGATTACGCTCAAGGGCGCGAACGGCACCACGATCCAGGGCGTCGCGGACGGCAAGGACGCGCACGATGCGGTGAACGTCGGTCAGCTCGACGGCGCGATTTCGCCGATTCAATCGTCGCTGTCGTCGGCCGTGACGAACATCGCGAATCTGCAAGGCAACGTGACCAATTTGAGCACATCGCTCAGTCAGACGAATGCGAACGTCACGAACCTGAGCACGAGTCTCGTCGGCACGCAAGCCGACGTGTCGAATCTGCAGGCCGCCGACAAGCGCAACGTGAAATACGACGGCGCGGAAGGTTTCGACAAGGTGACGCTGCAAGGGGCGAACGGCACGACCGTGACGAATGTCGCGGCCGGCAAGCTGTCGGCCGACAGCAGCGATGCCGTGAACGGCTCGCAACTGTACGCGACGAATCAACAGGTCGCGCAGAACGCGACGGACATCACGAACCTGCAAGCGTCCGACAAGCTGTCGGTGAAGTACGACGACGCGGGCAAGCAATCGGTGACGCTCGGCGGTGTCGGCGCGTCGCAGGCCGTCGCGCTGAAAAACGTCGCGGACGGCAAGGATGCAATGGACGCCGTGAACGTCGGCCAACTGTCGAAAGCGACGGGCGATCTGTCCACGCAGATCGACAACCTCGATCAGCGCGTGACGAACAACACGACCCAAATCGGCGCGTTGCAGCAAGACGCGCTGCAATGGTCGAAGTCGGCCGGCGCGTACGACGCTTCTCACGGCAGCGGCGCCGCGCAGAAAATCACGAACGTGGCGGCGGGCGACATTTCCGCTACGAGCACGGATGCGATCAATGGCGCGCAACTGAAGAGCGTGCAAGACCAGATCAACGGTCAAATCGGCGGCGCGACGAAGAATGCGGTCGTGTACGACACGGGCGCGCAAGGCGATCGCCTGAATTCGATCACGCTCGCCGGCGGTCAGCCGGGCGCGGTGACGATCACCAACGTCGCGGCGGGCGCGCTGAACGCAACCAGCGCCGACGCCGTGAACGGCGCGCAACTGTACGCGACGAATCAACGCGTCGGCGCGACCGAAGCGAGCATCAGCAACATCAGCGGCAACGTGACGAAACTCGGCGATCAAGTCACCGCGATCGATGGCCGCGTGACGCAGAACGTGACGAACATCGCGAACAACACGACCGACATTTCGGCGCTCAAGCAAGACGCGTTGCAGTGGAATTCGACGCTCGGCGCATACGATGCCTCGCATGGCTCGGCTTCGCCGCAGAAAATCACGAACGTCGCGCCGGGCGAGATTTCCGACACGAGCACCGACGCGGTGAACGGCCAGCAGTTGAATGCGCTCAAGGGCGACCTGAGCGGCGTGGACAGCAAGGCTTCGCGCGCTGTTCAGTACGATTACAGCGCCGATGGCTCGACGCGTCTGAACACCGTCACGTTCGCGGGCGGCGACAAGTCGGCGCCGGTACAACTGAAAAATGTCGCAACCGGCATCGCGGATACCGACGCCGTGAACGTGAAGCAGTTGAACGACAAGGTGGCGGGCGCGGTGCAGGAAGGCACGAAAAACGCCGTCCAATACGATGTCGATCCGACGACGGGCGCGCGCCTGAACTCGGTGACGCTCGTCGGCAACGGCTCGGGGCCGGTCGTGATCAACAACGTCGCGGCGGGCAAATTGTCGGCCGACAGCACCCAGGCGGTGAACGGTTCGCAACTGTATGCGACGAATCAGCAAGTCTCGCAAAACACGCAGGCGATCAACAATCTCGATAACCGCGTGACCCACATCGAAAACAAGGTGGACGATGTTGCGAACGGCAAGGCCGGTCTGGTGCAGCAGCAAGACGCGGGCAGCCCGATCACGGTCGGCAAGGACACGGGCGGCACGTCGGTGAATTTCTCCGGCACGTCGGGCGACCGCGTTCTGACGGGCGTTGCCGCGGGCGTCAACAACAACGATGCCGTCAACGTCGGCCAGTTGAACAGCGCGCTGAAGAACGTTGCGGACAACGAAAGGGTCAGGGCGACGGCGACCGATGCGAACACGAACTGGATCGCGCGCGCGGAGGCGGGTTCGTTCGGCTCGACGGCGACGGCGAGCGGCAAGAATTCGGTCGCAGTCGGTCAAGGCTCGGTCGCGGATCGCGACAATTCGTTCTCGGTCGGCGCGAAGGGCAACGAACGCCAGGTCACGAACGTCGCGGCCGGCACGGCCCCGACCGACGCCGTCAACGTTCAGCAGTTGAACGACAACGTCCAGTCGGCCAGATCGGATGCGAAGGCTTATACGGATCAGCGCATCGGTCAGGTGTACAACTCGTTCAACGACCTGAAGAAAGACATGTACGGCGGCGTTGCGTCGGCGATGGCGGTGGCCGGGTTGCCGCAACCGACCGGCGCGGGCCGTTCGATGGTGTCGGCCGCGACGGCGAACTATCACGGCCAGCAGGGTTTCGCGGCCGGCTACAGCTACGTGACCGAAAACAACAAGTGGGTGGTGAAGGCATCGGTGACGGGCAACAGCCGTTCGGACTTCGGCGCGGTGGTGGGCGCGGGCTATCAGTTCTGAGCGAAGCCGCGTCGTCAGGAACGATTCGGTCGGACCTGGCTTGTGTTCGATGAGCGACATGCCCGGGCAGGGCATGTCGCTCCGCGGTTCCTCGTATCGAGCTTTACGGCGCTGCCGATGGCGCTTTCCGCGATCCGCGGATACATCGAGATCTTCCACAGCCGGCAACGCACGCAGGCGCATCTCGATTATCGATCGCCTGCTGCATTCATGCAGCGCTTCTATCTGACAGACCGCTGCTTGGCCAACCCGTTGCGGCCCCCCACGAATTCCGACTGACCTTGCCTGCCTGAGAGGTGGCTCGGCGATCCGCCGCCGGTTTGACCGACTGACCGCGCGGCCCCGCGGCCCGGCCGCGCCGGCGCGATCGTCACACGGCTGCCTCGCCGACCATCGACAACCGCGCCGCCGTCGCGTGCAGCAGCGCGACGACCTCGTCAAGCTGCGGCGCGACGTACGCGTCGATCCGGCGGATGTACGGGCACGTGAGCACGGCGATCGCCTGGCCCGCCGGGCCGAGGATCGGGTAGGTGACGTCGGTGACGCCGAACATCTGGCGGCTGTCCTGCTGCACGTGTCCGGCCGCGCGGATCGCGTCGAGGCGCGCGTCGAGATTGCGCGCGGCGAGCGGCTGCTCGCCTTTCACCTTCGTGTGCTCGGCGAGCATGTGCGCGCGCTGCTCGGCGGACTGGAACGCGAGCATCGCGTGGCCCGACGCGGTGTCGATGAGCCCGACACGCGAGCCGAGCTTCACCGACATCCCCCAGATGCCGGGCCCGTCGACCTGCGCGATCACGAGCAGGTTGCCCCGATCGTAGACGGACAGATGGCACGACTGCTCGGCCGCGTCCGCGAAGCGCTGCATCGGCGGCAGCGCCTCGGCGATCAGCCGGTGCATCGGCGGGTGCCGGTGCGCGAGCGCATACAGCTTCAGGCTCAGCGAATAACGGTCGCCGCCCGGCGAGCGGATCACGTACTGGCGCGCGACGAGCCGCTCGAGCATCCGATAGATCTCGCTCGCGTTGCGGCCGAGCTCCTTCGTGATCTCCGTGCGCGTCAAGCCATCCTTGCGTTCGGACAGCAGCTCGAGGATGTCGAGCCCCTTGTCGAGCGCCGGCGCGCGGTAGCGGTCCGCATCGTCGAGATCCTGCGGTTCGTCGGCGGGGCCGGCCGGTCGTGGTTTCCTGGCGTTCATGTTGGCGATCGGGTGCGTCGGATAGGGGTGAGGACAGGGATAGGGAAAATACGCAGTCATTCTGCGCCACGGTCTCCTTGACTTCAAAAAGTCCGTATATAAATAATAATTTCGCCAATGAACATATGGCAACGGTCCGCACGCCGGGCCGACAAACATCAGAGGAAAGGAGGCAGGCATGACGTGGATCAATCGCGGGCGAGCGCTCGCCGGGTGCGTCGCGCTGGCGGGCGCGATCGCCGCCGCGCCGGCGGGCGCGGACACGGGCAAGGTCGGGCTCGACCTGCCTTTGCTGACTTCGCCGTTCTGGCAGTCGTACAACAACTATCTGCTGCATTACGCGAAGGACATGCAGATCGATGCGCTCGCGCCCGTCAATTCGAACGGCGATCCCGCGCAGCAGATCACGGACATGACCACCCTGCTGAATCTCGGCGCGAAGGGGATCGTCGTCGGGCCGCTCGATTCGGCGGCGATCGGCCGCGCGCTCGACGCGGCGGCCGCGCGCAAGGTGAGCGTCGTCGCGGTCGACGTCGCGCCGACGCAGGGCAAGGTCGCGATGGTCGTGCGCGCCGACAACCGCGCATACGGCGAGAAGGCCTGCAAGTACCTCGGCGAGCACGTGCAGGCGGGCAAGGTCGTGCAGATCATGGGCGATCTCGCGTCGGTGAACGGCCGCGACCGCTCGGAGGCGTTCCGCGCGTGCATGAAGGGCTATCCGCACCTGCAGGTGCTCGAGATCCCGGCCGCGTGGAAGGGCGACGTCGCCGCGACCGCGCTCGACAGCCTGCTGACCGCGAATCCGGACGTGAAGGGCATCTACATGCAGGCGGGCGGCGTCTATCTGTCGCCGACGCTGCAAACGCTGCGCCGCAAGCAGATGCTGTATCCGGCGGGCGACGCGAAGCACGTCGTGATCGTCAGCAACGACGGCATCCCGCAGGAATACGAAGCGATCCGCCGCGGCGACATCGACGCCACCGTGTCGCAGCCCGCCGACCTGTACGCGCGCTACGGGCTCTTCTACATCAAGGCGGCGCTCGCCGGCCAGACGTTCAGGCCGGGGCCGACCGATCACGGCAGCGTGATCGTGCAGCGCGCGCCGGGCATTCTCGAAGACCAGTTGCCGGCGCCGCTCGTGACGAAGGCGAACGTCGACGACAAGAGCCTGTGGGGCAACACGATCAAATGAACGCGACCGCCGCCACCGCCGATGTCACTGCCGCCGCTGCCGCGTGCGGCGGCGCGCCCGTCGTCGAGGCGCGCGCCGTCACCAAGCGCTTCGGCCCGCACACCGCGCTCGCGGACGTCGATCTGTGCGTGCGGCCGGGCGAGTCGCACGCGCTCGTCGGGCGCAACGGCGCGGGCAAGTCGACGCTCGTGTCGATTCTCACCGGGCTGCGCAAGCCGGACGCGGGCATCGTGCGTTTCGGCGGCGAGGATGCGCCGCCGCTCGCCGATCGCGACGGCTGGCGCGCGCGCGTCGCGTGCGTCTATCAGCACTCGACGATCATCCGCGAGCTCACCGTCGCCGAGAACCTGTTCATCAACCGGCAGCCGACGAAGCGCGGCGCGATCGACTGGCGCGCGCTGCGGCGCGACGCGCGCGCGCTGCTCGACCATTGGCGGATCGACGTCGGCGAGGACGCGCGCGCGGGCGACCTGACGGTCGAGGCGCGCCAGCTCGTCGAGATCGCGCGGGCGCTGTCGTACGGCGCGCGCTTCATCATCCTCGACGAGCCGACCGCGCAGCTCGACGGCGACGAGATCAAGCGGCTGTTCGCGCGGATTCGCGAGCTGCAGCGCGACGGCGTGACGTTCCTGTTCATCTCGCATCACCTGCAGGAGGTGTACGACATCTGCCAGGCGGTGACGGTGCTGCGCGACGCGCGGCGCATCGTCAGCGCGCCCGTGGCGGCGCTGCCGCGCGACGCGCTGATCGAGGCGATGACAGGCGAGCGCGGCGGGCTCGCCGTGGCCGACGCGGCGCGCCGCCCGCCGCTGCCGGCCGATGCGCCGCGCGCGCTCGAAGTGGACGGCCTCGCGGGCGGCGATTACGCGCATGTGTCGTTTTGCGTGCGGCGCGGCGAGGTCGTCGGGCTGGCCGGCGCGACGAGCAGCGGCCGCACGGGCGTCGCGGAGGCGGTGGCCGGGTTGCGCGCGCCGCGCGCGGGCGCGATCCGCATCGACGGCGACGCGCTGCCGCCGGGCAACGTCCCCGCCGCGCTCGCGCGCGGCGTCGGTTGCGTGCCGAAGGATCGCCATCGCGAAGGGCTCGTGCTCGGCGAATCGGTGGCCGAGAACGCATCGATGACGATCGCGGGCGCGCTCGGGCGCTTCGGGCGCTTCGGGCTTGCGCCGCCCGCGAAAAAGCACGCCTTCGGCGCGCGGATGATCGACGCGCTCGGCATCGTCGCGCAGGGGCCGCGGCAGCCGGTGTCGGGGCTGTCGGGCGGCAATCGGCAGAAGGTCGTGATGGCGCGCGCGCTTGCGAACGATCCGCGCGTGCTCGTGCTGATCGATCCGACCGCGGGCGTCGACGTGAAATCGAAGGAGGCGCTGCTCGCCGTCGTCGGGCGCGTGCGCGACGACGGCAAGGCGGTGCTCGTCGCGTCGGGCGAGCTCGACGATCTGCGCACCTGCGACCGCGTGCTCGTGATGTTCCGCGGGCGCATCGTCGCCGAGTTTCCGGCCGGCTGGCAGGACAACGAATTGATTGCATCCATCGAAGGAGTCGATGCCCATGAAGTCTAGCCTGACGAGTTCCGCGCTGCCGCCGGGGCCGGCGCGCGCCGTCGCGCGCAAGCCGTTCGAGATCGCGCGGTTGCGCGACCTCGCGTTGTTGCCCGCGCTCATGCTGCTGATCGCGATCGGCGCGTTCGTGAGCCCGAGCTTTCTCACGAAGGCGAATCTGATCAGCGTGCTCGGCGCGTCGGCGGCGCTCGCGCTCGTCGTGCTCGCCGAATCGCTGATCGTGCTGACGGGCAAGTTCGACCTGTCGCTCGAATCGACGGTCGGCATCGCGCCCGCGATCGGCGCGATGCTCGTGATGCCGGCCTCGTCCGCCGGCTTCGGCTTCCAGTGGCCCGCCGCCGCGGGGCTCGCCGCGATCGTCGCGATCGGCGCGCTGATCGGCTTCGTCAACGGCTTTCTCGTCGTGCGGATGCGCCTGAACGCGTTCATCGTCACGCTCGCGATGCTGATCGTGCTGCGCGGGATGCTCGTCGGCGCGACGAAGGGCGGCACGCTGTTCGACATGCCGCCGTCGTTCTTCGCGCTCGCGACGACGATCGTGTTCGGCCTGCCGCTGTCCGTGTGGCTCGCGGCGGCCGTGTTCGGCGGCGCGGCGTTCATGCTGCGCTACCACCGGCTCGGCCGCGCGCTGTACGCGATCGGCGGCAACGGCGAGGCCGCGCGCGCGGCCGGGATTCGCGTCGAGCGGATCACGTGGGGCGTGTTCGTGCTCGGCAGCGTGCTCGCGTCGATCGGCGGGCTCGTCGTCACGGGCTATGTCGGCGCGATCAACGCGAACCAGGGCAGCGGGATGATCTTCACGGTGTTCGCGGCCGCGGTGATCGGCGGCATCTCGCTCGACGGCGGCAAGGGCATGATGCTCGGCGCGCTGACGGGCGTGCTGCTGCTCGGCGTCGTGCAGAACCTGCTGACGCTCGCGCAGGTGCCGTCGTTCTGGATTCAGGCGATCTACGGCGCGATTATTTTGGGCGCGCTGATGGTCGCTCGCGTCGCGGGCGGCGAGGGGCAATCGTGAGCGCGCGCGCCGCCGACGCGCGGCTGCTGCTGCTGTCGCCCGACGACAACTGCCTGATCGCGGCGACGCGCCTTTGCGCCGGGCAGTGCGTGACGATCGACGGCGAGCGCGTCGTGCTCGCGCAGACGATCGAGATCGGACACAAGCTCGCGCGCGCGCCGCTCGCGGCGAACGACAAGGTGCTGCGCTACGGCGCGCCGATCGGCCACGTGATTCGCGACGTCGCGCGCGGCGAGCATCTGCACACGCACAACCTCGTGAGCGACTACCTGCCGACGTACACGCACGACGCGGGCCACGCGTTCGTCGCGCATTGACGCGGCCGCAACCGTTTATTCAGGTGAACCATTCATGTCCATGACAGTCTCGACGCCGGGTTTCGCGGCGATTTCCGCCGAAGGCGAGCGCGTGCCGCCCGACGGCGTGCGCCGCGCGGTGCTTGCGGGCTATCCGCGCAGCGACGGGCGCAAGGGCATCCGCAACGTCGTCGCGGTCGCGTATCTCGTCGAGTGCGCGCATCACGTCGCGCGGGAGATCGTCGCGCAGTTCCGCACGCCGCTGCGCTTCGGCGGCGCCGCGCCGCCCGCGGCCGACGCGCCGCCCGTGCATCTGATCGGCTTTCCCGGCTGCTATCCGAACGGTTACGCGGAAAAGATGATCGAGCGGCTCGCGACGCATCCGAACGTCGGCGCGGTGCTGTTCGTATCGCTCGGCTGCGAGAGCATGAACAAGCGCTACCTCGTCGATGCGGTGCGCGCGAGCGGCCGCCCGGCCGAGGTGCTGACGATCCAGGACGCGGGCGGCACGCTGAGTACGATCGGCGCGGGCGTCGACTGGGTGCGCGATGCGCGAGCGGCGCTCGCGAAGCAGGCGAAGGTGCCGATGGGCATCGGCGAGCTGATCGTCGGCACGATCTGCGGCGGCTCGGACAGCACGAGCGGCATCACCGCGAATCCGGCTGTCGGCCGCGCGTTCGACCTGCTCGTCGAGCAGGGCGCCGCGTGCCTGTTCGAGGAGACGGGCGAGCTCGTCGGCTGCGAATATCACATGCAGAACCGCGCCGCGCGGCCCGAGCTCGGCCGCGAGATCGTCGCGTGCGTGCAGAAGGCCGAGCGCTATTACTCGATCCTCGGACACGGCAGCTTCGCGGTCGGCAACGCGGACGGCGGACTCACGACGCAGGAGGAGAAATCGCTCGGCGCGTATGCGAAGAGCGGCGCGTCGCCGATCGTCGGCATCGTGAAGCCGGGCGACGTGCCGCCGACGCCGGGCCTCTATCTGCTCGACGTCGTGCCGGACGGCGAGCCGCGCTTCGGATTCCCGAACATCAGCGACAACGCCGAGATCGCCGAGCTGATCGCATGCGGCGCGCACGTGATCCTGTTCACGACGGGCCGCGGCTCGGTGGTCGGCTCCGCGCTCGCGCCCGTCGTCAAGGTGTGCGCGAATCCGGCGACATACCGCAAGCTCGAGGGCGACATGGACGTCGACGCGGGCCGCATCCTCGAAGGCCGCGCGACGCTCGACGAAGTCGGCCGCGAGATTCTCGCGAAGACGCTCGCGGTCGCGAGCGGCGCGACGTCGAAATCCGAGGCGCTCGGCCATCAGGAGTTCATCCTGACCTACAAGGCGTTCGAGCCGCTCGGGCCCGCGTGCCTGCCCGTCGCGGGGCCGCTGCGCGCGGCGCGGCAGGCATGAGCGCGGCGGCGCGGCGGATGACGGCGGCGGCGAAGGAAGCCTTCGGCGCCGGACGACGGGCGAGGCTTGCGCGTGGCGGCGCGGTTGGCGCGACATCGGATGCGGCGGCAACGCCGTCGACCGGAAGGAGCGGCGCGTGACCGGCATCATCGACGCCCATCAGCACTACTGGGACCCGTCGCGCGGCGACTACGGCTGGCTCACGCCCGCGCTCGCGCTGCTGTATCGCCCGTTCGGCCCCGCCGATCTCGCGCCGTTGCGCGCGGCGGCGGGCGTCGCGCGCACGATCGCCGTGCAGGCGGCGCCGACCGTCGACGAGACCCGCTATCTGCTCGATCTCGCGCGATGCGAGCCGTCGATCGCGGGCGTGGTCGGCTGGGCGCCGCTCGATGCGCCCGATGCGCGCGACACGCTCGCCGCGCTCGCGCGCGATCCTGCGTTCAAGGGCGTGCGCCCGATGCTGCAGGATTTGCCCGATGCCGCGTGGATCGCGAACCCGGCGCTCGCGCCCGCGATCGACGCGCTCGTCGAGCTCGACCTCGCGTTCGACGCGCTCGTGACGCCGCGCCATCTCGCGCCGCTCGCGACGTTCGCGCGCCGCTTTCCGCGGCTGCGGATCGTCGTCGATCACGGCGCGAAGCCGCCGATCCGCGCGGGCCGCGCCGCGTGGCAGCCGTGGGCCGACGGCATCGCGGCGCTCGCCGCGCTGCCGAACGTGCACTGCAAGCTGTCCGGGCTCGCGACCGAGGCCGCGCACGGCTGGCGCCGCGAAACCATCGCTCCTTACGTCGACCATCTGTTCGGCGCGTTCGGCGCGGCGCGGATGATCTGGGGCAGCGACTGGCCGGTGCTGGACCTGAACGGCGACTACGCGCTCTGGCATGCGAGCGCGCGCGCGCTGACCGCCGCGCGCGTCGGCGAACGCGCGTGCGACGCGGTGTTCGGCGCGAACGCCGCGGCGTTCTACCGGCTATGAGCGGGCGCGGCGCGCATCCCGGAACGCATGCGATGCGCTTCGCGCGCCGTTCGCGACGGGCGCCACGCGGCCGGGAACGGCAAGCGCGACCGGCAAGCGCGACGACACATCGACAGATATGTTACATCCGGCAGAGATCACTTCATCGGGAGCTGAACATGGGAGAAAGACTGGCAGGCAAGACGGCGCTCGTCACGGCCGCCGCGCAGGGCATCGGCCGCGCGGCGGCCGAGCGGCTCGCGCGCGAAGGCGCGCGCGTGATCGCGACCGACATCCGCATCGATGCGTTGCGCGACGGCCCGTTCGATGCGCGCGTGCTCGACGTGCGCGACGGCGCGGCGATCAGCGCGCTCGCCGGTGCGATCGGCCCTGTCGACGTGCTGTTCAACTGCGCGGGCTTCGTCCACGCGGGCTCGGTGCTCGACGCGACCGAGGACGAATGGGACTTCGGCTTCGATCTGAACGTGAAGTCGATGTACCGGACGATCCGCGCATTCCTGCCCGCGATGCTCGCGCGCGAGCGCGGCTCGATCATCAACATGGCGTCCGCCGCGTCGAGCGTGAAGGGGGTGCCGAACCGGTTCGTCTACGGCGCGACGAAGGCGGCCGTGATCGGCCTGACGAAGGCCGTCGCCGCCGACTTCGTCACGCACGGGATTCGCTGCAATGCGATCTGCCCGGGCACTGTCGAATCGCCGTCGCTCGATGCACGCATCGCCGCGCAGGCACACGCGCGCGGCGAGCCGATCGATGCGGTGCGCGCCGCGTTCGTCGCGCGCCAGCCGATGGGGCGCATCGGCAAGCCGGAGGAGATCGCGGCGCTCGTCGCGTATCTCGCGTCCGACGAATCGTCGTTCACGACGGGCGCGATTCATCTGATCGACGGCGGCTGGTCGAACTGAAGCCTGCCGCGCGGCGACCGCATGCGGCGTTCATGCGCCGTTCATTGGCACTCACCTACCTGGCGAATTCATGAAACTGTTGCGATACGGGGCGAAGTCCCACGAAAAACCCGGCCTGCTCGACGCGCAGGGGCGCATTCGCGATCTGTCCGGCGTCATCGACGACGTCGCGGGCAGCGCGCTTGGCCCCGACGCGCTCGCGCGGCTGCGCGCGATCGATCCGGGGAGCCTGCCGCTCGTCGAAGGCGCGCCGCGGCTCGGCGCATGCGTCGGCCGCGTCGGCAAGTTCATCTGCATCGGGCTCAACTACTCGGACCACGCGGCCGAATCCGGCATGGACGTGCCGAGCGAGCCCGTCGTCTTCGGCAAATGGACGAGCGCGATCTGCGGCCCCGACGATGACGTCGAGATCCCGCGCGGCTCGACGAAGACCGACTGGGAGGTCGAGCTCGGCGTCGTGATCGGCACGGGCGGGCGCCACATCGCGCAAGCGGATGCGCTCGCGCACGTGGCCGGCTATTGCGTGGTCAACGACGTGTCCGAGCGCGAGTACCAGCTCGAGCGCGGCGGCACGTGGGACAAGGGCAAGGGATGCGACACGTTCGGCCCGCTTGGGCCCTGGCTCGTGACGGCCGACGAAGTGCCGGACCCGCACCGGCTGAAACTGTGGCTCGACGTCGACGGCCATCGCTATCAGAATGGCTCGACCGCGACGATGATTTTCCGCGTGCCGTTCCTGATCAGTTACCTGAGCCGCTTCATGAGCCTGCAGCCGGGAGACGTGATCTCCACCGGCACGCCGCCCGGCGTCGGGCTCGGCCAGAAACCGCCCGTCTATCTGCGCGCGGGGCAGGTGATGAGGGTCGGCATCGAGGGGCTCGGCGAGCAGCGGCAGCGGGTCGTGCAGGGTTGACGCGAACGGGGCGCGGCAAGACCGGGCGGGCGTCGCGCGTCGGCCGCTGCGCTTGGCCGTCGGGCGATCCGGCGCGGCGCCCGTCGAAACATCGGAGCAGACAAGTGAACCTGAACCTGAAAGACAAGGTCGTGATCGTGACGGGCGGCGGCTCGGGCATCGGCGGCGCGATCACGCTCGCGCTGGCCGAGGAAGGCGCGATTCCGGTCGTGCTCGGCCGCAGCCCGCTCGACGCGGCGTTCGCCGAACGCATGCTCGCATTGCAGCCGCGCGCGCGTTTCGTGCGCGTCGAACTCGCCGATGACGCGCGCTGCCGCGAGGCCGTCGAGGAGACGATCTCGGCGCTTGGCCGGATCGACGGGCTCGTCAACAACGCGGGCGTCAACGACAGCGTCGGGCTCGACGCGGGCCGCGACGCATTCGTCGCGTCGCTCGCGAGCAATCTGATCCACTACTACGTGATGGCGCACTATTGCCTGCCGCATCTGAAGGCGAGCCGCGGCGCGATCGTCAACGTGTCGTCGAAGACCGCGATCACCGGGCAAGGCGGCACGAGCGGCTATTGCGCATCGAAGGGCGCGCAGCTTTCGTTGACGCGGGAATGGGCGGCATCGCTCGCGGGCGACGGCGTGCGCGTGAACGCGGTGGTTCCCGCCGAGGTGATGACGCCGCTCTACGCGAACTGGCTCGCGCAGTTCGACGATCCGGACGCGAAGCTGCAGTCGATCGCGTGCAAGATCCCGCTCGGCAAGCGGATGACGAGCGCCGACGAGATCGCGTGGACGACGGTGTTCCTGCTGTCCGAGCGCGCGTCGCACACGACGGGGCAGTGGCTGTTCGTCGACGGCGGCTACACGCATCTCGATCGCGCGCTGACCTGACGCGGCTTCCCCGACGATCGACGACGGAGCGCGCGATGCGTTACTGCCTCGCTTTGGACCTGAAGGACGACCCGGATGCGATCGCGCGCTACGAAGCGCATCACGAGCGGATCTGGCCGGAGGTCGCCGCGCATCTTCGCGCGCATGGCGTCGTGGCGATGGAGATCTATCGGCTCGGCACGCGGATGACGATGGTGATGGAAACCGACGACGCGCGGTTCGACGCGGCGCGTTTCGACGCCGACGCGCGCGCCGACGCGAAGATCGTCGAGTGGGAAGCGCTGATGGGCACGTTCCAGCAGCCGACGCCGTGGACGCCCGCCGGCATGAAATGGACGCCGATGACGCGGATCTTCGATCTTGCGGTGCAGTGATGCGGCGCGTCGAGCCTACGCCTTCGAAACCGACCGCTACGCCGCGATCGCGAGCTCGTGCCGGTCGAGATTACCGATTCGGAAGGCAAGACGGTGTTCACCGCGCGGATCGCGATGAACGTCAAGGCCTGAGCCGCGGGCGCGGACTCCTCGCGAGACTCGCTGCACGAATTTTGAACGGGTATCATCCGATCATATGATCTACGCCCGTCCAACAAGGAGACTGCAGTGAAAAGGAAAACCAACAGACTGTTGCCGATCAGCGCGGCCGCGATGGTGATGGCCGCGGCCTCGGCGCATGTGCTGGCCGATCAGGTCGTGAAGATCGGCAGCGCCGAGCCCTTGACGGGTGGCATCGCCCACCTCGGCAAGGACAATGAGAACGGCGCGCGCCTCGCCGTCGAGGAAATCAACGCGAAGGGCTTCACGATCGGCGGCCAGAAGATCACGCTCCAGCTCGACGCGCAGGACGACGCGGCCGACCCGCGCACCGCGACGCAGGTCGCGCAGAAGCTCGTCGACGGCAAGGTCGTCGCGGTCATCGGCCACCTGAACTCGGGGACGTCGATTCCGGCGTCGAAGATCTACAGCGATGCCGGCATCCTGCAGATCTCGCCGTCGGCGACGAATCCGGCCTATACGCAGCAAGGCTTCAAGACGACCTACCGCGTCGTCGCGACCGACGCGCAGCAAGGCCCGGCGCTCGCCGACTATGCGAAGCAAAAGGGGATCAGGACGGTCGCCGTCGTCGACGATTCGACGGCCTACGGCCAGGGCCTCGCGAACGAGTTCGAGAAGAAGGCGAAGGCGCTCGGCCTGAAGGTGCTGTCGCACGACGCGACGAACGACAAGGCGGTCGATTTCCGCGCGATCCTGACGAAGATCAAGGGCACGAACCCGGACGCGATCATGTACGGCGGCATGGACGCGACGGGCGGCCCGTTCGCGAAGCAGGCGAAGCAGCTCGGCCTGCGCGCGAAGATCTTCTCGGGCGACGGTGTATGCACCGAGCAGTTGCCCGCGCTTGCCGGCAATGCGGCCGACAACGTCGTGTGCTCGCAGGCGGGCGCGGCGCTCGAGAAGATGCCGGGCGGCGCGGCGTTCCAGGCGAAGTACGAGAAGCGCTTCAACCAGCCGATCCGCTTCGACGCGCCGTTCACGTATGACGCGGTGTACATCATCGTCGACGCGATGAAGCGCGCGAACTCGACGGACCCGGCGAAGATTCTCGCGGCGATGCCGAAGACGAACTACACGGGCGTGATCGGCACGACGGTCTTCGATTCGAAGGGCGACCTGAAGCACGGCGTGATTTCGCTGTACGACTTCAAGGGGGGCAAGAAGACCTTCCTCGATCAGGTGACGATGTAAGCGGGGCGGGCGGCGTTTGCCGCCCGGCTCGCCGAGCGATGAAACGGGCGGGCGCCGGGTTCGGCGTCCGCCCGTTTCGTTTCGCATTGCCGCGCGGGCCTTCGCGCGGCGGTCGATTTTGTTCGGCTCGATCAAGCCGCATCGAATAAATTGCCCGCAAGCGTGGCCGGGGCCACGAAGCGGCCGCCGTCTTCGCCGTGGGATCGGTATCATATGAGCTATTCGTCTTGATCAACCCGTGTCGAAGTGGAGCGTAGCGTCGTGCATGTCGGTGAGCGTTTCAACAGCATTTCCCATCTCGTCGGCGCGGTGCTGTCGGTGGCGGGGCTCGCCACGCTCGTGACGATGGGCGCGCTCGACGGCGATGCGTACAAGGTGGTGAGCTTCAGCGTCTACGGTGCGATGCTGTGCGTGCTCTACGCGATCTCGACGCTCTATCACAGCGTGCGCGGCCCGCGCCTGAAAGCCATCCTGCAGAAGTGCGATCACTCGGCAATCTATCTGCTGATCGCGGGCAGCTACACGCCGTTTACGCTCGTCACGCTGCGCGGGCCGTGGGGATGGTCGCTGTTCGGCGTGAGCTGGGGGCTCGCCGCGTTCGGCATCGTGCAGGAGCTCACGCTCGGGCGGCGCACCCGCAGCGTGTCGATGGCGCTGTACGTGCTGATGGGCTGGCTCGCGCTCGTCGCGATCCGCCCGCTGGTCCATGCGCTGCCCGCGGCGGGGACGGCTTGGCTCGTGGCGGGCGGCGTCATCTACAGCGTCGGCATCTATTTTTTCGTCAACGACGAGCGCATCCGCCACGGGCACGGCATCTGGCACCTGTTCGTGCTGGCGGGCAGCCTGTGCCAGTTCGTCAGCGTCGCGGGCTACGTCGCATGATGCGCGGCGGGCGAGTCTTGCTCGCCACTTCTCGCCGCTACAGCGGCATCGCGCTCGTGCACTTGATCTCGTCGAGGCACACGCTCGAATGCACGCCGCTCACGCCGGGGATGCGCATCAGCGTGTCGAGCAGGAACGTCGACAGGCCCTTCAGATCCGCGGCGACGACCTTCAGCACGTAGTCGATGTCGCCCGTGACCGAAAAGCACTCCTGGATTTGCGCGAGCTCGGAGACGAGCTTCTGGAATGTCGACAGATCGCGGATGTGCCCGCGTTCCATCGTCACCTGGACGAACGCGGTCACGCCGAAGCCGAGCGTGTCGGCGTCGAGCCGGGTCTCGTAGCGCTTGATTGCGCCGATCTCCTCGAGGCGCCGGTGGCGCCGCAGCGTCTGCGCGGGCGACAGCCCGACGGCCTTGGCAAGCTCCAGATTGGAGATGCGGCCATTTTCCTGCAGGATCTCGAGCAGATGGCGATCGATGCGATCAAGAAGCGGTTCTTGCATTTTTGTTTCCTTGATTGTCTCCCGTGTGCAATTTTATCTCATAATGTAGGGTTTGCATGAAGGGCTTACGAAACCCCATTTCATCCTGCCGGCGATAAACTGAGCCCCGATTTTTTGCGCGGGATCAATAAAAACTCGGAGCGTGCAGGCAGGAGCGGAGGGCTGTGCTTCCCGCTCCACGCGAAGACGATGCACGCCGCGCAGGAACTCGACATCCCCAGCCCGGCCGCCCGCCGCGACATCCGCGCCGGCGGCCGGAACAAGTACACGGCGCCCGGGCCAGCCCGAAGGCGCGCCGCCTCCAAAAAGGGCGGACGAGACGGAGAAGACATGGTTTCAGATCAGGACAACGACGGCCTCAAGCGGGGGCTGAAGAATCGCCACATCCAGTTGATCGCGCTCGGCGGCGCGATCGGCACGGGGCTTTTCCTCGGCATTGCTCAGACGATCCGGATGGCGGGGCCGTCGGTGCTGCTCGGCTATGCGCTCGCCGGCGTCGTCGCGTTCTTCATCATGCGGCAATTGGGCGAGATGGTCGTCGACGAGCCCGTCGCCGGCTCGTTCAGCTATTTCGCGAACAAATACTGCGGGCACTTCACGGGCTTCCTGTCCGGCTGGAACTACTGGGTGCTGTACGTGCTCGTCAGCATGGCCGAGCTGTCCGCGGTCGGCATCTACGTCCAGTACTGGTGGCCGGGCGTGCCGACCTGGATCTCCGCGCTCGTGTTCTTCGTCGCGATCAACGCGGTCAACCTCGCGAGCGTCAAGTCGTACGGCGAGACCGAGTTCTGGTTCTCGATCATCAAGGTCGCCGCGATCGTCGGGATGATCGGCTTCGGCGGCTACCTGCTGCTGTCGGGGCATGCGGGCCCGGATGCCGGCGTCGCGAACCTGTGGCGGCACGGCGGCTTCTTCCCGAACGGCATCGGCGGCCTCGCGATGGCGATGGCGGTCATCATGTTCTCGTTCGGCGGCCTCGAACTCGTCGGCATCACGGCCGCGGAGGCGGACGATCCGTCGCACAGCATCCCGCGCGCGACGAACCAGGTGATCTACCGGATCCTGATTTTCTACATCGGCGCGCTCGGCGTGCTGCTGTCGCTGTATCCGTGGCAGAAGGTCGTGACGGGCGGCAGTCCGTTCGTGCTGATCTTCCACGCGCTGTCGAGCGACACCGCCGCGAACGTGCTGAACGTGGTCGTGCTGACGGCCGCGCTGTCCGTCTACAACAGTTGCGTGTACTGCAACAGCCGGATGCTGTACGGCCTCGCGCAGCAGGGCAACGCGCCGCAGGCGCTCGCGCGCGCGAACCGGCGCGGCATTCCGGTCGCCGCGCTCGGCGTGTCGGCGTTCGCGACCGCGCTGTGCGTCGTGATCAACTATTTCATGCCGGGCAAGGCGTTCGAGCTGTTGATGGGGCTCGTCGTATCGGCGATCATCATCAACTGGGCAATGATCAGCGTGATTCATCTGCGGTTTCGTCAGGCCAAACGCGCGGCGGGCGAGACGACGCGCTTCAGGAGTCTCGGCTACCCGCTGACGAACTATCTCTGTCTCGTCTTCATGGCGGCCATCCTCGTCGTCATGTTCCGCACGCCGGATCTGCGTCTGTCCGTCTACCTGATCCCGGTGTGGCTCGTCGTGCTCGCGGTCGGCTACCGGTTCCGCCAGCGCGGCGCCGGCTATGCGCTCGGCGACGGCGTGTCGGCCCGTTGAACCCGATTTTTCTTCACCTGTAGAAACCGCCATGTTTGAACATATCGATGCATACCCCGGCGATCCGATTCTCACGCTGAACGAGAACTTCCAGCAGGACCCGCGCACGCGCAAGGTCAACCTGAGCATCGGCATCTATTTCGACGACGACGGCCGGATTCCGGTGATGGGCGCCGTGCGCGAGGCCGAAGCCATCGTGCAGCGCGAATCCGGTCCGAAGCCGTATCTGCCGATGACGGGGCTCGCGGCGTATCGCGACGCGGTGCAGGCGGTCGTGTTCGGCGAGGACAGCGACGCGCGCGCGGCCGGGCGCATCGCGACGGTCCAGACGCTCGGCGGTTCGGGCGCGCTCAAGGTCGGCGCGGATTTCATCAAGCGCTACTTTCCGGGCGCGCAGGTGTGGATCAGCGATCCGAGCTGGGAGAACCATCGGTTCATCTTCGAGCGCGCGGGCTTCACGGTCAACACGTACCCGTACTACGACGAGGCGACGGGCGGCCTGAAGTTCGACGCGATGCTGGCCGCGATCGATGCGCTGCCGAAGAAGAGCGTCGTGCTGCTGCATGCGTGCTGCCACAACCCGACGGGCGTCGACCTCGACGACGCGCAGTGGCTGAAGCTGATCGACGTGCTGCAGGCGCGCGAGCTGCTGCCGTTCGTCGACATGGCGTACCAGGGGTTCGGCGCGGGTCTCGCGGCCGACGCGTTCGCGATCCGCGAGCTCGCGCGCCGCGGCGTGCCGGCGTTCGTCGCCAACTCGTTCTCGAAGAACTTCTCGTTGTACGGCGAACGCGTCGGCGCGCTGTCGGTGATCTGCGAGGACGCGGCGGCGGCCGCGCGCGTGCTCGGCCAGCTCGCGGGCGCGGTGCGCTCGAACTACAGCAATCCGCCGACCTACGGCGCGAGGATCGTCGCGCAGGTGCTGACGACGCCCGCGCTGCGCGCGCAATGGGAAGAAGAGCTCGCGGCGATGTGCCGGCGCATCGCGAAGATGCGCAGCGCGATCCACGACGGCCTGCGCGCGCACGTGCAGGGCGAGGCGCTGTCGCGCTATGTGAGGCAGCGCGGGATGTTCACGTACACGGGGCTCACCGAAGCGCAGGTCGAGTGCCTGCGCGAGCGGCACGGCGTCTATGTGCTGCGCTCGGGCCGGATGTGCGTCGCCGGGCTGAACGAGGCGAACGTCGGCGTCGTCGCGGAAGCGATCGGCGCGGTGATCGCGAGCGGCGTCTGACGTTTGCGCGCGCGTCGGGCGCGGCGGGAAGCTGGGCCTTGGCGCGCGCGGTATGTGGTTGGGGCGGTGCGATGCCGGATGCCCGCGGCGGCGCGTCGGGGGCTGATCGCATCGGATCGCATCGAAGGCGATCGGCGGTGCGATGCGGTTGCGGAGTCGGCATCGGTGTCGCGGATCGGCAAGGACCGCGCGCGGTGTGCGGCGCGCGCGCCGGCAACTCAAGCGCGCCGCGCGTCGGTCACTCTGAACGGGAGTCCAACATGAGCATCAGCATCGTCCGGCTCGGCGAGCCGCGCGCCGACGACGAGGGCGTGCGGATCGGCACCGTGCGCCGTCCGCCGCGCGGCGTGCCGAAGGAAGCGTTCGCGTCGCGCGACTACTACGACGTCTGGCTGCCGACGCTGTCGCCGAGCCCGGAGCTCGTCGCCGAAGCGCAGGCGGCGGAATCCGACGCCGAATGGAAGGCATTCGCGCGCAAGTTCCGCGCGGAGATGAAGCACGGCGACGCGAGCAGGGTGCTCGACGTGCTCGCCGCGTTGTCGGCAACGTCGAATTTTGCAATCGGCTGCTATTGCGAGAACGAGGCGCACTGCCACCGCAGCGTGCTGCGCGCGCTGCTCGAGGAGCGGGGCGCGTCGATCCGGTCGTGACGGGAGGCGAGGGCGGCGCAGGCGTCGCTGCGGGTCGATTGTGCGCGAATCGAAGACGGCCGACGCGCTGTTCGCGGTGCAACTCGATGCGTTCGGCGCGCGTGACGGCGTGCATGCGTTTTCGCTGCATCCCGGCAAGATCGCGACGCCGCTGCAGCGGCATCTGACACGCGACGAGATGATGGCGTTCGGCTGGGGCGACGAGCCTGGCGTGCTGCTCGATCCGACCTTCAAGACGCCCGCGCAGGGCGCCGCGACGCAGGTATGGGGGCCGCGACGTCGCCGCGTCTCGGCGGGCTCGGCGGACTCTATTGCGAAGACTGCGACGTGGCGTGCGTGGCGGCCCGATTCGACATTGTCAACCTGCGACGGTGAGGCCGCCGCGCGCTCGCGTCGGAGCGCGCATTTCATGATCGAACCCGTGCAGCAGGAGCGGCGCCGATTCCTTGCTCCGTCGCTCGACGCGATCGGCGATCGCTGCCTGTCGACGCAAACCGCGCGTGCGATCGTCGGTTCGCGCGAACCGCCGTCGGGCCATGATCGAATCGCGTCGGCCTCCGGCCAGTCCGGAACGGCTCAAACGTGCAAGGGATCATCCAGCAGCAAGTCGATGGCGGCGCTGGCCGATCCGCTCCGGTGATCGAGACGGCGCGCTTGATCCTGTCCTGCCATCGCCTCGAAGATTTCGAAGGCAGCCGGGCACTGTGGGCCGATCCCGGCGTGACCCGTCTGATACGCGACGAACCGTTCGCCGCGGAAGAGTGCTGGCTGCGCCTGTTGCGCTACGTTGGGCATTGGCAATTGCTGGGCTTCGGCTACTGGATGGCTCGCGAAAAAGAGACCGGCCTCTTCATTCTTCATCGGTGAAATGGGCTTCGCCGATGCGAAGCGCGACATCGTTCCCGCGCTCGGCGATGCGCCCGAACTGGGCGGCGCGCTCGCCCCGGCCGCGTGGGGGCAGGGCATCGCGCGCGAAGCGTTGCATGCGGTGCTCGATTGGGCGGACGCGCATCTGGCGGCTCGGCGCACCGTTTGCCTGATCGGCCCGGAAAATCGTTTCTCGATCCGGCTGGCCGCGGAGTTCGGTTATCGGGAAGTCGCCGTCGCCGAATACAAGGGCGAGCCGATACTGGTTTTCGAGCGGCCGGCCGCCGGCCCACGGCACCCGAGCGATCGGCCGCCGGCTGCCGCACCCGAACGGAACGGGCGCGCGTAGCCGACGGCCGGGCAGCGAGCCGGTCGATCGCTTCCGCTCGTTGCCCGCTCGCGCTCGCCGCGTCACGGCGCGCTGCGCGCGACCACCCATCGATGCACGTTCGCGTCCGCGCCCGATGCTATGGCTTCCGTATCCGATCCGCCGGCGAATCGGGCGTCATGCCGCCCAGCGCCTGAAACAGCGCCGCCGTATCGGCGAGCCGGTCGGCCTGCGCCCGCGTCCTGTCGAGCGCCGTCTGCGACGCCTGGCGCTGGGCATCGAGCAGGCCGAACAGGCTGACGCCGCCCGCCGCATAGCGGGCCTGCGCGATCTCGACGCTCGCCTGCGCTTCCAGCGCCGCGGCGTCGCGCGCATCCAGCGCCTGCGCGTCGTCCTTCAGCGCATCGAGCGCATCGGCGACCTGCTGCAGCGCCTGCAGGACGGTCTGCCGGTACGATGCGAATGCGGCGTCGTAAGCGGCCTGCGCCGCGCGGCGCTTCGCGCGCAGCTCGCCGCCGTGAAAGATCGGCTGCGTCAGATTCAGGCCGATGTTCCAGATGTTCATGCCGTCGACGATATCCGCCATGCGCGTGCGCTGCGAGCCGGCGCTCGCCGAGATCACGAATTGCGGATACAGGTTCGCCGTCGCGACGCCCACGTTCGCGCTGGCCTGATGCAGGAGCGCCTCGGACGCGCGGATGTCCGGACGTTCGCGAGCGAGCGTCGACGCAAGCGTGACGGGCACCGTGTCGGGTAGATGCAGCGCATCGAACGCGAGGTCGCCGAAATCGGCTTTCGACGGCGCCGCACCGAGCAGAATCGCAAGCAGGTGGTCCGCCTGCGCGAGCTGCGTCGTCAACGCCGGCAATGACGCGCGCGTCTGCGCGAGCAGCGTTCGCTGCGCGCGCACGTCGAGCCGCGCGACGCCGCCCGCCGCGTAGCGCGCTTCGACGATCGCCAGTTGCTGCGCTTGTGCGTCGATGAGCCGCTGCGTCAGCGCGATCTGCCGTTGCAGCGATGCGCGCCGGATCGCCGTCGACACGACGTTGCCGGCGAGCGTCAAACGAGCGGCCTGAAGCTCGTAAGCCCGGAAATCGACCTGCGCGAGCAGCGCTTCGAGCGCGCGCCGATTGCCGCCGAACGCATCGAGCGCATACGACACGCTCACCGATGCGTTGAGCAGCGTGAACGGCCCGGGCTTCGGCACGTTCGGAATGCCGAACGCGGCCGGATCGACTTTCTGGCGCGCGCCCGAGAGCCTGGCGTCGATCGCGGTAAACAGCGATGCGCCCGCTTGTGCGATGTAGTCCTCGCGCGCCTCGGCGAGCCTCGCGCGCGCCGCGTCGAGCGTCGGGCTGCGTTGCAGCGCCGTGTCGACGAGACGATTCAGCGCGTCGGATCGAAACCGCGTCCACCATGCGGGCAACGCGGCCGGGGCGGCGGCGAGCGTTTGCGCGGCGTTCGCGGCGCGCGTCGTGACGGGCAGCGCTTCGCGCGCGTACGTCGAGACGTCCGGCGGGGCGGGCGGGCGAAAGTCCGGGCCGACCGTGCATCCGCACAGCGCGAACGCGAACGCGAACAGCGGCAGGCAGGGTTTCATCGTCGAGCCTCCTCCATATGTCACGCCCTAGTCGAGCGTGCGCCTGTAGAAGCGCACGGCGACGGCCATCACGACGACGGTGAAGATCGCGATCGGCCACACCGAGGGCCAGAGGTCCGCCCAGCCGTTGCCCTTGAGCAGAATGCCGCGCACGAGGCGATTGAAGTACGTGAGCGGCAGCAGGTTGCCGATCCACTGCGCCCATACGGGCATGCCCGCGAACGGGAACATGAAGCCCGACAGCAACAGGCTCGGCATGAAGTAGAAGATCGTGAGCTGCATCGCCTGCAACTGGTTCTGCGCGATCGACGACAGCGTGATGCCGACCGTCAGGTTCGCCGCGATGAAAAGCAGCGCGGTGACATAGAGCGCGACGAGGCTGCCGACGAACGGCACCTGAAAGACGTAGCGCGCCGCCGCCAGAATGATCGACGACTGCACGAGCCCGATCGCGATATACGGGACGAGCTTGCCCGCGATGACCTCGATGGGCAGCACGGGCGTCGCGAGCAGATTTTCCATCGTGCCGCGTTCGCGTTCGCGCGTCATCGCGAGGCCCGTCATCATGACCATCGTCAGTGTCAGGATCACGCCCATCAGGCCCGGCACGACGTTGTACTGCGTGATGCCTTCCGGGTTGTAGAGCCGGTGGATCCGCACGTCGAACGCGGCGGCCCCGCCGTTCAGATGCGCGAGCGGCCCCGTGATGTCCCTGTCCGCGACCGACTGCACGAGCCCGGGCAGCGCGGCGAGCGGCGCTTGCGTCGTGGTCGGATCGGTGGCGTCGGCTTCGACGAGCAGCGCGGGCCGTTCGCCGCGCAGCAGCCGGCGCGAGAAATCGACGGGGATCGATACGACGAACTGCACGTCGCCCCGCGCGAGCGCGCGCCGGCCGGCGTCGTCGTTCGGCAGCGTCGCGACGAAATCGAAGTAGCCGGACTGCTTCATCGCGGAGACGAAGCTGCGCGAGAACGGGCTCTGATCGCTGATGACGATCGCGGTGGGAAGATGCTTCGGGTCCGTGTTGATCGCGAAGCCGAACAGCGCCAGTTGCACGATGGGCAGGCCGATGATCATGCCGAACGTGATGCGGTCTCGCCGCAACTGGATGAACTCCTTGAGGACGATGCCCCACCAGCGCGTCACGGAAAAGAGTTCGCTCACGATGACGCCCCGTAGTTGTCGGCGGTGCGGCCCATCATGTAGATGACGACGTCTTCGAGCCCGGTCTCGATCGGCTCCACCCGCACGGGCAGGCCGGCCGTCGCCTGCGCGATCGCCGTTTCGAGCGCTGCGGGATCGCGCCCGCTCGCGTGCAGCGACGAACCGAAGACGACCGTCTGGTCGACGCCGGGCGTCTTGCGCAACCGCTCCGACAGCTCGGCCAGACGCTCGCCGTGAATCGCCCGCGTCACGAGTGCCTGCGACGCCGTGATGTCCTGCGCGCTGCCCTGCGCGAGCAGCTTGCCGTATGCGAGGTAGGCGAGCTTGTGGCAGCGCTCCGCTTCGTCCATGTAGTGCGTGCTGACCAGCACCGAAATGCCTTGCGCGGCCAACCGGTGCAGCTCTTCCCAGAAGTCCCGGCGTGCGGTGGGATCGACGCCCGCCGTCGGCTCGTCGAGCAGCAGCAGCTCCGGTTCGTGGAGCATGCACGCGGCGAGCGCGAGCCGCTGCTTCCAGCCGCCCGACAGCGCGCCCGTCAACTGGGCGGCGCGCGTTTGCAGCCCGAGGTGCTCGAGCGCGCGCTCGATCTTTTCCCTGCGGTTGCGCATCCGGTAGATGCGCGCGACGAAATCGAGGTTCTCGCGAACCGTCATGTCGTCCCAGTACGAGAAACGTTGCGTCATGTAGCCGACGTTGCGCTTGATCTGCGCGCTCTCGCGCACGATGTCGTAGCCGAGGCACGTGCCGCTGCCCGAGTCGGGCGTGAGCAACCCGCACATCATGCGGATCGACGTGGTCTTGCCGCTGCCGTTCGGCCCGAGAAAACCGAAAATCTCGCCGCGCGCGACCTGCAGCGACACATCGTTGACGACATGCTTGTCGCCGAAGCGCTTGTTGAGGTTGCGCACGTCGATCGCGAGCGTCGCGTCGCGCGTGTTCATCGCAGCGTCACCGAGACAGGCTGGCCGGGATGCAGGCGCTGCGCATCGTCGACGGAAGGGCGCGCCTCGACCATGAACACGAGCTTCGAGCGGCTTTCGTTGCTGTAGATGACGGGCGGCGTGTATTCGGCCGAGCTCGACACGTAGGTGATGCGGGCCGCCACGTCCGACGCGCAGCCGTCGCAGCGGATCGTCAGCGCGCGGCCGGGCGCGAGCGATCCGACCACGGCCTGCGGCACGAAGAAGCGCACCTTCACGTTCTGCGGCGGCAGCATCTGCACGACGGGGCTGCCTGCCTGCACCCATTCGCCGACGCGATAGAGCGTGTCGTACACGCGCCCGCCGGCGGGCGCGGCGACGCGCGTCTGATCGAGCTTCCATTGCGCCTGCGCGACCGCCGCCTGCGCCGCTTCGACGAATGCGGCCTGCGCGAGCAGTTGCTGCGGCCGCCCCGGCAGCCTCGCGACCTCGACCGCGTCGGTCAGCTCCCGCACCTGGGCGCGAGCCGCGTCGGCGGCCGCGCGCGAATCGTCGAGCTGCCCCTTCGGGATGCCGCCCGCACGATACTGCGCTTCGTCGCGCGCCGATTGCAATTCGGCCTTGCGAGCCGTCGCGACGGCCTGCGCGAGCTGCGCGCTCGTCACGCCGACTTCGGGCGCCCGCTTGCCCGTCCGGAGATCGGCGAATTGCGCGCTCGCCGCGGCGAGTTGCTGCTGCGCCTGCCGCAGCGCATTCGCCTCGTCGACGGATTCGAGCGTGAAGACGACGGCGTTCGCGTCGACGTGCTGGCCGCGAGCGACGTCGAGCCGGGTCAGCTTGCCGGACTGCGACGAGGCGAGATACACGAATTCGCCTTCGACATACCCTTGCCAGGCCGTCTCGTCCCGATGCGAGCACGCGCCGAGCATGACGCACGCGGCGGATGCGGCGGACGCTGCGCCGATCGGGAGCGCGCGCGCAAACGGGCGCAAACGCGGGCGGAAACGCTTCATGGCGTGGACCTCATGGATGCGCGGCGCGTGGCCTTGCCGCGGCCGCGCGCTTGCCGGGCGGCGTGAGGCCGTTCAGCAGGAGCGCCGTGACGTGCCGCTGCAATGTCTCGCTTTCGATGGCCGGGAAGCCGGGAACGCTCTGCAGCAACTTGGCGATCGCCTGGGGCAGCATCGCGAGCGCGACGATCGAGCTGAACAGGAGCGGCCCGTCGAGCCCGGGGTTCACCGCGCCCGTCTGCTGCGCGCGCACGACGCGGGCGCCGAAGCGCTTGATGCTGTCGAACGGGATGCGCGTGATCATGCGCTCGCGCAACATGCCGCCTTCGTTGACGACCTCGCGGAACCACAGCGGCGGCAGCCACGGCATGCGGTGCGTCACGTCGAACAGGCGGCTGACGAGCTCGCTCGTCATGACGAACGGATCGGCGTTCGAATCGCCGGTGACGGCGTCCCAGACGAAGCCGATGGAAGGGGCGAGCCGTTCCTCGACGATCGCATCGAGCAGGATTTCGCGATTGGTGAAGTAGTAATGAACCAGCGCCGACGTGACCCCGGCGGCGGCGGCGATCTGGGCGATGGTGGTCGCCGCGATGCCGCGCTCGGAAAAAAGGCGGGTGGCGGTGTCGAGCAGATGCTCGCGCACGTCGAAATTCTCGACCGAAGGGCGGCGGCCGCGTGGCTTGGCTGGGTGACGTTTCGTGCTCATGGAGCTGGATATTAATTGATGAGTTAGTTAAATTCAAGGCGGGGAAATTCAACGTGGAATGAATGCGCCCGGGCCGTTGCCGGGCGCGCGCTCCCGCGCCGATGCGGGCAGGGACTCCCAGTATGGGGCGGCCATTCGATGCGGCCGTCATCCGGGTTGTGGGAAGCGGTTTTTCGGCCCTGCGCGATGCACCGGCCGCTTTCCGTCCGATTCTCACCTGATTCCGCATGAACCGAACCGCGCCATGTCCGAATCCGCCAGCATGCAGATGTCCGAAGCGATCGTCGAGCGGCTCAATTGCGGCGTGTTCTCGGTCGACCGCGACATGCGCATCCTCGCGTGGAACGGCTTCATGCAGTACCACACGGGCCGTTCGCGCGAGAACGCGATCGGCCAGGTCTGTTCGTATTTGTTCCGCTTCGACCATTCGCGGCCGATCACCGGCACGATCGACGCGATGCGGCAAAACTGCAGCTTCGTCCCGCTCGACGACGGAGGCGGCGGCATCGGCGCGGTGGGCGTGACGATCGTCGACGCAACCGATATCTGCATCGCGCATGAAGCGCTGGAAAACCGCGAGAAGCGGCTGACCGATGCGCTCGCCGAGCTGACCGCGCGCCATGCGGAGCTGTCGGACCTGAATCGCCAGCTCGCGCACGCGCATCAGCAACTGCTGCAGTCGGGAAAGCTCGCGGCGATCGGCCAGCTCGCGGCCGGCATCGCGCACGAGATCAACAATCCGGTCGGGTTCGTGCTGTCGAACGTGAATACGCTCGGCGGCTATCTCGACGTGCTGATCGCGCATGCGCACGCGGTCGGGCGGCTCGTCGCCGAGCGGCAGCCGCAGCTCGCGCCGGCGCTCGCCGACGAATCGAAGGAAGGGCTCGCGCGCGTGCGCAAGACGCGATCACGATCCGCGCGGGCATCGACGCGGGCGATGCCGCGCGGATCTGGTTCGAGGTTGCCGACGCGGGCTGCGGGATCGCGCCCGAGAACCTCGAGCGGATCTTCGATCCGTTCTTCACGACGAAGCCGGTCGGCAAGGGCGCGGGGCTCGAGCGCATTCGCGAGGACGGCCTGAACGCGTTCGTGATCGTCGTGCCGGCCGATGTCCAGACGGGCGCCGTCGACCGGGTGAAGGCGTTCGGCGAGATCGGCTTCGTCGCGAAGCTCGTGATGCTGCTGGCGGACGCGGCGATCCGCAAGATGAAGGCGGCGCTCGAGCAGTTTCTCGATGCGCTGTGAGTGCGCGCCGTCGCGGGGGAAGTGTGCGCGACGCGGGCCGGCGCATCGGGCGCGAACGGTGCGTGGCCGAGCCGGCCCAGCCGGCGACGCCGACCGCGGCGACGAAGACGGCGCTCGCGACAAAGTCGATCCCGACGGCGGCCGTCGGTCCCACGCGATCGAGGATCGCGCCGGCGACGGGGCTGACGATCAGCCCGGGCGCGATCGCGGCGAACGTCAGCCATCCGGCCCACTCGGGCGACGAAAACCGCGTCAGCACGAAAAGCACCAGCGTCAGGACGAACATCCGTCCGGCGAGGCGCGAGAAGATCGCTGCGACGAGCAGCGGCGGCAAGCCCGGGATGTTCAGCAGCGAACGATAGGAATCTGGTCGGTTCATGGCGGCCTCCGCGGCGCATTGCTCGCGGCCATCCCAGGGTCTGTTGACATACGGAACGCACATGCGTTGCCACGAGAACGGCCGCTCGCCGCGTCACGGCTTCGGATTGGCCGACGTCCTCGCGAACGCGCCGCGCACCTCGAAGCCGACCGCGTCCGCGACATCGCCGCGCGCGTCGACGAGCTCGAGCCGGTGCGATCCCGGCCACGGCATCCACGCGAGCCGGTCGCCGTGCCCGATCACCTTGCCGTCGAGCCGCCACGAGAAGCGCGCCGCGCGCCCCGCCGCGCGCTCGAACCAGATCCGCTGATGCTTCGGCGGAATGTCCGGATCGATCGCGAAGATTGTACCGTCGGTCGGCGCGCCGATCGAAAGCGGCGCGCGCGGCCCGCCGGCGCCGGTCGTCGCGGGCGCGGCGAGGCGCACCGTGTCGAGCGCGGTGCCGGCGACGAACCACTCGGGGCGTGCGGGCTCGACGTCGCGCTCGAACGCGACGCGGCGCTGCTCGACGCCCGCGGGCGGCCGCGGCGCGCGGCTCGCGAGATCGCGGTGCAGGTAGCCTGTGATCGCGGCCCACACGGGCGCCGCACCCGTGACGCCGGACACGTCCCACATCGGCGAGCCGTCCGCGTTGCCGACCCATACGCCCACCGTGTAGCGCGACGTGTAGCCGACCGCCCAGTTGTCGCGCATGTCCTTGCTGGTGCCCGTCTTGACCGCGGAGAAGAAGCGCGTCGCGAGCGGGCTGTCGAAGCCGAACGTGCGCACGCGTGCGTTGTTGTCGGCGAGGATGTCGGTGACGATGTAGCTCGCGGCCTCGCTGAATACGCGCGTGCCGGCCGTGGCGCGCGCGGGCGGCGCGGCAGGCCTGGACGCGGCCGGCTTCGAAGCGGCTGTCGTGGAAACCGCCGCCGTGGAAGCCGCCGACCTGGTAGCCGCCGACGTCGCAATCGCCGACTTCGACACGCTCGACGCGGAGCGCGGCGACCTGAAGGCATCGTTTCCGCCGCCGCCCGGCACGTCGAGCGTCGCGCGCGCGACGCCGCCGTTCGCGAGCGCGCGATACGCGTTCGCGAGCGACAGCAGCGTGACGTCGGCGCTGCCGAGCGCGAGGCTGAAGCCGTAGTAGTCGCCTTCTTCGGCGAGCGGCAGCCCGAGCGCCGTCAGCGTGCGCGCGAAGCGGTGCGGCGTGACGAGCACGAGCGTGCGCACGGCCGGCACGTTCAGCGACCCACCGAGCGCGGTGCGCACGCTGACCCAGCCCTTGAAGTGCTTGTCGTAGTTCTGCGGGATGTACAGGCCGCCGCCCGCGGCGAGATCGATCGGCGCGTCGTCGAGCAGCGACGCGGCGGTCAGCCGCCGCTCGTCGATCGCCTGCGCGTAGAGGAACGGCTTGAGCGTCGAGCCGGCCTGGCGCGGCGCGAGCACCGCGTCGACGTCGCGCGCGGCGGACAGCGCGCCCGACGAGCCGACCCACGCGCGGATCTCGCCCGTCGCGTTGTCGATCACGACGACCGCGCCGTCCTGCACGTTGCGCCGATGGGTCGGCGCGTTCAGCTCGGCGAGCGCGCGCGTGAGCGTGTCGCGCGCGAAGCGCTGCAGCGGCGCGTCGAGCGTCGAGCGCACGCGCGCGCCCGCGCCGGGCCTCACCTCGGCCGCGACGCGCCGCGCGAAGTGCGGCGCGAGCGCTTCGCCGTCGTCGCGCGCGGCGGGCGGCGGGGCGGACGTCACGAAGCGCACGTAGCCGTCGAGCGATTCGCACGGCTGCTCGGCGCGCATGTCGCGCAGGATACGGCACGCGCGCTCGGCGACCTTCGCGGCGGACGCGTTCGGCGCGCGCACGAGCGCGGCGGCGACCGCCGATTCGCGCACGTCGAGCCCCGACGGCGCCTTGCCGAACAGCGCGTGCGACATCGCGTCGAGCCCGACCGTTTCGCCGCGGAACGGCACGAGATTCAGATACGCCTCGAGGATCTGGTCCTTGCGCCAGCCGCGTTCGAGCCGCAGCGCGTTCATCGCCTGCACGGCCTTCTGCGGCAGCGAGCGCTGGCCCGAGCGGCGCGGCGTGTCGCTCAGGAGGCCCGCCAGTTGCATCGTCACCGTCGACGCGCCGCGCGTGCGCTCGTTCCACAGATTGCCCCACGCGGCGCCCGCGATGCCGCGCCAGTCCACGCCGCTGTGCGCATGGAAGCGCTTGTCTTCCGATACGACGATCGCCTCGCGAAACGCGGGCGACACGTCGGCGAGCGCGATCCAGTCGCCGCGCCGCTCGGCGAGGTCGACGCGCGTGCGCTGAAGCGGCGCGCCGTCGCGCGCGAGCAGCACCCAGTCGGAGCTGCGCCAGTCGCGCCGCACGTCGTCGTAGGCCGGCAGCGCATGCGCGGCGAGCGGCGCGGCGAGCATCGCGGCGGCGAGCGCGCGGCGCATGGCCGACGGCGCGGCCAGCCGCGCGAGCATCGGTGCGAACCCGTTCATCGCCCGCTCACGGCTTGCCCGCGTCGGCCGGCTTGACCGTCATCGGCGGGTTCGGCCACAGCCCGTACACGGACGGTGCATACAACGCCTCGACGCGCGTCGGCGGCAGCCCGAACGTGCCGGCGTTGTTCACGCGCACCGTGTACTCGACCGTGAGCTTGCCCTTCGGCAGATAGTCGTAGTACGCGCGATAGCCGTCGAAGTCGCGCTCGACGAACGCGGGCCGCGCGCCATCGGGCGACTTTTCGCCCTCGCCTTGCGTGGCGGCCTCGGAATCGCGGCCGAGCCCGGAGCCCAGGATCGTCGCGCCGGCCGGAATCGGATCGTTGACGACCACCCACGTCATGTCGCTTTGCGCGTCGATGTCGACGCGCACGCGCAGCACGTCGCCGCGCGTGAGCACGCCCTTGACCGCGGGCGACACCGGCGTGACGGTCTTCGCGATCCGGTAGCCGGCCGCGAACGGCGCGCGCAGCGGCACCGCGGCGAGGCTTTCGATCGTCGCCCACGGGCGGCCGCTGCCTTCCTGCACGATCGACAGCGTGCCCGGCGCGCGCGCGCCGCGCGGCCACGGCAGCGTCACGCCGCGCGCGGCGGCGGCGCGCGTCGCGACGGCGGGCTTCGCGCCCGCGGGCTGCGACCACGCGACCGAACGCGCATCGCCGCCGAGCGCGATCTTCGTCGTGCCGGCGACGCTCGCGCTCTCGTACGCGCGCGAGAAGCGCTCGATCGCGAGCAGGCCGAGCGCGTTCGCGGTCGTCGTCTGCCACGCGCCGTTCTTCTGCAGCGCGAGGAGGCCGGCCGCGACGCGCGGCATCTCGTCCTTCCAGCCCGCGTCGCCGGCGAACTCGAGCGCGAGGCGCGCCGCGTTCGTCTCGTTGCTCGTCATCAGCCACCACAGGTCGTCGTCGCGCGCGGTCGAGAACACGAGCTGCGTGCCCTGATACGTCAGCCGCGCGCGCAGGATCTGCTCGACTTGCGCGCGCTTCTCGTCGCGCTGCGCGATGTCCTTCACGCGCGCGAGGATCGCGTGATAGTCGAGGACGGCCGACGTCGGCCACTGGTTCGGCGCGATCTCGATCGAGCCGAGCATCCGGCCTTGCGCGGCGCCGTGGCGCGACAGCGCCTCGATCGCCGCGAGCTTGCGCAGGTCGCGATCCTGGCGCGGCGCCCACGCATCGCGCTCGATGCGCCCCTCGACGAAGTGCGCGAGCCCGGATTCGAGTTGCGCGCGCACGTCCTCGGGCAGCGCGAAGCGCGCGTCGGCGCGGCTCGCCTCGTCGGCGAGCACGAGCAGATACGCGGACAGCGACGGGCTGCCGTAGTGCGCATCGTCGGACGAAGGCGGGAAGTAGCTCGCGAGCCCGTCGCGGTCGAGATAGAGCGGCAGCCGTGCGGCGAGCGCCTGCCATTGCGCCGGATCGCGCAGGCCGATCGCGCGCGACGCCTGCTGTTCGAGGCAGCGGTACGGATAGCGCTCGAACCAGCGGCGCACGCCCGGCAGGCCGTCGGCGAGCCTCGATTGCAGCGAGACGGCCACGCCGCCCGCCGGCGCGCCGTGCGCGTCGAGCGCCGCGCCGGCGGGCGGCGCGACGGGCACGGCCAGCGTGCCGTCGACTTGCGCGAGCGTCGCCTGCTGGACCGTCACGGGCAGCGCCGGCACCACCTTCTGCGCGAGCGTGAGCGCGTCGGCCGCGCGCGGGCCGCCTTGCTCGGCCGCCTCGATGCGCCAGTTCAGCGCCCCCGCCGCCGCGCCGCCGCCCGCCGCCGCTTCGGGCGCCGTGACCGTCCACGCGATTTCCCGCGCGGAATCGGGCGCGAGCGACACCTTCTGCGGCGCGACGTCGACGCCCGGCACGCGCGGCGTCACGACGACGTCCATCTTCCGCCCGGTCGTGTTGCGCACCGTCACCTGCGCGCGGAACGCGTCGCCTTCGCGCACGAGCGGCGGCAGGCCCGAGATCAGTTGCAGGTCCTGCGTGCTGCGGATCGTCGCGCTGCCGGTGCCGAAGCGGTCCGCGCCCGCCGCCGCGATCGCGACGATCCGAAAGCGCGTGAGCGCATCGTTGAGCGGCACGTCGACGCTCGCGCCGCCGTTCGCGTCGAGCGTGACGCGCGGATTCCACAGCAACAGCGTGTCGAACAGCTCGCGCGTCGGCGCCGTCCCGCCGCCGCCGCCCGCGGGCACCGCCTTGCGCCCGAAGTGGCGGCGGCCGACGATCTCCATTTGCGCGGTGGCCGTCTCGACGCCGTACGCGCGCCGCTGCAGCATCGCGTCGAGCAGGTCCCAACTGCGGTTCGGCATCAGCTCGAGGAGCGCCTCGTCGACCGCGGCGAGCGCGATCTGCGTGCCGGCGGGCGCGGGCTTGCCGTCGGGCAGCGTGACCTTCACGCGCACGTGCGCGGTGCCGCGCACCGGGTAGCGGGCCGCGTCGGTCGTCACCTCGACGCCGAGCCGGTGCGCGCCCGTGCCGACCTTGATTTCGCCGAGGCCGTAGCGGAACGCGGGCCTGGACAGATCGACGAGCGCGGTTGGCGCCTCGTAATGGCGGCCTTCGCGCCAGAACGCGCGCGCCCATTCGAGCGGCGCCTTCCAGCCCCACGTGAAGAGCGAGTACCACGGCACTTCGCGCAGCCGCCCGCGCAGCGCGAGCACCGATACGTAGACGTTCGGCCCCCACGTGTCGCCGACCTTCAGATCGACGGTCGGATTCTTGCCGTTCAGCTCGACGACGTGCGTCTCGATCACGCCGTCGCGCTCGACGGCGACGAGCGCGGTTGCGTAGCGGAACGGCATGCGCACCTGGAAGCGGGCGGTCTCGCCCGGCTCGTATGAAGTCTTTTCGGGGATCACGTCGATCCGGTCGGTGTTCTCGCCGCCGAACCAGAGTTCGTCCTCGCGCGTGACCCATACCGACGTCGACGCGTTCGACGCGCGGCCGTCGCCGTCCTTCGCGACCGCGATCAACTGCACGTCGCCCGCCTGCGAAAGCGTCGCGTCGCACGACAGCCGGCCCTGCGCATCGGTCTTGCCCGAGCACAGCACCCCGAGCTCGCGCGTGTCGCTCCGGTTGTCGTATGCGTAAAAGCCGCCGACCATCCGCTTGCGCGAGGAGGTCGTCACGCGCGCGACGCCCTTGATCTCGACGGCCGCCGACGCGCGCGGCTTGCCCTGCAGATCGACGACGAGCGCCTGCACCGGCACGCGCTGGCCGACCGACACCCAGTGGCCCGCCTTGATGCCGGCGACGACCGCGGCCGGCCACAGCATCGCGTCGCCGCGGATCGTCTGCACTTCGCCGTTCGGATCGGCGAACGTCGCTTCGAGCGCGACGCGCTTCGGCGCGTCGACGGCGGGCAGGCCCTTCAACGTCAGCGCGCCCGAGCCGGTTCGATCGAGCGTCAGCGCGATCTTGTCGGCGACGAGCTTCGTCGCGTCGGGATCGTTGCCGCGCGATGCGCTGCCGCCGTCCTCGCCGTCCTGCGCGTCGTCGTCGGCCGCGGCGTCGTCCGTTTCCGGGCGGTACGGCGCGAAGCCGAAGTCGGGGTAGCGCTCGGCGAACGGCGGCGCGGCGCTCTTCACGAGCGCCGACACCTGCACGGGCAGGTTCGACGCGCCGCCGCCCGATACGTAATCGATCTGCACCGCGAGCGGCGCGTCCTTCGCGCCGACGAGCGGGCGCGCCTGCGCGTCGCGCACGCCGATCGAGCCTTTGAAGACGGGCAGCCGGAATGCCTCGACGCGGAAGCTGCCGCCGTAGTAGCTCGCGCTCGGCGCGTCCTCGGGGCCGTCCTCGAGCTCGACGCCGTATTCGCCGAGCTTCGCCGCGGCGGGCAGCGCGAAGCGCGTGTCGGCGGTGTGATCGGCGGCCCACGCGAGCGGCACGCGATAGGTCTGGCCGCTGCCGAGATGGCGGATCGTCGCGCGCGACGGATAGCGCGGCGGGAACGCGAGGCCCTGCAGCGTTTGCGCGCGCACGAAGTGCTTCATCGACACCGTCTCGCCCGCGCGCAAGAGCGTGCGGTCGAACACGGTATGCGCGCGCACGGTCGGCGTGCCGCTCATGTCGGTCGGCACGTCGAAGCGCCACGATTCGATGCCGCGGTTCCAGCTCGATCGCACGAACGCCATGTCCGGGCCCGTCTTCGGATCGTCGACGCGGGCCGATACGAAATAGTCGCCGTCGCCCTTCGAATAATCGCATGCGCGCTTCGGCTCGAAGGGCGTGTCGATCGTGAGGAGCCCTTGTGCGTTCGTCTTGCCGGCCGCGATCTCGTCGCCATTGCAGTCGGACACGCGCACCTGCGCGTTCGGCACGGGCTTGCCCTTGTCGAGCGTCGTCACCCAGACGACGCTGTTCTCGCGGCCGAGCTTCAGATGCACGCCGAGGTTCGTGACGAGCACCGCGGTGCGCACGTACATCTTCGCGGGCTTCGCGAGCAGCGAGCGGCCGAGCGCGGGCGACGCGAGCTCGAGCACGTGAAAGCCCGGCCTGTCGATCGGCACGCCGACGATCTCGAACGGGCGCAGCGCCTTCGGATCGGCCTTCGGCAGCGTCAGCGTCTGTACGCCGGGCTCGCCCGCGAGCAGCGACAGCGAGCGGATGTCGATCTGCCGGTGCTGCGGCTTCGGCGGCCTCTCACCCGCGGCGAGCGGCGCGTAGACGGGATGCTGGCCGCGCGCGAGCAGGCCGGGGCGAAGCTTGTCGATCGACTCGACGGTCATCGCGCGGCCGTCGAAACGCTCGACGAGCCGCATCCAGCGGCGGATCTCGTTGTCGTTCTCGACCTTCAGGTTCGAGAACTGCGCGCCGCCCGCGTTCAGCCCCGCGACGCGCAGATCGGCCTCGACGTTGCGCAGCGTGACGGGCACGAGCGCGGGCGAATCCGGCTCGGCGAAGCGCTCGACGATGCCGAACGTGCCCGACGGGAATTTCGCGAGCGGCGGCATCGGCGCGGTGCGCGTCGCGAGCGGGAACAGGTCGGCGTTCGACAGCGCGCGGCCCGTCACGTCGCGCAGCGCCGGCGGCAGCTCGATCGTCAGCGCGGCCTGCGCGGGCAGCGGCGCGGCGAACTGGACGCTCGTGACCTCCTCCGAGCGATCGTCGGGCTTGAAGCGCGGCGCGATCGCGCCGTCCGGGCCGTGCAGCCGGATCTTGTCGGCGGCGCTGCGCGCGACGGGGGCGTTGAACGACAGCGTGAGGGGGCGCAGCGGCGTGCACGGCGCCTTCGCGTTCTCGCGCTCGCACGAGAAGCTCGCGGCGAACGGCGCGCGGACCGTGAAATCGTAGCGCCGCTCGGTGTCGTTCGCGACGCCGCTCGGGCTCGCGACGCCTCGGCCGTAGACGAGCTGCATCTTCGCGCTCGCGGGCAGCGCCTGCGCGCACGCGAGCGTCAGCACGCGCGCGGCGTCCTTTTTCCAGTGGAAGTGATCGAGGAGCGCGGCGCGCGTCAGCGCGTCGGCGGCCGCGACCGGTATGCGGTTGCCGATGCCGGCCGCCTCGCACCAGATGTTCGCGAGCGCCGAGCGCTCGTCGGCCGGGCCGTTCAGCTTGACGACGAACACCTGCCGCTCCTCGATCTCGCGCGCGCCCGGCCGCACCGACACCGGGAACGGGCCGCCCGTCTGGAAGGCGAAGCGGCGCGGGCCCGTCACCGCGTTGCCGGCGACCGAGCGCAGCGTGTCGTTGAGCGCGACCGTGCAGCGCGCGCCGGGCGGCAGGTCGCTCTCGAAATCGTAGGCCCAGGTCTTGTCGTCGAGCCAGCGGCCGTGGCCGCGCGCGGCGGCGGGATCGGCGCACGCGACGCGCGCGGGGTCCGGCGCGGATGCCGAGCCGAACGCGACCATCGCCTCGTCGAACTTGACGACGGTCTGCCGGACTTCGGCAACGGTGCCTTGCGGCGACACGCTCGTCGTGCGCGCCGCGTCGGCCTGCAGCGACAGCGCGGCGGCGGCGCCGAGCGCCGCGACGGCGCCGATGCGCGAGAGCAGCCGGAGGATCGGTGGGTTCGGCTTGTTTGGCTTGTTCCGCTTGTCGTCGTGCTTCATCGCTCGATTGCCCTCTGACGGAAGCTTTCGGTTTGATTGCACGGAATTCTAACCGAGCCGGGTGAACGAAAACGGCGCGAAAAGGGGCGGCGAGCCGGCGCTCGCGCGCGCGCCCGGAATCGCTGGCCGATGTCCGCCACGCCGAATGAAAAACACTTTTACACGCTTACGTGCGCGTGAATGTGGTCCGCATGCCGGATGCGCATCGCATCGGCGGTTTAGGCAAACGGCAATCGAATCAACGGCCCGGCGTTTCGGGTTGGCTTTTTTCCCGCGGCAAGCAATCGACGCGAAGACCTATCCGCAATCGTTGAATTCGTATGAACATTCTAAATTGCGAAGTGAAATCGTCTATAGAATCGCAGTCCTTCCTTAAAACAAAAAACAGGCGAAATGACCGAAACGACCGTAGTCAGAATGGCTCGTGCCGACGATTATCCGAATATTCTTTCTCTGCAAAAAGCGAATCAAATCGGCAATCTCAGCGAAGCCGAGCGCAAGAACGGCTTTTTGTCCGCCGAGATTCCCGAGGATCGGATCGGCGCGCTCGCGTCCGACACCGGCATCGTCGTCGCGTACGAGCAGGCCGAATTCGCCGGGTTTTTCTGCATTTCCCGTCTCGCTGCGTGGCGCGGCAACGCGATCATCGATGCGCTGGTCGAATCGTTCGAACGGAGCGGTGAATATGCGTCGAAAAACATAGCGGAAACCGTGTGCCTGTTCGGGCCGATGTGCCTGAGCCGGGTGGCGCGCGGAAAAGGCCTGCTCGAAAAAATGATCGCACTCGCGATCACATCGGCGAAACCGCAATTCGGAAATGCGATCAGTTTCATTGCCGTCGATAATGCGCGCTCCGTCAATGCGGTCGCCAAGCTCGGATATCGGCCCGTTCGCCGCTTCACGTCCGGCGAGCGCGAATATCACGCGCTGATCGTCGATTTCGGTTGAGAAGCCGCGCAAGACGTTTCCTGCGGTGGAATGCGCGCGCGGCCTACCAGAACTGGTAGCTGGATTTGCGCATTTTGCCGATCTAGCTTGTGTCCGGTGGTCCGACGCAAAAAGCCACGGGGACAAGGGCAGATCATGAACACGACCAGGCAGGACGGGAATCGGCCGCCGCTCGACGCGCCGCCATGCGAGCGCGGAGGCGGCGACAAGAACGACGACACGCGGCTCCCCGATTGCAACGCAAGCGCGCGGCGGCGCGACGATGTCGCCGCAAAGCGCCCGCGCATGCGCAGCGTCGCGAACGGCGACGCGCTCCGCGCCGGCGCGGACACCGAATGCCGCAACTATCCGAGCGCGCGAAGCCGCGCGAGCGCTTCGAACGCGACGCGCGCCGGCCATCGGCACGCCCGATGCCCGGCGATCGTCCCGGTCGTCCCGATCGTCATGGTTGGCGCGATGCCGCCGGATGGCGCGCGAGACGGCGTGCGCGGCGCGATCGGGCGTGCGCGCACATCGAGGCAGGCGCGCGCGCCGCTGCCGCAAGCCGATGGCGAACGCGGCGCATCCGAGATCGCGAGCTTCGATCCCATTTTCTTTTTCTATCACCGCCTCCGTTCGCGCGGCGGCTGGCAGCACGCCGGCCCGACACACATGCGGCGCGTGAAGCGCGATCGCGTCGCGACGCAGCGGTGAAGCGAGCGAGGCCGCCCGCCTGGCGGCGAAGGGCGCGATGCGAAGGTGAGCCGGGCATCCGCCCGTGACGAACCGGTCGGATCAGCGCGGGGGACACGATGAGCCAGGTTTGCTACTTCGCTTACGGTTCCAACATGAGCCTTGCGCGGCTGAGCGAGCGGCTGTCCCGTTTCGGCGAGGCGCTGATCGACCGGCGGCCCGGCGTCGTCGAAGGCTACCGGCTGATCTTCAACAAGGTCTCGTCGCGGCACGACTGGATCGGCTTCGCCAACATCGAGGCGGCGGCGGACGGCCGCGTCGAGGGCACGCTGAACGCGATGAGCGAGCGCGCGCTCGATGCGCTCGATTCGATCGAGCTCGTTCCGCTTCACTACCGTCGCGCCGGCGTGCTCGTGCGCGACGGCGCGACGGGCCGCCTGACGCGCGCCGTCACCTACGTCGCGAATCCGGCGATGGTGCGCCCGAACCTGAGGCCGACGCGCGACTATCTCGATCATCTGCTCGCCGCGGCCGACCTGCTGCCGCGCGCGTATCTCGACGACGTGCGCGCCGTGGAGTGCTGGACATGAGCGCCCCGCGCGCGGCCGGTGCGCGCAACGCGCCGCCGTATCGGCCGCAGACGCTCGAGCCGCGCTGGCAGAGCGCGTGGCGCGACGCGCGTTTGTTCGACGCGGACCCGCGGCCGGGGCGGCCGAAGTGGTTCATCGTCGAGTTGCCGCCGTTCGCGACGGGCCAGTTGCACATGGGGCACGCGCGGAATTACGTGCTCGCCGACGCCGACGCGCGGTTTCGGCGGATGCAGGGCTACAACGTGCTGTACACGACCGGCTTCGACACGTTCGGCCTGCCGACCGAGCTGGCGGCGAGAGAGGCGGGCTGCGCGCCCGAGCGCCTCGCGCGCGAATGCAGCGAGGCGATGGCCGCGCAATTCGTCCGGCTGGGGCTCGGGCACGACAGCCGGCGCATCACGCAATACCACGTGCCGGCGTACTACCGCTGGGTCCAGTGGGTGTTCCTGCGGCTGTTCGAGGCCGGACACTGCTTCCGGCGCGACGCGCCCGCCGCGTGGTGCCCGCAGTGCGACGTGACGCTCGCCGCGAGCCTCGTCGACGAAGGGCGCTGCTGGCGCTGCAAGAGCCTCGTGAGCACGGTCGTGCGGCCGCAGTGGTTCGTGCGCGAATCGACGTTCGCGGACGAGATGCTCGACGGGCTGGATCGGCTCGCGGGCTGGCCCGACGATGTGAAGAAGATCCATCGCGACTGGATCGGCCGGCGCGAAGGTCTGCGCTTGCGCCTGCCCGTTCGCGGCCGCGCGCAAGGGCTCGAATTGCAGCTCGACGATGCCGCGTGGCTGCCCGGGCTGCAGTTCGTCGTCGTGGGGCGGCGGCATCCGCTGGCCGCCGCCGCGATGCGCGAAGGGGCCCGGCCCGGCGAGACGATCGTGCTGGCCGAGCGCGCGCAGGCGGCGGGCGCGACGGGCGTCGTCGATCTGCCGATCGTCGTCGAAGACACGCCCGACGATACGGCGCGCGCCGGCCGTCCCGATGCGGTGGCGGCGGACCGTGCGCTGGCCGAGCGGCACGCGATCGCCGCGCACGCTGTCTGCGACATCGATGCGATGCTCGCCGCGGGGCAGGCCGAGCGCTTCGTCGGCTACCGGCTGCAGGACTGGAACATCGCCCGCAACCGCTACTGGGGGCCGCCCGTGCCGATCGTGCATTGCGCGGCGTGCGGCCCCGTCGCGGTGCCCGAGCACGCATTGCCCGTGCGGCTGCCTGACGATGTCGATCTGAGCCGGCCCGGCAATCCGCTCGAGCGCCACGCGGCCTTCCATGACGTGCGGTGTCCGCGCTGCGGCGCGAGCGCGCGGCGCGATGCGCAAACGCTCGAAGCCTATTCGAGCCCGTGGTGGTACCACTGGATATGCAAGCGCGTCGATGCCGACGATCCGTTCGACCGCGAGGACGCGAACGCGTGGCTGCCGGTTGATCTGATGATCGGCGGCGCGGACCAGGTGCGAACCTGCTTCTTCCATGTGCGGATGATCGCGCGGGCGTTGCGCAGGATGGGCATCGCCGATGTCGAGGAGCCCGTGACGACGCTGCTCGCGCTCGGCATGGTCAAGCAGGACGACCGCAAGATGAGCAAGAGCGCGGGCAATGCGGTGAGCCTGCGGTCGATCGTCGAGCGCTACGGCGCCGATGCGCTGCGCCTCGCAATCATCGGCGCGGCCGCGCCCGAGAACGACGTCAACTGGTCGGACGACCTCGTGCGCCGGCAGCGCGCGTTCCTCGCACGGTTGTGGGCGTTCGTCCACCGGGTCGTCGAGACCGAAGCCGGCGTCGCCGCCGCGCATGATGCGGGCGATCCGCCGGCCACGGGCCGGCCCGATCCGCTGCATCGGCGGATGAGGGATTGGCTTGCGACGGGCGGCCGCCGGATCGCGGACGACTTCCGGCGGCACGACTATCACCTCGCGCTCAAGAATCTCGCGTTCCTGTTCGAGCGCCTGCAGGCGTTCGATGCGGCGATGCGCAAGCGCGAGCCGCCGCGCGCCGAAGACCTCGCGATCCTCGCCGACGCGACCCGGCAACTGGTGCTGTACCTCGGGCCGTTCGCGCCGCACGTCGCCGAGGCGCTCTGGCAGGCGCTCGGCGGCGCGGGAATGGTGGCGGGCGCCGCATGGCCCGGCGCGTGCGCCGCGCAATCGCCCGCCGAGGCGGCGAAACAGCAAGGGGAGGCCCTCGCATGACGACTACGTTCAGTGGTCCCCTATTCGATCTCGTCGACGACGTGCTGCGCGACGCGCCCGAGTATCGCGGCTTTCGTGCGGGCGCGCAGTCGCGCGCCGAGTTCGCGGCGTTTCTCGAGCGCGTTCGAACGCAACTCGTCGGCCGCGGCGTGCCGTCCAACGACGTGCATTTCGCGAAGCGCTTTCCCGCGTCGATCGATGCGGCCGTCGAGCATGCGTTCGCCGGGCTGGCCCCGACGGGCCTCGCGTGGCCGGCCGAATTTCCGGCGGTGTGCGCGCAGGTCGCGGCGAGCATCGGGCGCGGCTTCGATCATCAGGGCCTCGGCACCTATATCTATCCGGAGGAAGGGCGCCTGCTGCTCGCGGTCGCGCTGGCTTTCCGGCCGCGCAACGCCGTGTTTCTCGGCAGCTATTACGGCTACTGGGCCGCGTGGGCGTTGCCCGCGATCGTCGCATGCGGGGGCGGCGCGGTGCTCGTCGATCCCGATCCGCGCGTCGCCGACGTCGCGCGCCGCAGCCTCGCGCGGCTCTATCCGGACGCGGACGCGCGCGTCGAAGTCGTCTGCGACACCGGCGAGCACTATCTCGCGCGCGGCGGCGGCCCGTTCGATCTCGTCGTGCTCGACGCCGAGCTGCCGCGCGATCACCGGGACCCGACGCGGCGCGGCAAGGGCATCTACGCGCATCTGCTGCGCGCGGTGCTGCCGCGGCTCGCGCCGCGCTCGCTGCTCGTCTGCCACAACATCCTCTTTCGCGACCATTCGGGCTGCGCGTTCTTCGACGACGTGATCGCCCGCAATCGCGACGAGCTCGCGCCGTTCGTGGAGCTCGTCGCGCGCGAGTACGACTGCTTCGTCGAATGCCCGACGACGGAAGGCGTCGGCGTCGGCATGCGCACGTCGATGCGGGATCGGGCGTGATCATGGACGCCGCTTATCGCTCGCCGTTCGACGACTGGCATCGGGCGGCGTCGGTGCGGTCGATGCCGGCCGGCGCGTGGCTGACGGGCGGCGCGGGCGCATGGATCGCGGACGAAGCGGGCGGCGCGCTGTCCGGTCTCGCCGCGCGCGATGCGCGACGGGAGCGCGCGGCGGGCGGTCTGCTGATCGCGCACCTGAGCTTCACCGTCGCGCTCGAGAACGCGCTGATCTCGCAGGTGGCGCGCGACATCGCGGCTCGCGCGCTGCACGCGGACTACGGCGACGAAGTCGTGGCCGACGCGCTGCGCGTGCAGTGCGACGAGGCATATCATGCGCTGCTCGCGCAGGAGCTGATGACGCGGGTTCGGGCGGCGACGGGCGCGGACAGGCCGCGTCGCGCGCCCGGCTTCCTGCGGCACGTCGACCGGCTCGTGGCGACGCTGCCCAGCGTCGATGCGCCGGTGCTGCGCTTCTGTGCGGCCGTGGTCGCGGAGACGCTGATCACGCACACGCTTCGCGACGACTGGCGCGACGACGGCCTGCAGCCGGACGTGCGGACGTTTCTCCGCCGGCACTATCTGGACGAAGCCCGGCACAGCGCATATTTCTCGCGGCTGCTGACGCTGCTGTGGCCGCAATGGCCGGCCGGCGTTCGCGACGCGCTGCGGCCGCAGTGGCCGGGGCTCATCGACGCGTTCCTGTTTGCCGACGCGCGCATCACGACAGATGCGCTCGAAGACGCCGGCCTCACCGCGTGCGAGATCGACCGCGCGATGTCGGCGTGCAGCGCGCCGGACGCGATGCATCGCCGCCGCGCGCAGTCGACCCGGCAGACGCTGCATGCGCTGCGCGTCGCGGGCGCGCTCGACGCATGCGAATCGGCCGCCGTCGCGCCGGGGGGCGCATGAGCGCCGCCGGCACGCACGCGTTTCCCGGCTTCGCGTTCGGGCGCGGCGAGCGGCCACTCGCTCTCGTCGGCGGCGGCCTGATTCTCGACAGCGGCGAGGCCGAAAACACGTTCGCGTTCCGTTGCCAGGACCGCTTTCTCGTCTACACGGGCCTGCTCGGCTTGCCGAGCGTCTTGCTGGTGCTCGACGACGCGCACGGGCGGCATTACGCGCGCCTGCTCGCGACGCTCGACGAGCGGCTGCAGCGTCTCGCCGCCGCGCACGGCGTCGCGGCGCCGCGCTTGCCGGCGCCCGTCCACGTGCGATGCGATTTGCGGACGCTGTCGCTGTCGGCGACCGACTCGTTCGATCGCGCGGCGCATGCGCTCGCGCGCGACGGCGCGCGAATCGGCTTCGTCGCGAACCAGATGGCGCCGACCACCGCGCGCATGCTGGGCGAACTGGCGGATCTGCTGCGCGGCCGCGGCGTCGCGGTCGATTTCGATCGCGCGGGCTGCGAGCGCGTCGCCGCGCTCGCGCAGGCGTGGCACAACAAGGCGCGCTTCCTCGCGTTCGTGCGCGACGCGGCGATACGCGGCGGGCCGCCGCTCGCACCGAGCGCCGTGCTCGCGCCCGACGCGTTCCTGCGCATGCGCGACTGGGCCGCGCTCGCGGCGCGTTTCGCCGCGCAATGCGATCGGCGCGCGCCCTCGAGCGGGCTCTTTCTGAAGTCGTCGCAGGATTCGAGCGGCAACGTATCGGCGATCCTGTCGGAGGCGAACTTCGCCGAGCGCGCGCCGGCGTTCGCCGCCGAGGTGCGGCGCTGGCTCCTCGCCGACGGCTTCGACGATCCGGCACACGTGCGCGAGCTGCGCTCGGAGTGCGCGCTGCCGCCGTCGATGGAGACGGTGGCGTTGAGCGATGCGACGCTCGTCGACCTGCGGCGGCGCCAGGCGCGGCGCCGCGCCGGCCTGCCGCTGATCGTGCAGCCGGCGTTGCAGCCTCCCGCCGGCGCGTGGGGCAGGCCGGCGAGCGTCGGCGCGAGCTTCTACATTGAAGACGACGGCAGCCATCGCGTCGTTGCGGTGGCGGCGCAGTTGTATCGCGATGCGCAGCGGCGCCAGTTTCTCGGCCTGCATGTCGACGACGGCCTGCTCGACGATTGCCGCGCGCGCGAGTGGGTCGCGCGATGCGGCGCGCTGCTCGACGCGCTGGCGGCGCGCGGCTACCGCGGGCCCGTCAATTTCGACGGATGCATGGGCGCGGACGGGCGGTACTGGTTCGTCGGCGACTGCAATCCGCGGCTGACGGCCGTCTATGTGCCGCTCGCCGTGCGGGCCTGGCTGCGCGCGGCCGGCATCGACGTGCGCTCGGTGAGCAGTTTCGGCTACCGGGGCGAGTTCGAGATTCCGGAGATTCGCGCGTGCGTCGACACATGGTCGCGCGCGGGCCTGATCTTCAGCCGCGAGCGGCCGCAGGGCTTCGTCATCCTGCCCAATCTCGCGCGCCGCGACGGTCACGATGCGCTCGCGATCAATCTCGACGTCGCGCAGGCGTCGGCGCGGCTTGCGCGCATGCGCGAGCTCGCCGTGCAAGCGGTGCCCGCGCACCTCGGAGCGATCCATGTCTGACGGCTCGACGCTTTGCATCCGCCCGCTGTCCGCGGCGCTCGGCGCGCAGATCGACGGTGTCGACGCGCGCGCCGATCTGGATGCGGACACCGTGCGCGCGATCCGCGCGGCGTGGCTGCGTTTCGGACTGCTCGTCTTTCGCGGCCAGGCGCTCGATCCGGCGCGGCTCGTCGCGTTCACGCGCCGTTTCGGCGAGCCCGTCGTCTATACGCGCGCGGAGAACGCGTGCGACGGGCAACCGGACGTGCTGGTGCTGTCGAACATCGTGAAGGACGGCAAGCCGATCGGCGCGGCGATCAGCGGCCGCTACTGGCACACGGACGGCCATTTCCTCGCGTGCCCGCCCGCCGGCACGCTGCTGTTCGGCGACGAGACACCGGCCGAGGGCGGCGACACGTGCTTCGTCAACATGACGGCCGCCTATCGCGCGCTGCCCGCGTGGCTGCGCGCCCGGATCGACGGCCGCACGTTCGTGATGGATCGCGTGCAGACGCTGCCGTTCCACTATCCGCGGCGGCCGGCCCCGCCGCCGGACCAGAAGCGGGTGTGGCCGGACATGCTGCAGCCCGTCGTCAGGACGCATCCGGAAACGGGGCAGAACGCGCTCTACATCGGCGGCGTCGTGCCGTGGCGCATCGTGGGCATGGAGCGGCGCTACGGCGAAGCGCTGATGGCGCATCTGCACGCGATCGCATTCGACGAGGCGCGGTTCGGCTACCGCCACCGCTGGCGCGCGGGCGATTTGCTGATGTGGGACAACCGCTGCCTCGCGCATCGCGCGACCGACTACGACATGGCGCGCTACCGGCGCACGATGTATCGGACGACGATCGCGGGAGACCGGCCGTTCTATGCGCGCGAGCGCGCGCAGGAGGATGTTTCGTAGACCGCGATCGGATATTCGAATGCGTATTCCCGGTGCCTGCGCAGCCAGCCGTAATCGCACTCGATGACCCGGAAATGCGACGGATTGTTGAACACGATTCTCAGCCGTCTCGGATGTTGCCGCAGCGATCGCTCGATGTCGGCGAACACGGCGCGGAGGATGTCGCCATGAAACGGATTGTAGAAGTACAGCACCGACGCGGCGTCGGGCAAGCGAAAGCGCCGCGCGTCGCAATGCAGCAGACGGATGCGGCGGCGATCGGCGTCGGGCAGCGCGCGGCCGACGTTCGCCTGCGCAGCGCGATGCAGGCGATCGGACGTTTCGACGCCGATCAGTTCGCGAAACGGAAAGCGCGCGGCGAGGACGATCGCGCGCCCCATCCCGGAGCCGTAGTCGACGAACACGTCGTCGCGCGCGACATGGAGGTCGCGCAGCACGCGGTTGAATGCGCGGATCGAGCTCGGGTAGTAGTCGTGGCAGTCCTGCCATTCGGCGACGAGCGACTCGATCGGCACGAGGCCGCCGCTACGGATGTTCAGGCGCCGTTCGAGCGTCGCGTCGCACAGCCGGTCGAGCGCGACGCGGATCGCGAGGCCCGGGCCGCCTCGGCGCCATGCGCGCGCGAGGCGGCGAGCTTCGGCCGCCAGATTGCCGACCGGATTTTCGAACATCGGACAAGGCCATGACAGACTCACTGAAATCGTTGTTTCTGCTCGACCCGGGCGTGACCTATCTGAACCACGGCGCGTACGGCGCGACGCCGCGGCCGGTGTTCGAGCGTCACGTGCAATGGCAGTACGAGCTCGAGCGCGAGCCGGTCGATTTCCTGTCGCGCCGTTTCACGGAACGCATGGCGCAGGCGAGAGCGATACTGGCCGAATACGTGGATACCGAACGCGACAACCTAGTATATGTCAGCAACGGCACCACGGGCGTCAACATCATCGCGCGCAGCATCCCGCTCGGCCCGGGCGACGAACTGCTCACCACCGATCACGAACATGGCGGCATCGAGCGACTGTGGCGCTTCACCGCGCAAAAGCGGGGTTTCGGGATCGTCCGGCACAAGGTTTCGCTGCCGGTGACGACGCACGCGCAGTTCGTCGAGAATTTCTGGCGCGACGTCACGCCGCGCACGCGCGCGATCCTGATCAGCCAGTTGACGTCGCCCACCGCGCTCGTGTTTCCGGTCGCGGCGATCTGCGCGCGGGCGCGTGCGCGCGGCATCCTGACGATCGTCGACGGCTCGCACGTGCCCGGGCAATTGCCGTTGTCGCTGCGCGCGATGGATCCGGATTTTTATGTCGGCATCCTGCACAAATGGGTTTGCGCGCCGAAGGGCAGCGCGTTCCTGTATGCGAGACCGGACGTGCAGCCGCTCGTCGAACCGCTCGTCGTCAGTTGGGGCTGGGAGCCGAAGAACCCGGGGCCGTCGAAGTTCGTCGAGTATCACGAGTGGCAGGGCAGCCGCGACATCTCCGCCTTCCTGAGCGTGCCGAGCGCGATCGCGTTCCAGCGCGAGCACGACTGGGACAGCGTGCGCAGGCGCTGCATCGCGCTCGCGAGCGACGCGCAGCGCGAGGTGGCCGCGTTGACGCGCGAGCCGCTCTACCATCCGCCGGGCGCGCATGAATGGCATGGCCAGATGGTCTGCGCACAACTGCCGCCGGAAACGGACGACATCGCGCTCTTGTACCGGTTGCGCAACGAATGCGGGATCGATGTATCGGTCGACCGTTTCGGCGGCCGGCCTCGCATGCGGATTTCGATCCAGGGCTACAACGGCCCGGACGATGTCGATCGATTGCTGAGCAGTCTGAAGCAACTGCTGCGGCATTGAAGGATTCGGGAATTGCACCTGTAGCTTAATCGGACAATGGGGCCGAACGTGAAGCGGAAGTAGGCCGGGCGATACCCGCCTGCAGCTTTCCAGGGCGTCAATGCAGGCAGTGAGCCGGGCCGAGGGCCGTGAATCGCAGGCTTCAAAAGTACCAGTTTTGGGGGCTGGGGAATGCGGGTTCGAATCCCGTCAGGTGCGCCACCATTTGTCCGTCGACAAATAAAGGAGGTGATGATGCTATGGGAATGCTAGATGACGAGCAGTTGAAGGCGGTTCATGCGTCGCTGGCGCCAGTCGTCGAGCGCTTGAGCGAAGCCTCGGCGACGCTGGCGAGCAGCGCGGTGCCATTGCTGGGTGTTCCACCCGCGACGGCCCCACCGGCGACGGCCCCACCGGCGGCGGTGCCGCTCGCGACGGCGCCACCGGCCGGCGTGCAGCTTGCGACGCAGTTGAGCGCGCACGCGGCGCCAGTTGCGCTCGCGGCGCCACTGGTCTCGCAGTCGATTCCAGCCCTGTCGCAGCCAGTGCGGACCTGATCGGGCCGAGTGGCGTGGACGGCTGAGTTTCGGCGCAATGCCTGATGCCCTGGATTCGACACCCTGGAACTGACGCCCTGGACGCCGAGGCGGCCGCGCAGGCGGTCGTCTCGGCTCACGTCGCCGCGCCGCATGCGCGGCCAGCACGGCGACGCGAAACTCCCCCCGATTTTTTTCGATGTCCTGCGTCACGCCGTCGTCACGACCTGGCGCGCCGGTCCGTCGCGAATCGCGGACGTATTGCGGATGTCGCTCTGGAAATTCGGGCGGTTAATCGAATTATTGTAAAAATCGATTCCAACGGGTAAATAATTCAATCAACCTGAATTGACCTGTCTTCCTTTCATTAAATTGACTTGTTGATGGGCGATGTTATATCTTCGGCGCTCCAAAATAACCGAGGGCAAATCAAATGCCAATAGTGGAGCTGTCTCGCAAAACCTGTCGCTGGTCGGCCACCGTGATGTTGTCGGTATTCGCGGGGCTGATCGGCACGGCGTCGGCCAATACGCAGCCGGCGCAGCAAAAGCAGGCGCGCATGCCGCGCGTGCCGCAGAATCTGCCGGTTTCGCCCGAGCAGGCCGAATACAACCTGCCGCTGAGCGAGCAGGATCGCGCAGCGCTGACCAAGCCTTCGCAGCGCAAGCAGCCGGCCAGGCGCAGCAAACGCAGCGCGCCGGGCGCCGATTGCCGCGACATGTCGGTGATGGCCCAGTATCACGGCGCGGCGCTCGCCGATTACGTCGCGAACCTGCCCGATTACGAATGCCATTACGGCCTGTTCTCAGTCGATAAAACGCTGGCCACGCAGATTTTCAATGCCGAAAACGTGCATGCCGTCGCGAGTCGCTTCGTGCAGGATATATATCGGTACGATGCGAGCAATTTGATTCTGGTCAATTCGCTGATTTATCTGCGCGCTGCGTATTACCAATATGATGTATCGGGCATTGCCGATCCGATTCCGAATCTCGCGGTGTGGCTGCGTCCGTATATCAAGCAAAGCCTCGAAGGCGAGGCGCTCTACCGTGAGAACGCGCGCGCGCCGAGCACCGCGAACGAGCTGATGAAGCTCATCACGAACATGAAGGACGAGGCGTACTACCTGCCCACGCTGAAGAGCCGCATCGCGTCGTACACCGTGAGCGCGACGAATCCGCAGGCGGCGGCGCCGCTGCTGCAGCGCAGCGCGGCGGGCGGCTTCACCGGCTTGCTGACGGTGTTTTTCTACGCGCACCAGCGCAGCGGCGCGCAGCCGATGCTCGACAGCGACGCGACGCTGCCGGAGACGCTCAACCGCTTCGTCACCGCGAACCGCGCGAGCCTGTCGAACACGAGCGCCGCGTATCAGCTTGCCGACGCGGCGCGCGAAACGTTTCGTTTTCTCCGCTATCCGGCGCAGAAGCCGCGCGTGAAGAAGATGATCCAGGACATGCTCGCGTCGACGAGCATGACGGGCGCGGACAGCGATCTGTGGCTCGCGGCGGCGGAAGCGGTCGACTACGGCGACGCGGGCGACTGCTCGGACTACGGCACGTGCGACTACAAGAAGCGGCTGACCGATGCGGTGCTCAAGTATCGTTACGCGTGCAGCGCGAGCGTGCGCATTCTCGCGCAGGACATGACGGTGCCGCAGTTGCAGTCGGTATGCACGGCGGTCGCGCAGCAGGACGATTACTTCCACCGGATGATGCAGACCGGGCGCAAGCCGGTGGCGGGCGATCGCAACGACACGATCGAGCTCGTCATCTTCGATGACTACGCGAACTATCGCAAATATGCTTCGGTGATCTACGGAATCAGCACCGATAACGGCGGCATGTATCTCGAAGGCGATCCGTCCGCGCCCGGCAACCAGGCGCGCTTCATCGCGCACGAGGCGTCGTGGCTGCGGCCCGAGTTCAAGGTCTGGAACCTCGAGCACGAGTTCACGCACTATCTCGACGGCCGCTACGACATGGCGGGCGACTTCACGGCGAGCACCGCGAAGCCGACGGTCTGGTGGATCGAGGGCGTCGCCGAATATCTGTCGAGAAAGAACGACAACCAGGAATCGATCGACGCCGCGCACACGGGCGCGTACCGGTTCTCGGACGTGCTCGGCACGCTGTATTCGTCGAGCGACTACGTCGCGCGCGCATACCGGTGGGGCTACATGGCGACGCGCTTCATGTTCGAGCGCCATCGCGCGGACGTCGACACGATCGTGTCGCGCTTCCGGGTGGGCGATTACGACGGCTACGCGAACTATGTCGCGTACATCGGCAACCGCTACGACAGCGAGTTCGTCGACTGGGCGCGCAATGCGACGACGGCGGGCGAGCCGCCGCTGCCGGCGAAGCGCTGAGCGAACGCGGCCGTTCCGCGCGCGAACGCGCGATGGCCGCGATGCGAACGGCGTGCGGCGGTTTCAGCGCGCGATGGCGATCGGCATGACGATCGATCGCTTTCGATGCGGGCCTGCGTGCGCGATTTGCGCACGCAGGCCCGCATCATCGGTCAACGGTGACGATACGGCGTGTCCCAGCCGCCCGACGTCGGCGATACGCGCTGGCCGGACTGCATTGCGCCGCCGCCGCCGCTGCCATAGCCGGAGGTGTCCGCGCCGTTCGCCGGCGCGAGACGGGCCTCGGCCGCCTGGATGTTGGCCGGATACTGGTTCTTCGAAGGCTGGTAGCCGGCCTTTTCGAGCCGGATCAGTTCGTCGCGCACTTGCGCGCGCGTCATCGGCGCATCGGTCGACGGCTGCGCGAACGACAGGGCCGGAACGGCGAGCGCCAGGGCAAGCGCGGCCATTTGCAGAGCGGTTTTCATGATGCGTACCTCCATCTGTCCCGCCGCGGGCGAACATGCTCGCAGCCGGTGACTCAAGCTTGGCAAATCCGCCTTAAGAGAGGGTTAACGGCATCGTATCGGATGTTGCGGTGTATGATGCGACGCGCGGCGATCCACGATCGCGCGCCGCGCAACCGGCCGGCTCGACGAGCGCCGGGCGCGGGGCCGCGTCCCGTTTGCGCCGCGCCCGGCCGCACGGACCGTCGATACAACTTGTTTCAGCTTCGCCGCCGCCGCGGCCCCGCGGCAGCGTGCTGATCCGATCGCGCGGAACGCTGGCGATCACGCTTCGGCGTCGGTGCCCAGCAACGCGGCGTCGCGTCCGCTCGTCTGCAATTGCGACCGGAAGTTGGCGAGGAGCGCGGCGCGATCGTGGTACGTGGTCGCCAGCGCATGGCCGTACGAGATCACCGCTTCGTTGACGGGATGCCGGATGCGCTCGAACCGGTCGAGCGCATCGGCGAGCGCGATCTGTCCGCTCAGGTGCAGGTCGAGGCACTCGCCGAGTTCGCCCGCGTCCTCGATCGCGAGGTTCATGCCCTGGCCCGTGATCGGATGGATGCTGTGCGCGGCGTCGCCGAGCAGCGCGACGTTGCGCTTGTGATAGCAGTCGAGATTCATTCGCCCGAGCGGGATCGACGGAAATTCCGTGCCCGGGCCGATCGCCGCCATCGCGTCGGCGCTCTCGTCGCCGACGAATTCGGCCAGACGCGCAACCAGCTTCGTGCGCGTCGCGTCGGCGAGATAATTTTGCATGTCGCTCGCCGGAAAGCTGACGACGAGACGCGTCGCTTCGTTGCCGATCGGATAGAAATAGGCGAGCCCCTGGTTCGAATCGACGTACAGCCTGTTGCATTCGCGAACGCTGTCGGTGAGCGCGATCGTGCCGAACGCCATTGGCGCCGCATACGGAACGCGCTCGGCATGCGCGCGCAGCACGTCGCTGCGGATCATCGAGCGCGCGCCGTCCGCGCCGATCAGCACTGTCGGCGCGACGGTCTCGCAGTCGCTCAACGCGAGCGACGTCACCGTGCCGTCGGCGTCCTGCTCGATCCGCTCGATCGACGTCTCGAAGCGCAGGCGCACATTGGGCAGGCCGTCGAGCTTCGCGAGCAGCAAGCGGCGCAATTGCTCGCACGGAATCAGGATGAAGAAGCCGAGCGCGCTGGACGCCCGGTAGTCGAGCGACGCAATCGGCTCTTTGTCGTGGAACAGCTTCATCGCGTCGCGCCTGAGTCCGCCGGCGGCGAACACGTCGTCGAGCAGCCCCATCTTGCGAACGATGCCGATGCCGGAAGGCTTCAGCAAATCGGCGCCGTTCTGCGCGCGGTTGCGCGCCGCACGCTCGACCACCGTGACGCTGTGGCCCCGCGTTCCGAGCAGGTGCGCGAGTGCGACGCCCGCAATGCCGCTGCCGTTGATCAGTACATCGACTTGATTGTTTTTCATAGTGGGTTCGTTTGATTCCAGTGGTCGCCGTCGACGGTTGGTCCCGACGCCGGATGGGCCCGGTCAGGCGAATTGCAACGCAGGTCTATGAAAGAGATTGATGGGCCGCTTCGATTTTTCCATTGATTTATTCGTGGATTTTGAGTCGCCAAATCATCGGGCGTCGCGAAGGAAATGCATCGTCGGCGGCGCTCGCCGGCCGCGCCAGAAATCGTATTAAAGATGCAAAAAATACGCAAATAAATATGATTGTAAATGGATGGGCGAGGCGTTTCGGCGGGGGATTTATTTGTTTTGATTTATTGAAAATTCAATCCATTCATTTCCGCCGCGTTGAAACGAATGTGCTGATTGAATTGATGCGTGCGATGGCGGGAGCCGCAGCGGCGGCGCGGACCGGCGCGCCGGCGTCGCTTGCGCGGCATTCAACGCGTGGTTTTTTTCGCGACGCGGTGTGCGGCGTCATTCGTCGGGACCGCGCGCGGAACGGGCGCCTCCTTGCGCCGTTCGTTTTTTTGCGCCGAAGGCGGCGGCTCGATTTTCTTGCGCGCGGCGCGCGTGCGCGGCGGCTTCTGTCCGCCCGGCAGCGACGGAAACGCGGGCCGCCCGTCGCCGAAGAGCGGCAGCGTGCCGACCGCGATCAGCTCGACGGGCTCGTTGCCCACGTTCACGACGCGATGCCGCTCGTGCGCATTGAAGTGCAGCGAATCGCCGGGGCCGAGCGGATAGTCCTGCTTGCCGACCGTGTAGCGGACATGCCCCGACAGCACGAACACGAATTCGTCGCCGGCATGCGCGACCCATTCGGACGAATAGCCTTCCATCATCGATACCTTGACCGCGTTGAGCTGGCTGCCCGCGAAGGTCGTCGACAGGCGCTCGTAGCGCTGCTGCGTCGGACGGATCGAGTACGACTCGCGGCTGCCCTCGTGCGAATCCGGCCGATCCTGACGGGGCTGGTCGATGAGCGCGCTGAGCGGCGCGCGCAGCGCTTTGGCGACGTTGACGAGCGAAGAAATCGAAATGCCGGTCAGGTTGCGTTCGACTTGCGACAGGAATCCGACCGACAGGTTTGCCTCGGTGGCGACTTCGAGCAGCGTTTTTTTCAGCTCCCGGCGCAGGCGGCGGATGCGTCCGCCGATATGCATGATGTCCGAATCCATGAATCTCCCACGAGGCTACGGTTGCCGTTCGACGCAAGGCGCGCGGCGCCTGCGATTGCGTCGGCCGTGCCCGTTGCGCGGGCGCGGCGCGGCGGTGATGCCCGAGCATTGTACAGCGACGCTTTTGGCTTTTTGCGCGTGTGGAAGCGCACTTCTACGCGGCGCCGGTGCGTCGTTCGCGCAGCTCGCAACGGCGGGCGGCGCTTGACTCAGGTCAAGGCCGCGATCGTGCGACGGGCGATCATACCGAAAGGCTGGACGGGAAGCACGAGCGTCGATCGCGCGTGACGACGCCGGCGCGCGGTGTCGACATTGGACGGCGGCCGCATACACGAAAGCCAGGAGACCGTCATGGTGCGCAAATATCGGGTCGTTCTCGCGACCATCGCCGTGTTCATTTCGCTAGCGGGGATGATGGAAGCCGTTCGCGGCCTGCTGTTCGACAGCAGCGCCGAGTTTTTCTATGGCGTGATCGCGCTGTCGGTCGGCGTCGCCGCGTTCGTCGTGCTGCTGAATCCGACGGCGAAGGACGAGCGCTGACGGCGTCGCGGCGCGCGGGCCCGATCGGTCGGCAGGTTCGCTCGCGGATGGGGAGGCGCGATCCGATCGCGCGCGTTTGCGCCGCGTGCGCGCGCACGGCGATCACCGCGACGGCCGCGCCCGCATATCGCTCAGTTCGTCACCACCATTGCATGCGCGCGCTTGCCGGCGTCCGGCAATGCGCCCCATGTGAGCGGAACGAACACCGTGCCGCCCGCTTTTTCGATCGTCTCGACGAACGCGCCGAGCGTCGCGCCCGCGGCGATCGCGAGCGGCTCGCCGCCGAAGTAGCTTTCGGTCCGAAGCCACGGCGCGAGGCCTTCGTTGATGTCGACGACGCTGCACGTGAGCCCGCCGCGCCCGGCCTCGGGCGGCAGCAGCGGGCCGTCGAACGCGACGCGCAGGATCTGGTCGGGGCTGTCGCCGTAGGGTGGTCCGGCGTACAGTTCGTAAGGCGCCTCGCTCCAGCGGTCGCCGCACTGGCGATCGAGCGGCAAGCACGTGAAGTAGGCCCACGGATTGCGCACGAAGCAGAGGCGATAGGTGTCGCGCACGCCTTCGAGATTCGCTTTCAGTGTCATGGCCCGCCCCATCGTTCGGCGCGTGCGAGGCCGGCACGAAGGGCACGACGGCGCACGCGACGAAACGATCATCGCCCCGTTGCCCGCCGGCGTGTTGACGCAGATCAACCGCGCGCCGCGCGCGGCCGGTTGACGTGGGTCAAGCGGGCGGCGCGGCGCGGCTCTATGCTGAAGCATCGATGGTCCGCTGCGCGTGCCGGCAGTGGCTACAGGAGATTGTCATGCCCGTCATGAAGATTTCGTTTCCTCTGGATCCGCCGCCCGAGTACTGCGCGCGCGATCTCGTCGTCGCATTTCCGGCGCTCGTCGACGGCGAGTACGTGCAATGCGCGATCACGGCCGAGGCGCTCGAAGATCATTTCGGCGCGGCGTCGCTGAAGGAGGACGATCTGCTCGCGGCGTTCGACCTGCATCGCGGCAAGATCGAGCATGCGGCGCGCCGGATGCTCGACGAGATCGGCGGCAAGCCGGTCCTGCTGCACAGCGGGTTCTTTCGATTCCTTTACGAATAGCGCACGCATGCCGCGCGGCGTCGCGCGGCGCCGCGTCGGCCGATCCGGCTGGAGAGCGACATGACGTTGTCAGGCAACATCAAGGACGGCGACTGGACGGTCGAAGTGACGACGTCGCCGGTGCAGGGCGGTTACGTGTGCGACATCAAGGTGATGCACAGTGCGCCGGGCGGCGGCGTGTTCAGGCACGCGTTCCGGCACGGCGGCACGTATCCGGCCGAGCGCGACGCGATGATCGAGGGGCTGCGCGCGGGCATGACCTGGATCGAGCTGAAGATGTCGAAAGCATTCAATTTGTAAGGCGGCCGCGCCGCGCGCCCGCAGGCCGGCCGCCCGGCTGCGTCGCTCATCGAGGCGCGCGGCCACGGGGGGCGTGCGTCAATCCTCGTCCGGATCGTCGATCAGCTTGTGCCGCAACGCGTAGCGCACGAGCGCCGCTTCGTGCGGCATCTGCATCTTTTCGAGAATCCGCGTCTTGTACGTGCTGACCGTCTTCGCGCTCACGCACAGCTCGTCGGCGATCTGCGTGAGCGTCTGGCCGGACGCGATCCGGCGGAACACGTCGAACTCGCGGTCCGACAGCCGATGGTGCGGCAGCGTCTCCGCCGGCTCGTTCAGGCTTTGCGCGAAGCGCTCGGCCATCGCGAGGCTCACGTAGACGCCGCCCGAGGCGACCTTCGTCACCGCGCCGACGAGCTCCGAGCTCGCGCTTTCCTTCGTCAGATAGCCGGATGCGCCCGCGCGGAACGCGCGCACCGCGTACTGCTGTTCCGCGTGCATCGTCAGCACCAGGATCCGCAGCGCGGGCTTCTCTTCCTTGATCTGCTTGATCAGCTCGACGCCGTTGCGGCCCGGCATCGACAGGTCGAGCACGAGCACATTGGCGGGCGTCGAGCGCACGAGCGCGATCGTCGTCGCGCTGTCGAACGCTTCGCCGGCGACTTCGTAGCCGGACGCATTCTGCAGGATATGGCGCAGACCGTCGCGCACGAGCGCGTGGTCGTCGGCAATCAGAACCTTGATCATGGGTGGAAATCTTCCTGTCGAGTCGATTGCATCGGGGAGGTCGACCGGCGGGCGGCCGAACCGGCGCCGCGCGCGCCGGCCGCCGCGGGCGCGGCGGCGTGCAACCGTGCGGGCGGGCCGGCGCGTGGCGTGGCGCGTGCGCGTTCGTTTCGAGCCGTCGTCAGAGCGGTCTTCAAGGTCTTGCTCCCCGGTCGAGGCGGCCGCGACGCGGCGTCCCGAACGCGCGGACGCCCGCAAGTGGGCCGCAGCCTCTTATCATCAATATTGAGATGAAATTGTGCTCGATTTGGCTGCTTTTGGCCAATGGGATCGAAGCGCGCACGTGGCGGCTGCGGCGCCGCCGCATGCGCGCCGCGCCGCCCGAGCGCACGCTTGATCCTCGTCAACGGTGGGCCGTCCGTGGCGCGCGAGACTCTCGGCAGGGCGTGCCCGCACGCGATCGAACGGTGTTTTCCGGAGGTGTCGACCATGTACAAAAGAATCTTCGCGGCGCTCGACGGCAGCCGCAGCGCGAGCGTCGCGCTCGACGAAGCGATCAAGGTCGCCAAGACGTTCGGCGCGACGGTGACGGCCGTGTGCGTCGTCGAGCACAAGCCGCAGCTCGTCGACGTCGACGCCGCGTACCTCGAGCCGCAGGACGACGGCGGCCCGGCGACCGACATCGCGACCCGCGTGCTCGCCGACGCGAAGGCGCGGCTCGCGCAGCATCGCATCGAGGGCTCGGTGCGCGCGATCGATTCGTATGGCGAGGACGTCGCGGCGGTGCTGATGCGCACGGCCGCCGAGTGCGGCGCCGATCTGATCGTGATGGGCACCCGCGGGCGCCACGGAATACGTCGGCTGCTGCTCGGCAGCGTCGCCGAATCGCTGCTGCGGATCGCGGACCGGCCCGTGTTGCTGCGCCGCCACGACGAATCCGCCGCCTGACGCGGCGCACGCGGCGCACGCGGCGCACGGCGTCCGCATGCTGCGTTGCGGCAAGCGGGCGCGGCAATCGAGATCGGCGAAGCGCGGAGGTCGCCACGCGGCGATATCCTGACGCCACGAGGCGGCGGTCGCGATCGCCGCCGGCCTTCGGGCGGAGCGACCGTCGCGTGATCGACGCGCGGGTTCACCCGGCAGCAACGAAGGGAAGGCGCCCGAGACGGGCGCGGCCGGCCCGCGCTGGCACCGGTTCCGCCCGACGACGCCGCCGCCGCGGTGTCGCTCAATGCGACAGCAGCACGGGCACCGTCATCGATTCGAACATCGTCCGGGTCACGCCGCCCAGCACGCGTTCGCGCGCGCGTGTATGGCCGTAAGCGCCCATCACGAGCAGGTCCGCGTGCAGGTCGGCCGCGCGGTTCAACAGCGCCGCGCCGGTCTCGACGCCCGGCACGTGCGCCGACGTCGAGAACGATGCCTGGATGCCGTGCCGGCCGAGATACGCGGCGACGTCGATGCCCGCGGGCGCGAGATCGGCGCCCGTCTTGCGGCGGTACATCACGCTTTCGACGGTCACGAAGCGCGCGCGCTTCAGGATCGGCAGCGCATCCGCGACCGCGCGCGCCGCCTCGCGGCTGCCGTTCCACGCGACCAGCACGTTCTCGCCGAACGTGTGCATCGCGCCCGTGAACGGCAGCACGATCGCCGGCACGCCACAGCTCATCACGACGTCGTCGACGAAGTGCTGCTCGATGAACGCCGCGTCGTCGCCCGGATCGGGCTGGCCGAGCACGACGAGGTCCGCATGGCGCGCGTGCAGCGTCGCGACGTCGGTGGGCGGCCCGGCGGGCGCGCGCCACTCGAAGTTGACGCCCGCGCGTTCGCCGGCGGCCGTGAAGCGCGCCTGCGCGGCGTCGCGTCTCGCGGCGTGCTGCGCCTCGTTCGCCGCGAGGCGCAGGCTCTCGTCGCGGCGAAAGAGCGGCCGCATCAGGTCCTGGCATACGGCGTACAGGCCGATCGCGTGTGCGTCCCAGCGCCGCGCGAGGTCGAGCGCGAACTCGGTGCGCGCGCCGCTCTGGCGGCTGTCGTCGACATGAACGAGCAAAGTCTTGAATTTCATCACGCAGTCTCCGTCGGATGAGTGGCGTTCGCGTCGGCGGCCGGCGCGCCGCGGGCCGGAATCATCAGCACCGGGCAGCGGGCGTGCCGCAGCAGCCGTTCGGCGACGCTGCCGAGCATCAGCCGGCGAACGCCGCGCCGGCCGTGCGTGCCCATCACGATCAGGCTCGCGCCGATCTCGCGCGCCGCGCGCTCGAGGCGTTCGGCGACGTCCTCGCCCGGCGGCTCGACCTCGACGAGCCGAGGCGCGCCGGCGACGCCGCGCCGCGTCATCCGGGCCTGCGCATCGTCGAGCACGCGCCGGCCTTCCTCGCGAAACGCATCGATGAGGATCGACGGATCGTAGCCCGGCGTGTCGAATGCGAACACCGGCATGTCGACGACATAGACGGGGACGAGCCGCGCGCCCGTGTCGACGGCGAGCTGCAGCGCCGAGTCGAGCGCATGCGACGCGGTCTCGCTGCCGTCGAGCGCGACAAGAATGATCGAATACATGTCTGTCTCCCAACACCCGTTTCGTTCGGCCCGCGCCCACCGCGCACCGCGCGGCTCGGCTCGGCTCGCCGCCCGCGCGCCTCTTCGGGCGGCATCGGACGCGCGCGCCGTCGTGCCGCTCAGTGCGACATCAGGACCGGCACCGTCATCGACGCAAAGATCGTGCGCGTCACGCCGCCGAGGATCAGCTCCTTCCAGCGCGCGTGGCCGTATGCGCCCATCACGAGCAGGTCGGTGCCTGATTCGTATGCGTGCGACAGCAGCACGTCGCCGATCGACGCGTCGCGCGAGCGTTCGAGGTCGCGCACGTCGATGTTCGCGTGATGCCGCGCGAGCGTGAGCGCGATGTCGGCGCCCGGAATCCGCGCGCCGGGCGGCTCCTGCCCGGCGCCGTTCACGGTGACGATCGTCGTCTTCGTCGCGAGCGCGAGGAACGGCGCCGCGTCGTGGACGGCGCGCGTCGCCTCGCGGCTGCCGTCCCACGCGACGAGCACGCGGGTGCCGATCGCGGACGGCATGCCCGCGTAAGGCAACAGCAGCACCGGGCGGCCCGCCGACAGCACGAGCGTGTCGGGGAAGCTGTCGTCGACGTAGGTTTCCGGGTCGTCCGGATCGGCCTGGCCGGCGATCACGAGGTCCGCGTAGCGCGCGTAGTGCGGCACCGCTTCGTTCGCGCGCGCTTCGGCGACGATCCACTGGCCCTCGACGTTCGCGCGCTTGAGTTCCGCATGGAACAGGCGCTCGAGCGCCGCGCGCTTCTCGCCGCGCCGCTTTTCCTGGTCGGCGAAGTAGTCGGCGCTGCCCGCCATCACGTAGAACGACGTCGGCTCGGGCGTGTAGATCGAGAAGATCGCGCTCAGGTACGCGCCGAACTGGCGCGCGAGCGTCAGCGCCGTTTCGAGCCGCGTGCGCGCGCGATCGCTCGTGTCGAGGTGGACCAGGATGCTCTTGTAGCTCATCGCTCGTTCTCCTAGGTTCCGGCGCGTCGCGCGCCGTTTTGGACGTATGTCCCCAGTCTATGAAGCGCGCGGGCGGCGCGCTTGACTCAGATCAAAGCCCGTCAGGCCGCCCGGCCGGGCCCGCGTGCTGCGCGCGTGCGTCGCATCCGCGTGGGCCGCGGCGCTTGATGCGCGTCAACCGGCGTGCGCGCGGCGCGCCTAGAGTGAGGCGCGAGGGGCATTCCACGCCCCGCGAGCGGAGAACACGACATGAAAGCGCTGGTGTATCACGGGCCCGGCCGCAAGTCGCTGGACGAGCGCCCGATGCCCGAGCTGGTCGCACCGACGGACGTCATCGTGCGCGTCACGCGCACGACGATCTGCGGCACCGACCTGCATATCCTGAAAGGCGACGTGTCGAGCTGCGAGCCCGGGCGCATTCTCGGCCACGAGGGCGTCGGCGTCGTGCATCGCGCGGGCGCCGCGGTGAGCACGCTGAAGGAGGGCGACCGCGTGCTGATCTCGTGCATCTCGTCGTGCGGGCAGTGCGAATACTGCTGGCGCGGGATGTATTCGCACTGCGCGACGGGCGGCTGGATTCTCGGCAACCGGATCGACGGCACGCAGGCCGAATACGTGCGGATCCCGCACGCGCAGACGAGCCTGTACCGGATTCCCCCCGGCGCCGACGAGGAGGCGCTCGTGATGCTGTCCGACATCCTGCCGACGGGCTTCGAGTGCGGCGTGCTGAACGGCCGCGTGCAGCCGGGCGGCACGGTCGCGATCGTCGGCGCGGGGCCGATCGGGCTCGCGGCGCTCTTGACCGCGCAGTTCTATTCGCCCGCGCAGATCGTGATGATCGATCCGGACCCGAACCGGCTCGCCGTCGCGCAGCGCTTCGGCGCGACCGCGTGCATCGACAACGGCCAGGTCGACGCGGTGGCCGAGGTGAAGGCGCTGACGGGCGACGGCGTGGACTGCGCGATCGAAGCCGTCGGCATTCCGGCGTCGTTCGAGCTGTGCCAGCAGATCATCGCGCCGGGCGGCGTGATCGCGAACGTCGGCGTGCACGGCGTGAAGGCGGATCTGCATCTCGAGACGCTGTGGGACCGCAACATCACGATCACGACCCGGCTCGTCGACACGTCGAGCACGCCGATGCTGCTGAAGACCGTCGGCGCGGGGCGGCTCGACCCGAAGCGGCTGATCACGCACCGTTTTCCGCTCGCCGGCATCGAGCAGGCATACGAGACGTTCGGTCATGCGGCGAACACGCGCGCGCTGAAGGTCATCGTCGAAGTGTCCGAGTAGGCGTGCACCGGGTGCCCGGGTAGGCGCGCCCGGGCGGCATGCGCTCGCGCCCTCGCGCGAGCCCGTCACGAAACGCGTTTAGAATGCGGGATGCCGATCCACGCCGCGCACGCGCCGCGGCGGGCGCCGCGGTTCTCCGCGGGCGCCGACGCCACCCGGCTCGGCATTCGTCGCGTTCGAGGTGCGTTTCGTGTGGCATTTTCCGCAGGCTGTTCCCGCGTCGCTCGGTCCGTGGGCCGTGTTCGCCAGCGTGCTCGTCACGCAGCTCGGCATGCCCGTGCCGGCCGTGCCGATGCTGATCGTCGGCGGCACGATGGCGGCGATGGGGCAGGCGTCCTATGCGAGCATGCTCGTCGCGGCCGTCGCCGCGACGGTGCTCGCCGATTCGATGTGGTTCTTCGCCGGACGCGCGCGCGGCCGGCGGCTCCTCAACGCGCTCGTGCGCTTCTCGCTGTCGCTCGACGCGACGCTGCGCGTCGCGCGCAAGGTGTTCGAAAAGCACGGCGCGCCGCTTCTCGTGCTCGCGAAGTTCCTGCCGGGCCTGGGGCTCGTGTCGGCGCCGCTGCTCGGCACGACGGCCGTCGCCGTGTGGGTGTTCCTGTTCTGGGACGTCGCGGGCGCGTCGTTATGGGCGAGCGTGTGGCTCTTCGGCGGCGCGGTGCTGCACGACGAGATCGTGCGGCTGATGCAGTGGGTGAGCGCGAGCGGCGGCACGCTGTTCGACGCGTTCGCCGCGATCTTCGTCACGTTCCTGCTGTACCGCTCGGCGATGCGCATGCGCTTTCGCCGCTGGCTCGCGAAGATTCGCATCAGCCCGCAGCAGCTCGATGCGATGCTGAAGTCGGCGGCGCCGCCCGTCGTGTTCGACGCGCGGCCGCGCGCGGTGCGCGAGAAGGAGGCGTACCGGATCGCGGGCGCGTATCCGCTCGATCTCGATTCGCCGGAGTCGCTGCATCCCGATCTGATGACGCGCCCGGTCGTCGTGTACTGCGTATGCCCGAACGAAGCCACCGCGAAGCGCATCGTCAGCCAGCTCCAGCGCAAGCGCATCCGCCACGCGCTCGCGCTGAAGGGCGGCCTCGACGCGTGGGAGAAGCAGGGCTATCCGGTCGAGCCGCTGCCCGCGGACTTCGACGCCGCGCGCTACGTCGCGCCGCCGCCCGCCGAGCCCGCCGACGGCGGCGGCTATCCGATGCGCGCCGGCCTGACCGACTAGCCGCGCGTCGATCGGCGCGGCATGGCGGATCGATCCTGCCGCGCCCGCCCGGAGATTCCGGCGCCGCATTGCGTTGATGCATCGCTTCGGCGCATTGCTTCGATACTTCGATATATTGCTTCGACGTATCGCACGCATTCTTTCCCGTTTTGTCCCGATCGTTGCCCGAGAGCCTGCTAATGCCCGCGCATTCCGTTCCTTCCCGCCGTCCTCCGATTCCGCGCACCGTGTGGGCGCTCGGCTTCGTCAGCCTGTGCATGGACGTGTCGTCCGAGCTGATCCATGCGCTACTGCCGATCTATCTCGTGACGACGATGGGCATGAGCGTCGCGGCGCTCGGCGTGCTCGAAGGCGCGGCCGAGGCGACCGCGATGATCGTCAAGATCTTCTCCGGCGCGCTGAGCGACTGGCTCGGCCGGCGCAAGGCGTTGCTGCTGCTCGGCTACGGGCTCGCCGCGCTGACGAAGCCGCTCTTTCCGCTCGCGTCCGGGCCGGCGACGGTTGCCGCCGCGAGGCTGCTCGACCGGGTCGGCAAGGGCATCCGCGGCGCGCCGCGCGATGCGCTCGTCGCCGACGTCGCGCCGCCCGAGATCCGCGGCGCGTGCTTCGGGCTGCGCCAGTCGATGGATACCGTCGGCGCGTTCGCGGGGCCGCTGCTCGCGATCGTGCTGATGCTCGCGTTCGCCGATCACATCCGCGCGGTGCTGTGGTTCGCGGTCGTGCCGGCGTTCGCCGCGATCGTGCTGATCCTGTTCGGCGTCGACGAGCCCGCCGCCGCGCCCGCCGCCGCGCGCACATTCCGCTCGCCGCTTCACTGGCGCGCGCTGCGCGCGTTTTCCGGACGCTACTGGTTCGTCGTGCTGATCGGCACCGCGTTCACGCTCGCACGCTTCAGCGAGGCGTTCCTCGTGCTGCGCGCGCAGCAGGCGGGGCTCGACATCGCGTGGATTCCGGCCGTGATGGTCGTGATGAGCGTCGCGTATGCGGCGTCCGCGTATCCGGTCGGCATCGTGTCCGACACGTTCGGCGCGCGCGCGCCGCTCGCGGCCGGCATGCTGCTGCTGATCGCGGCCGATCTGCTGCTGGGCGCGAGCGCGTCGCCGACGGCGCTGTTCGCGGGCGTCGCCGTCTGGGGGCTGCACATGGGCTTCACGCAGGGGATGCTCGCCGCGCTCGTCGCGGAAACCGCGCCGGCGGAACTGCGCGGCACCGCGTTCGGCGTGTTCAATCTCGCGGGCGGGATCGCGATGCTGGCGGCGAGCGCGCTCGCCGGCTGGCTGTGGGAGCACCACGGCGCGCCGACGACGTTCTTCACCGGCGCGGCGCTCGCGGCCGTCGCGCTCGCGATGTGCGGGTTCGTTCGGCGGCGGCCGCGGCGGGCGGCCTGACGGTGGGCGAAGGCCGCCGCTCGCTCGTCCGCTTGCGTTGCCATTCACCTGCCAGACCCCCGTCAAGAACCGGCAAAACATCGACAAAACTGCGCGACCGACAGGGTTTTAAAAAGGCACTATGCTCAACGCTCCACCAACGAGCGCGTTCGCAGTCGTTCCGATAAACATATCTCGTTTTCTTCGTTTCGCACGCGCAACAGACGATATAGGGTTCGCCGATATGACGATCGATACGGTGTCATCCAGTTCCATTCCGCTCGCGTGGATCGCGGGCGTCGGCGCGAGCGCCGGGCTCGGCGCGGCCGTCGGCCGGCGCTTCGCGCGCGGCGGCTACGCCGTCGTGCTGACCGGGCGCACGCACGAGCGTCTCGCCGCGGTCGCGGGCGAGATCCGCGCGCAGGGCGGCGTCGCGCACGTCGCGAGCGGCGACATCGCGAGCGAGGCCGACGTCGAGCGCCTCGCGATCGAGGTGCGCACGCTCGGCACGCTGCGGGCCGCGGTGTTCAACGCGGGCAACGCGCTCCGTGCGCCGACGCTCGAACTGAGCGTCGCGCAATTCGAGAACGCGTGGCGCACGAACGTGATCGGCGGCTTCCTGTTCGCGAAGGCGGCGCTCGCGCAACTGCTCGACGCAGGCGACGACGCGCGGCGCGACGACACGCCCCGCAGCCTGCTGTTCACGGGCGCGACCGCGTCGCTGCGCGGCCGCCCGCCGTTCGCCGCGTTCGCGTCGGCGAAGGCGGGGCTGCGCTCGCTCGCGCAGACGCTCGCGCGCGAGTTCGGCCCGCGCGGCGTTCATGTCGCGCATGCGGTGATCGACGGCGGCATCGACGGCGAGCGGCTGCGCAGCGCGGCGCCCGAGCGCGCCGCGCAAGCGGGCGCCGACGGGCTGCTGTCGCCCGACGCGATCGCCGACAGTTACTGGCAGTTGCACGTGCAGCACCGCAGCGCGTGGACGCAGGAGCTCGATCTGCGTCCGTACAACGAAGCGTTTTGACGAGGAGCAGTCGCAATGAGCACGGTCATCGAAGAATGGCCGCCGGTGCAGGAAGGCGGCGAGATCGAAGCAGAGGTCAATTACCTGGCGAAGGGCGCCGCGCGTCCGGTGTCGTATACGTTCGAGCCGCCGCCCGGCACGCCGTGGGCGACGGGCGAGCTCGCGCCGCGCCGCGTGAAGATCCGCGACGCGCGGCCGCTCGCGGCGGCGGGCGCGCTCGGGCTCGATGCGAGCGGCTTCGAGCTCGTTGCGCATCGCACCGCACTCGCGGATTTCGCCGACGACGCGGCGATCCGCTCGACCTACTACGCGGAAGTCGATGCGCTGCTGCGCGCGGCGACGGGCGCGGAAAAGGTCGTCATCTTCGATCACACGCTGCGCGACAGCGCGCACGGCTCGCGCGCGACGGCCACGCTGCGCGAGCCGGTGCGCCGCGTGCACAACGACCAGACGTTCGTGTCGGCGCCGCGCCGCGTGCGCGACCATCTGGGCGCCGACGAGGCCGCCGCGCGCTTGCGGCACCGCTTCGCGATCGTCAACGTCTGGCGTCCGCTCGACGTCGTCGAACGGCTGCCGCTCGCGCTGTGCGATGCGCGCACGATCGCGCCGGACGACCTGGTGCCGAGCGATCTCGTCTATCGCGACAAGGTCGGCGAGACCTATTCGGTCGTCGCGAATCCCGCGCACCGCTGGTTCTACTTTCCGCGGCTGCGCCGCGACGAGGTGCTGCTGCTGAAGATCTACGATTCGCTCGACGATGGCCGCGCGCGTCTCACCGCGCATACCGCGTTCGACGATCCGACGACGCCCGAGACGGCCGCGCCGCGCCGTAGCATCGAGGTGCGGGCGCTCGTGTTCTGGCCGGCGGCCGAGGCCGGGCAGTAAGCCGGGCGGCCGGCGTGCGCGAGGCGGCGCGCGTGCGGCGATGACGATGCGGCGAATGGAGTAGAACTTCGGTCGACCGATCGGGGCCGGCCACGCGCTGCGGCGTCGCATGCATTCGCCGTTCGCCGCCATTGCCGTCGCGTGCGCATTCGGGCTCGTGAGCAGTCGACGCTACGCGTGCGCGTCGCCGCGATCGGCGAACGGACGGCCCGGCAGCGGGCGACGCGTCGCGAGGCGATACGGGAGCGAAGTGCCTCGCCGCATCGTTTCGATGCGACGGAAGAATGAAGCGATTCGATTCCGGTGCGTGACCGATCGCGCGAGCGTCGATCCGATCCGCGACCGCGCGGTGTCGCGCGGTTGCCGCTGCGCGAGACGCTCTGTGGAGCGCCGCGCCTACCGTGCACTACTACGCGAGCCAGGCGGACCGGCGCGCCACTGCGCTCGCGACGGGCGGCCGATACGCCGCACGACGCGCGACGCGATGAACACAGGCGAACGAACGCGCGGTCAAACGAAGCGGCGCACGCCGCGCGGCATTCAAATCGTTTCAAATGACGAAATGCAGCCGCATGAGCCATTCAAACGCCCGCGTCGATTAATTCAGATACGGCGTGGTTGGGCTCGATGCCGCAATGACGGCACCAATCGAGATAAAGGAGAATATCGACATAGCGTTCCCCGCGTTCGATCTTGGAGAGATAGGATTGGTCGATGCTCAGGCGCTCGGCCAATTGCGTCTGCGTGAGGCCGGCTGCTCTTCTCAGCGCGCGCAAATGCGTGCGCAGCACGACATAACGAGGGTGATGAATGGAAGGGAGCATGGGCGAATGCTCCCTGCTGAATCGAAATAGTCCACCTTGGCCTAATTGCGCTATGATAGCCGAAAACTGACTTCGGCACTCTTTAACATAACAACATGGTTTTCGATTGTCGGTCGAAAAGAGGCAGTGGAATCATACGGGGAAATGGTAATGGCAACATACAAGGAATTGCTTGCCCAATTGGATGATTTGAAGCAGCAGGCGAAGACCGCACGCGCGGTCGAGTTGCCCGACGTGCTTGTCGAACTGCGCAAGAAGATCGTCGCGTACGGTCTCACGCAAAAAGATCTGTTCCCGCCTCGCCTCGGGCGGCCGAAGAAAGTCGACGCGCTGCCGAGGCCGCGCTATCGCGATCCGGACACGGGCGCGACATGGACAGGGCGCGGCCGCGCACCCGCCTGGATCGCCGGGCAGGACCGCGAGCGGTTCCTGGTCGATTAGCGCGCCGGCTGCGATCGCACGGCGTCGCCGGCGTCAGCGCGCGGCGTCCGCATGTGCGATCCCGAAGCGCTCGTTGTGCCCGACGCCGTTCAGATAGTAGTTGCCGATCGCCGCTTCGCGAACGATCGCCGGATTGTGCGAAGCGAGCACGCGCGCGTTGCGCCAGTGGCGATCGAAGCGGCGCGTCTCGCTCGTCGCCGATGCGCCGCCCACTTCGAACAGCAGCGTCGCGGCCTCGAGCGTCTGCGCGAGCACGATCTGCTGCGCCTGGAATGCCTGGATGTCGACGCGCACGTATGCATCTTCGGTCGCGCTGTCCGCTGCGCGCGCGGCGGACAGGTCGTCGAGCGTGCGTGCGATCGCCGCGACGAGGCTCTGCGTCGAATACGCGAGGCTCGCGAGCCGCCCGATCACGCGCTGCACGAGCGGATCGTGACGCGGGCTCGACGCGCCCGGCACGCCGAACGTGCGCGTGCGGTCGCGCGTGAAGGCGACCGCGTCGCGCAGCACCGCGCGCGTGATGCCCGCGAGATTCGCGAGATGCAGCGTCTGGAAATACGCGGTCAGCAGGCTGTTGCTGCGCGGCTGCGATGCATCGAAGCGCCGATAGATGTCGTCCGGCGCGACCTCGGTGCGCGTGAAGCGCGTCGTGCCGCTGCCCGTCAGGCGCTGGCCGAAGCCGTCCCAATCGTCGAGGCGCTCGACGCCCGGCGCGCCGGCCGGCACGAGCACGCGCAGGTCCGTATCGCCGTCGTTCGCGGTCACGTCGATCCAGTCCGCGTACAGCGTGCCTGTCGTGTAGTACTTCTCGCCGTCGAGATACAGCTTGCCGTTCTCTCGCGACAGCCGCACGGTGTTGCTCGTGACGGCGGCCCGCTCCGCGGTCGCGCCGCCGACGATCGTTCCGCGCGCGATGCGCGCGAACCAGCGGTCGCGCAGCGCGTCGTCGGCGCTCTCGTGCAGCATCTCGACGAAGCCGCCGTGCACGCGCAGGATCTGCGGCAGATTCGGATCGGCTTCGCCGAGCCGCGAGAGCAGCGCGAAGAACGGCGCGAGGCCGATGCCGTCGCCGCCCGCGGCCGTCGGCACGCGCAGCTTCGTGAAGCCCGCCGCGCGCAGCCACTCGACAGGTTCGTACGGCAGCTCGCGATGCTGGTCGCGCGCGACCGCGCCTTGCGCGATCCGGTCGAATATCGGGGCGAAGCGGCGGATCAGCGGATCGTCGTCGAACAGGCGCGCGGCGTCGGCGATCTTGCTGTCGTGCGCGTCGGCGTGCGACGGGGCGGCGGGCGTCGTGGTCCGCCGCAGCGTGGAATCGGGGCTGGAAATGGCCATCGGAGGTCCTGGCAGGGATGGGCGCGAAAAACAACCACGTTAAACGGAGCGCGCCCGCCCGGACAACGAACGAATCGTGCGATGCTTATGCGGCGCGAACGGGCGCGCGCGGCATGCCGCGCTTTCGCTCGCGCGTGCAAGGTGCGCGACTGCGCGCCCACGGCAGCGATCAACGGCTGAAACTCGCTGCGTGCCGCTTCGCCGCCTTGCTTCGCGCAGGAATCCACGTCGCGGCGAAGAGCGCGAGGGCGAACCAGCCGAGCGCGACGTCGCTGACCAGGTGGATGCGCTCGCCCGGCATCACCAGGCCCTGCACGAACATCAGCCCGAAGTGGGCGGCGTTCGCGACGACCGTGAAGTCGAGAAACAGCTTGTGCTCGAACGGATCGCTGGCGGCTTCCCACAGAAAGACGCCCCAGGCGACATAGACGGCCGAGATCATCAGTTCGTAGTGCTCGCCGCCGCCGTGCGCGCCGCCCCAGCGCACGAGGCGCAGCGCCAGCAGGCCGATGGGATCGCTCGCGATCCGATGGTCGATGCCGAGCAGGATCGTGACGATCGCCGTGCCGAAGAACAGCACGAAGCTGACGCCGAGCAGGCGGGTGATCAGCGATAGCCAAGGTGAGGCTTGCGGCCGGCCGCGCCCCTGAGACGAAGTCGAAGACATGAAATGCACCGTTTGGGTGAGATCGTTCGAGGCGCGAGCGTTTCGGCGCGCGGCCGATGCGCTCGCGACTGCGAAAGACGCGGCGTTCAGCTCGCCTGCATGGTCATCGGATGCAGCGGGATGCGCCGCGGCGCCGCTTGCGCCGCATATCGCGCGTTGCTGGCATCGATGTTCGCGAGCAGCCGTTCGAGCTGCGCGAAGTGCCTGCGGTTGTCGTGCTGCCACGGATGGAAGCCGGGCTTGAAGTAGGCGAGCGTGCTCGGCACCAGATGGATGAAGCCTTTCACGAAGAACCGCGCGAACGCCCACTTGCCCGTGACCTTGCCGTGCATCCGCCGGTGCGCGTTCATGAACGCCATGTGGAAATAGAAGTTCGTGCCCCAGAACACGGCGCTCGTGAGCAGCATCGAACCGACGCGCATCAGATAGCGCGTCGGCCCCGGTTTCATCACCGCGTTCCACACGTCGAACGCGACCGCCTTGTGCTCGGTCTCTTCCATCGAGTGCCACAGCCACATGTTCGCGTATGCGTCGGCCGAGTCGTGGAAATGCTCGAAGTTGCTGAGCAGCATGTCGGTCATGATCGCCGTGTAGTGCTCGAATGCGATCGTCTGTGCGAGCTGCAGCGGCGGCGGCAAGAGCTTGCGCATCAGTCCCGTGAATTTCCAGAAGCCGCGGTCGAGCCGATGCGCGGGATAACCGGCCGCTTCGGCGACGTCGTTGAACTCGACGTGCTCGCGACTGTGCATCGCTTCCTGCCCGATGAAGCCCTGAACCTGCTTCAGCAGTTCGGGGTCCTGAATGCGGTCGCGGTAGTGACGGACCGAGTCGATGAAAAAGCGCTCGCCCGCGGGGAACATCAGCGACAGCGCGTTGAAGTAATGCGTGTTGGCCACGCCGTTCACGTGCCAATCGCCAATGCGATCGGGCGGAAGGGCGAAGCGAACGTCACGGCGGACAATGGCAGGCATCGGGTCTCTCCATATCAATACGAATCGACGGCGCGTCCGCATCGATGCGGCGCATCGCGGGCGGACACGGACGGTAGAGCCGTCCACGTTCCGTTCGCGGAATCGTGGCGGCTCTTTTTAATAACGATCGTTATTCAACGAACGCTACGCCGCGATTTGATCTCTGTCAACTGAATCAGTGTTTGATGTAATTATTTGCGGCGCAGAAGCAAGGCTGGCGGTCGGTGGCGGGCGGGTGGCCGGCTCGGGGGCGACTCGTGGGCCGGCGCGAAATAGAACGCTCGCGCGTATCGGCGCGCGGCCGGTGCATGGTGCGTTGCCGCATTCGCCAGGCAGCGATGCGCGGTCCATCGCATTGCGTTGCAACACGGCAGCGCAGCGTGCGGCGCACGACGTCGCGTCGCGCCTCGCGAATCCGCGCGAGGCGCCGGACGAATTCCGGCGTCGCGCCACGTCGTCCGTTGCAGGCGATCCCGCCGCCGCGCGCTTAGCGCCGCCGCGCATATCGATCTGCGGATAAATTCGTGGCGACGCGCATTCGATCGGCCGAGAATCGCCTGCATTCCCAACGACTTGCCTCGCGTGCGAGGCCGACCGCCGATGAGCCGAGATCTGCTGCTCCTGCTGGAACCCGGATTCGCCGATCCCCAACACCCGGGCGAGCGTTTCGTCTGTCCCGGCAGCGTGCCGATCGAGGGCCTGCTTGCGAGCGATCCGTCGAGGCAGGCACGCCTCGACATTCGCCGGCTGCCGTTCGCGCGGCCGCGCGAAGCGGCGATCGCTGCGCTCGATGCCGATCACCAGGGGCTGCCGGTGCTCGTCCTCGGCGACGACGCGCCGCCGCCCGACGACGCGCTCGCGCTCGGCGGCAAGCGTTTCGTCACCGATTCGCGCCGCATTCTCGAACTGCTCGCCGAACGGCACGGCTTTCCGAAGCTGCACTGAACGGCGCCGCCGCGCCGCGGTCCGACGGCGTTGCGGCATCCTCGACCGCAGCCCGGCCGCGGCCGCCTTGCCCGCGTCGCGGCATCCGGCTCCGCGTGTCGCCACGGCGCCGTCGTCCCGGCGCCGCTGCTCGCCTTCATCGATGACATACGTCTTGACGCGGCCGCCGCGCCGTCAACTGCATCTGAACGTCAACATCCTGCACTCGGGCTTCGTGCCGTCCGCGTGGCGGATCGACGAAGCCGATCCGCGCGCGTTCGTCGACGTCTCGCATTACGTGCGCGTTGCGCGGATCGCCGAGGCCGCGAAGTTCGACGCGGTGTTTCTGGCGGACAACGCATCGATCGTCGATCAGATCGACTTCCGCCCGATCACCGCGCTCGAACCGACGATCCTGCTCGCGATGATCGCCGCGGCGACAACGCACATCGGCCTCATCGGCACCGCGTCGACGAGCTACAACGAGCCGTTCAATCTCGCGCGCCGCTTCGCGTCGCTCGATCATGCGAGCGCCGGACGCGCCGGCTGGAACGTCGTGACGACGGCCGACGCCGGCTCCGCGCGCAATTTCGGCCTCGACGCGGTGCCCGACCATGCGGCGCGCTATGCGCGCGCGGCCGAGTTCGTCGATGTCGTGAAGGCGCTGTGGGACAGTTGGGACGACGACGCGCTCGTCGGCGACAAGGCGAGCGGCCGCTTCGTCGATACGGCGAAGGTGCGGCCGATCGCGCATCGCGGCGCGCATTTCCGCGTGCAGGGGCCACTGAACCTGCCGCGTCCGCCGCAGGGGCATCCGGTGCTCGTGCAGGCGGGCGGCTCGGCCGACGGGCGCGCGTTCGCGGCGCGGCACGCGGAGGCGGTGTTCTCGGCATCGCAATCGCTCGACGAGGCGCTCGGCTACGCGCGCGAGCTGAAGGCGGCGGCGGCCGGGTTCGGCCGCGACGACATCAAGGTGCTGCCGGGCCTGACGACGATCGTCGGCGCGACCGAGGCCGATGCGCAGCGCCGCCGCGACGAGCTCATCGATCTGATCCCGCTGCGCTACGGCCTGAACCGGCTCGCGGGCACGCTCGGCGTGCCGGTCGAGCGGCTCGCGCCCGATGCGCCGCTGCCCGGCGATCTCGTGCTGCCGGACGGCGGCAACGGCAACCACACGTTCTTTCATGCGACGCTCGCGAGCGCGCGGCGGCACGGCTACACGGTGCGCGAGCTGATCCGCGCGATGGCGGGCGGCGGCGGGCATCGGGTGATCGTCGGCACGCCCGAGCAGATCGCCGACGACATCGCGCACTGGTTCGACGCCGGCGCGGCCGACGGCTTCAACCTGATGCCCGACGTGCTGCCGGGCGGGCTGCAGGATTTCGTCGACGGCGTCGTGCCGATCCTGCGGCGGCGCGGGCTTTTTCGCGCCGAATACGAAGGGGCGACGCTGCGCGACCATCTCGGTCTTTCTCGGCCGGTGAGCGCGGGGGCGCGCGAACGCGCGTGATGCTCGGCTCGCCCGGGCGGGCCTTTGTTCATTGACCGTTTCCGCGTGCGCCGTTTCGCCGTTTCGCCGTTTCGCCGTTTCGCCGCGCGGCGCGCAAACCGTCGCGCAGCGAAACGGCGGCACGGGTATCATTCGACGCTTCCCACCCTCGTGCGGCGGCGGCATGCCGCGCTCACTACAAGATACCCATGAGCCTGCAGAAGATCATCTACGACACGGACCCGGGCGTCGACGATTCGATGGCGCTCGTGTTCCAGGCGCTTCATCCGGACATCGAGCTGCTCGGCGTGACGAGCGTGTTCGGCAACGCGACGATCGACACGACGACCCGCAACGCGCTCTATCTCGCGGGCCGCTTCGCGCCCGGCGTGCCTGTCGCGCGCGGCGCGGCCGCGCCGCTGCGGCGGCCGGCGCCCGAGCCGCTCGGCGGCATCCACGGCGACGACGGCCTTGGCAACACGGGCCTCGCCCTGTCCGTCGACGCCGCGCGCGCGCCGAACCTCGACGCCCGGCCCGCGCATCGCTTCATCATCGACACGGTGCGCGCGCATCCGCACGAAGTCACGCTGCTCGCGGTCGGGCCGCTCACGAACCTCGCGCACGTGCTCGCCGAGGATGCGGAAGTCGCGACGCTCGTCAAGCAGGTCGTCATCATGGGCGGCGCGTTCGGCACGGCGGGCGTGCTCGGCAACGTGTCGCCCGCCGCCGAGGCGAACATCGCGGGCGACCCCGACGCGGCGGACATCGTGATGTCGGCGTCGTGGCCGCTCGCGATCGTCGGGCTCGACGTCACCCAGGCCACGATCATGACGGCCGAGTATCTGGCCGCGCTGCGCGACGAAGCGGGCGACGCCGGCCGCTTCGTGTGGGACGTGTCGCGCCACTACGAGGCGTTCCATCGCGCGAGCGCGGGGCTCGCCGGGATCTATGTGCACGATTCGTCGGCGGTTGCATACGTGGTCGCGCCCCAGTTGTACAGGACGCGCACGGGCCCGGTGCGCGTGCTGACGAGCGGCATCGCGGCCGGCGAGACGATCCAGAAGCCGGCGACGATGACCGTGCCCGCGCCGGACTGGGACGGACGGCCGTCGCGCGATGTGTGCATCGGCGTCGACGCGGACGCGATGCTCGCGCTCTACCGCAAGACGCTAATCGGCTGACGGGCGGCGCGCGATCCGCCGCCCGTCACGCGCCGAAGCCGATCGCCTGCAGAAAGCGCTCGAACGTCGCCGCATCCGCGTACGACTTCTGCGTGCCGAAGCCCGTCACCGAATGGGCGGCGTACGCGGACGCGAGCCGCATCGCGGCGGGCACGTCGAGCGCCGCCGCGTAGTGGCGTGCGAAGCAGCCGATGTACGCGTCGCCCGCGCCCGTCGTGTCGCGCGCGTCGACGGCAACGGGCGGCACGCGCACGACGCCCGCGCGCGACACGAGGAGCGAACCCTTTTCTCCGAGCGTGACGATCACGTGCTTCACCCCGCGCTCGACGAGCGAGCCCGCTGCGCGCTCGATCGCGTCGGGCGTATCGGTTGGCATGCCCGACACGAGCGCGAGCTCAGTCTCGTTCGGCACGAGGAACTCGAGCTTCGCCAGCCGCGCGAAGTCGAGATCCGGCACGCCGGGCGCGGGATTCAGCAGCACCGGGATGCCGCGCGCGGCGGCGAAATCGATTGCGTAGTAGACCGTCTCGATGTCGATCTCGAGTTGCAGCACGACGAGGCGGCTCGCCTCGATCTGCGCGGCGGCCGCGTCGATGTCGGCCGGTTGCAGGTGCCGGTTCGCGCCCTTGACGATCAGGATCCGGTTGCGCGAATCGGGGCTCACGAAGATCGGCGCGACGCCGCTCGATACGCCGGGCACGCGGCGCACGTGCTCGATGTCGACGCCGAAGCGCTCGAAGTTGCGCAGCGTGTCGTCGGCGAACAGGTCGTCGCCGACCTTCGACACCATTGCGACGCGCGCGCCCAGCTTCGACGCGGCCACCGCCTGGTTCGCACCCTTGCCGCCGCAGCCGAGCTCGAAGTTCGGCGCTTCGAGCGTTTCTCCGTCGGCGGGCATCCGCGTGACGTAGGTCACGAGATCGACCATGTTGCTGCCGATGACGGTGATCGTCTCCATCAGTCGTGTCCTCGGAAGGGAAGTGTTGTCGTGATTGTTGAACGCGCGTCGAACGCGCGTCGGGCGGGCGCCTTGCGGCGGTCGCATTCGAATGGAATCACATCGACGGCGCGCGCTCAATTGTTTTTGCGAACGCGATGCGGAGCGATCGATGCGGGCGCTCGCATTCGCCTGTCGGAGACGCGTGCGGCGGCCGGTTGGGCGAGCGGGGCGCGCCGGCTCGACGTGGCCGATGGCCGAGCCGGACGGTGTCGCCTGGCGCGCCGGGCCGGCCGGGCATCGCGATCGAGAAGCCGGTGCCGGGCGTCACATGCGCGAGCGGCTCGGACAGTTCGATCGGGTGCAGCACGGGGGTTCTGAACGGCTCGCCGCATCGGGCGCCGCATCGCGGGTGCGCTTCGCGAAGCCGCGCGACGCGAAGCGATTGCACGCGCGCGCCGGCGGCCGGCCGTGCGCTATCATTCGCGGATGCCCCGTCTGGCCGAGGTTTTCCGTCCCCGTAATCGGGGCGGCGCCATTGGCCGATCCTGACCGCCGAAGCCCGTGCCGCCTGATCCGTCGTCTCCTCCCGCGTTCTATTACCTGTCGAACTTCGAGCGTGCGCTCGCGTGGCTCGTCGAGCGCTACGACGACGTGCTCGACGCCGACGAGCACGCGTTCGTCGCCGCGTTCGGCACGCTGCCGCGCGCGTCGCGCGCGCTGCTCGTGCGGATGCTGATGCGCAAGGGGCCGATGTTTCGTGCGAGCAAGCTCGTCTATGACGAGATCGGTTGTCCGCACGCGGCTGCGGCGCCGCTCGTCGCGCTCGGCTGGATCGATCCGGAGCCGGCGCTTTCGCTCGACGCGCTGTTCGCGCTCGCGACGAAGCCCGAGCTGCGCGACGCGTTTCCCGATGCGCCCATGAGCGGCGCGATCCGCAAGGCCGACTGGCTCGACGCGCTGCGCGCGCGCTACGACGGCGAGCGCCCGTGGGCGCGATGGCTGCCGTCGATCGACGATCGCGTGCTGCGCGTGACGGTCGATGCGCTCTGCAACCGGCTGCGGCTGATGTTCTTCGGCAATCTGCATCAGGACTGGTCGGAGTTCGTGCTTGCCGACCTTGGGCTGCTGCAGTACGAGACGGTTGCGTTCGCGCCGTCGTCGCGCGCGTTCCAGCGGCGCGGCGACGTCGACGCGTATCTGCAACTGCACGCATGCCGCGAGCAGCTCGAAGCCTGGCCCGTTGACGCGCCGCTTGCGCCGCTCGTCGACGCGGCGGCCGCGGTCGACTGCGGGAACGCGTGGCTCGCGATGCGCCGCGCGAAGCTGGCGTTTGCGATCGGCCAGGCGTGCGAGCGCCGCGCGGACTGGGGCGGCGCGCTCGCCGCGTATGCCTCGAGCGCGTGGCCCGGCAGCCGGCAGCGGCGCGTGCGCGTGCTCGAACGCTGCGAGCGCTTCGGCGCGGCGCTCGCGCTCGCCGACGAAGCGGCGCGCACGCCCGAAAACGAAGCGGAGGCGCAGCAGATCGCGCGGATGCTGCCGCGGCTGCGGCGGCGCGTCGGCTTGCCGGCCGTGCGCGCCGCGCGTGCGCAGGAGATTCCGCGCGACGGTATCGAGCTCGCGCATCCGGGCGTGCCGTATCCGGTCGAATACGTTGCGCGCGATCACCTGAGCCGCGCGGACGCGCCCGTCTTCTACGTCGAGAACGCGCTGATCAACTCGCTGTTCGGGCTGCTGTGCTGGGAGCCCGTGTTCGCCGCGGTGCCGGGCGCGTTCTTCCATCCGTTCCAGCGCGGGCCGGCCGACCTGCACGCGCCCGATTTCCGCGCGCGCCGCGCCGCGCAGTTCGACGCATGCCTCGCGCAGCTCGACGGCGCGCGATACCGCGACACGATCCGTCGGCACTACAGGCAGAAGATGGGCGTGCAGTCGCCGTTCGTGTTCTGGGGCGTGCTCGACGGCACGCTGCTCGAGCACGCGCTCGCGTGCCTGCCCGCCGAGCACCTGCGGCTGTGGTTCGAGCGGCTGCTCGACGACGTGCGCGGCAACCGCTCGGGGCTGCCCGACCTCGTGCGCTTCTGGCCCGCCGAGCGCCGCTACGAGCTGATCGAAGTGAAGGGCCCGGGCGACAGGCTGCAGGACAATCAGATTCGCTGGCTCGACTACTGCGTGCGGCACCGAATGCCGGTGCGCGTGATCGACGTGCGCTGGAGCGGCGACGCGCAAGCGTCGTCGCAGGACGAGGAGGCGCTCGCGTGAGCTACGTCGTCGCGGTGCGCGCGATGTGCGAATTCACCGCGCGCGAGGGCGATCTCGATCTGCGCTTCACACCCGCGCCGAGCGCGCTCGAAGGCATCGCCGGGCATGCGACGGTCGCGGCGCGCCGCGGCGCCGGCTACGAGAAGGAGATCGCGCTGTCGGGCGAGCATCGCGGCCTCACGGTGCGCGGCCGCGCGGACGGCTACGATCCGGCGCTGAACCGCGTCGAGGAAATCAAGACGCATCGCGGCGATCTCGCGAGGATGCCCGCGAACCAGCGCGCGCTGCATTGGGCGCAGGCGCGCGTGTACGGGCATCTGCTGTGCGAATCGCGAGGGCTCGCGGAGCTGAGCGTCGCGCTCGTCTATTTCGATGTCGGGACGCTGCGCGAGACGGTGCTGACCGAAACGCACACGGCCGCGACGCTGAACGCGTGCTTCGCCGAGCAATGCGAGCGTTTCGTCGACTGGGCGGCGCGCGAGGACGCGCATCGCGTCGCGCGCGATGCGGCGCTGCGCGCGCTCGCGTTTCCGCACGCGCGCTTTCGCAGCGGCCAGCGCGAGCTCGCGGTCGCCGCCTATCGCGCCGCGCGCGACGGCCGCGCGCTGCTCGCGCAGGCGCCGACGGGCATCGGCAAGACGCTCGGCGCGCTGTTTCCGCTGCTGAAGGCGTGCGGGGAAGCGCATCTGGACCGGCTCTTCTTCCTGACCGCGAAGACGCCCGGCCGCGCGCTCGCGCTCGACGCGGCCGACACGCTGCGCGCGGCCGCGGACGGCGCGCTGCCGCTGCGCGTGCTGGAGCTCGTCGCGCGCGACAAGGCGTGCGAGCATCCGGACGCCGCGTGCCACGGCGAATCGTGCCCGCTCGCGCGCGGCTTCTACGATCGGCTCGCGGCCGCGCGCGCCGCCGCGCTCGAACACGGCCGGCTCGATCGCGCGACGGTGCGCGCGGCCGCGCTCGCGCACGACATCTGCCCGTACTATCTCGCGCAGGAGCTCGCGCGCTGGTGCGACGTCGTCGTCGGCGACTACAACTATTACTACGACGGCAGCGCGTTGCTGCATGCGCTCGCGCAGCAGAACCAGTGGCGCGTCGGCGTGCTCGTCGACGAGGCGCACAACCTGCTCGACCGCGCACGCGGGATGTACAGCGCGGCGCTCGACCAGCGCGAGCTCGCCGGCGTGCGCAAGCTCGCGCCCGCGCCGCTCGCGAAGGCGCTCGAGCGCCTGAACCGCGAATGGAATGCGCTCAATCGCGAGCAGGCGGGGGCGTACGTCGTGCATCCGGACGTGCCGCCGCGCGTGCTGTCGGCCGCGCAGAACCTGATCGGGCGCTTCTCGGAGCTCGCGGCGCAAGTGCCGCTCGCGCTCGACGATGCGGTGCTGCGCTTCTGTTTCGACGCGATTCATTTCGTCGCGCTCGCCGAGCAGTTCGGCACGCATTCGATCTTCGATGCGACGCGCGTGCGCGCGCCGGCGCCGCGCCGCGGCGGCAACGCGTCGATCCTCTGCGTGCGCAACGTGATTCCCGCCGACTTCCTCGCGCCGCGCCACGAAGCCGCGCGCGCGACCGTGATGTTCTCGGGCACGCTGAGCCCGTTCGATTTCTACCGCGACACGCTTGGGTTGCCGGACGACACCGGCACGCTCGACGTCGACGGGCCGTTTCGCGCCGAGCAACTGACGGTGAAGGTCGCGTCGCACGTGTCGACGCGCTGGCGCGACCGCGAGCGCTCGCTCGAGCCGATCGTCGCGCTGATCGCCGCGCAGTACGCGGCGCGGCCGGGCAACTATCTCGGATTCCTGAGCAGCTTCGAGTATCTGCAGCAGGTCGTCGCGCGGCTGCGCGAGCGCCATCCGGCGCTGCCCGTCTGGGAGCAGGCGCCCGGCATGGACGAGGCCGCGCGCGACGCGTTTCTCGCGCGCTTCGAGCCGAACGGGCAGGGCATCGGCTTCGCGGTGCTGGGCGGCGCGTTCTCGGAGGGCGTCGATCTTGCCGGCGACAGGCTGATCGGCGCGTTCGTCGCGACGCTCGGGCTGCCGCAGGTCAACGACGTCAACGAGGAGATGCGGCGCGCGATGGATGCGCGCTTCGGCCGCGGCTACGACTACGTCTACCTGTTTCCGGGCTTGCGCAAGGTCGTGCAGGCGGCGGGGCGGGTGATTCGCACCGAGCACGACGAGGGCGTGCTGCATCTGATCGACGACCGCTTCCGGCGCGGCGAAGTGCGGCTGCTGCTGCCGCGCTGGTGGCGGCTGAGCTGACGCGACGGCCGCGCGGATCGCCCATCGTGCGGCATGTGCGGCATGCGCGGCATCGTTCGAGCTGCCCGGCGTCTCAACCCGCTTCGCGCTTTCCCATCGATTGCCTCAACCAGTCGGCGAGCCGCTGCGCGCCGTCCGGCAGGTCCGCATTCGCGCGCGTGCACAGATAGTAGTCGCGGCCGTCGTCGAGCGTGTGGTCGAACAGCGTGACGAGTTCGCCGTTCGCCAGTTCCCGCTCGATCAGCGGCACGCGCAAAAGCGCCGCGCCGAGCCCCGCGCGCGCTGCGGCGAGCGTCAACTGACCATCCTCGAACAGGGGGCCGACCGTGCGCGTGACGTGTTTCACGCCCGCGCGCTGGAACCAGTTGACCCACGTATTGCGATCCTCGTCGTGCACGAGCGGCGCGGCGGCGAGGTCGGCGGGCCGCCTGAACGGCCCTTGGCGGCGCGCGAACGCGGGGCTGCATACGGGCACGACCGCGCCCGACACCAGCCGCTCGCACCGATAGCCGCGCCAGTCGCCGACGCCGAAGCGGATCGACAGGTCCGACGCGTCACTCAGGTAGTTGCGGTGGTGCGCGTACAGCACCGTCACGTCGACGTCCTGGTTCTCCGCGAGGAACGCGTGCAGGCGCGGGACGAACCAGCCGGTCCCGAACAGCGGAATCAGGCTGATCGTGATCTGCCGCAGCGACGAGCGGTCGCGAACGGAGCCGGTCGCGCTGCGCAGCACCGAGAACGCGGCGCTGATCGACCGGTAGTAGTCGCGCCCTTCGTCGGTGAGCCTGAGCGTGCGGCCGTCGCGCAGCGTGAGCGGCGTCTGCACGAAAGTCTCCAGCAACTGCAACTGGTGGCTGACCGCGGACGGCGTGATGTCGAGCTCGGCCGCCGCGGCCGTGACCGAGCCGACCCGCGCGAACGCCTCGAACGCGCGCACGGCGCGCAATGGCGGATCATTGGTCAATCGTTCGATATTTTTTCATGTATCGAATTTTATCGAAACGTCTTTCGTTGCGAAAATGAAAAAAACTGGCTTGAATACAATGTCTTAATGCGCTGGCGCGGTATCGGCATAAATATCGAACAATTGAATATTTGCAGACATTGATTCCAGATATTTAATATTTTTCATGTGTGGTGCGCGCTCTTCTTATTTCTCTTCGATCTCCAGGTTCCGCTCCCAGATGAAATTTCCCGCCATGTTGTCGCCCGGCGTCGCGCTTTGGGGCGCCGCCGTCTTTTCCGCGTCCGCCGCGCAAGCGCAAGCGCCTGCCCGCGCAGCCGAATCCGCTGAATCCGGCGAGGTCGGCCGGCTCGCGCCGCAGACGGTGCTGATCGGCCTCGCCGCGCCGTTGACCGGCCCGTCGGCGCGCATCGGCAAGGATCTGCAGAACGGCGCACAGCTCGCGCTCGACGACGCGAACAGCCGCCATTCGACGCTCGGCGGCAAGCCGGTCGTGTACCGGCTCGTCGCCGCCGACGACCAGTCCGACCCGCGCGCCGCGGTGACGGTTGCGCAGCAGCTCGTCGAGCGGCGGGTGATCGGCGTCGACGGGGCGCCAGTACACGCGGCAAGGCTATCCGACCGCGTTCCGGATCGTCGGCCATGACGACGCGAGCGGCGCGTATGCGGGCGCGTACGTCGTGAAGACGCTGGGCGCGAAACGGATCGCCGTGATTGACGAGCGCACCGCGTTCGGCGCGGGGCTCGCGGATCGGTTCGTGAAGAGCGTGGACGCGAACGGCGGCGCGATCGCGTTCGACGCCGAAGGCAATCTGCGCGACCCGGCGTTCACGATCTATCGCGCGGGCGGCGGCAAGTGGGGGGCGGTCGATGTGCTGGGCGGCGTCGGCGCGAACGGCAACGCTGAGGGCGGCGCGCAATCGGGCTCGCCCGGTTCGACGGACTCGACGGACTCGACGGACTCGACGGACTCGACGAAAGTCGCGAACGCATCGAAATGACGGCAATCCAGGAGACACACCGATGACGATCATTCCCATCCATCCGGCCGCGGGCGGCGCGGCGGACGGCGAGCCGCTCGGCATCCTCGCGCGGCGGCGCATCGAGGCGGAGATCATCAAGCCGATCTACGAGATCATGAAGCGCGAGTTCGGCGTCGAGCGCGCGCAGGCGGTGATCGCGGAGGCGGTGCGCGGCGCGGCGCTCGACGCGGGTCGCGCGTTCGCAGCGAAGGAGCTGGGCGGCACGAGCATCGCGTCGTTCGCCGCGCTGCAGGCGCTGTGGGAGAAGGACGATGCGCTCGACGTCGACGTGCGCCACGCGGACGACACGCATTACGACTACGACGTGCGCCGCTGCGCGTATGCGCAGATGTATCGCGAGATGGGCCTTGCCGAGATCGGGCATCTGCTGAGCTGCGCGCGCGACAGCGTGTTCATCGAGGGCTACGACCCGCGCATCGCGTTGACGCGCACGCGCACGCTGATGCAGGGCGGCACGCATTGCGATTTTCGCTACCGGATGGCGGAGCCGGGGCGGGGCGGCGCGGGCGAAGCGCAGGCGCAGACGGAGGCACAGACGCAGACGCGCGAGTCGACCGGGCCGACGGAGTCGTCGCCGGGGCTTCGAACGAGGTCTTCGCCGGAATCCCGGGCGGCCGGCGACGCGCCGGGCGCTCGTCCCTCATCCCCGCCGACGCCCGATCGGGATGCCGCCGCATCGTCGCCCGCCGGCGCGCGCGCGAACCCGGGGGCAAGCGATGCGGCGCGGTGACCGCCTGAATCAACGCTTACAACAATCTTCACAAACTGATTCCAATAATTGCGATATGCTTTCATATTACGAATGACCATGAAATAAACCAACCACACAAACGGGGGTAATTCGATGGCGATCACCCAAACGGGGACCAATGCGCTGCTGGCGGCCAGTACGCAAAGCGATGTCTGGTCGCAAATACAGGATGCCGCGCAGTCGCTGATCAACGGCGCCACGGGCAAGACGGCAATGGACGTGAGCGGGCTCGTGTCAGTGCTCGTCAACGCGAAGACGGCGGGCCAGGCCGCGGAGATCAAGAACCAGGCGGCCTGGAACAGCACGCAGATCTCGGCGCTCGGTGCGCTCAAGCTCGCGCTCAGCAACCTGAAGACGGGCGTCGAGCCGCTGTCCGACGGCATGCTCGCGCAGCAATTCACGTCGAAGGCGAGCGGCAAGGGGCTCGCCGCGACGATGGACAAGGGCACGGTCGCCGGCAGCTATCAGGTCGAGGTCAAGCAGATCGCGCGCTCGCAGACGCTCGTGTCGGCCGGCTTCGATCCGAAGCAGCAGCTCGGCTCAGGCACGCTGACGCTCAAGGTCGGCGACCGCTCGACGTCGATCGACATCGACGCGGCGAACAACACCCCCGCCGGCATCGCGGCCGCGATCAACTCGGCGAAGAACAACCCCGGCGTGACCGCGACGGTCGTGACGGGCACCGACGGCGCGCACCTCGTGCTGCGCTCGAGCGCGTCGGGCAGCGCGAACGTGATCAACGTGAGCGTGGCGAACGTGAAGGACGACGCGGGCCTGTCGGGGCTCGCGGTCCAGTCGACGGCCGACGGCAAGGGCGGCAAGTCGGCGATCACGTCGGCGGGCGACGCATGGAAGCAAAGCGACTTCGCGCAGGATGCGATCGTCACGGTGGGCGGCGTGATCACCGCGCGCAGCGCGGACAACGCGGTCAAGGGCGTGATCGCGGGCGTGACGATCAACGTGACCGAGGAGGCGATCGGCGCGCCGCAGACGCTGTCGATCGCCCGCGACATCGACGGCCAGGCGCGCACGGTGACGAACTTCGTCGACCTGTACAACTCGATGATCGGCACGATGGGGCAGCTCACGTCGTTCGACAAGACGGCGAAGCCGGGGCAGCAGGGCGGCCCGATGATCGGCGATTCGATGCTCAACGGCATTCGCAATTCGCTTGCGCACATCGTCGGCGGCGGCGTGCCGCACGGCGACAACAAGCGCGCGTCGCTCGCGGCGCTCGGCATCACGTTCGCGCGCCCCGGCGACAAGCAGCCGGAAGGCGCGCTGATCGTCGACAAGGCCAAGCTGAACGAAGCGCTGCAGAACGATCCGCAGGCGGTGGAGGCGCTCTTCAACAAGACGAACGGCATCGGCGCGCAGGTCACGAAGGCGCTCGACGTGCATTTGCGCAAGGACGGTTCGTTCGACATCCGCTCGAATGCGATCGACCGCGACATGAAGAGCATCGCGCAGCGGCAGGCGCGGCTCGAGACCTACGCCACGCAGTTGACCGCGCAGTACAAGGCGCAGTTCACCGCGCTCGACGCGCTGATGGCGCGGATGCAGCAGAACACCAACTATCTGACGCAACTGTTCGGCGGCGCGAACAGCTCGGGCGCGCTCGCGAACAACAAGTGACGCGAACGGGGGCGCGGCGGGCAAGGCCCGGTGTACTGCGCTCCTGCGGGAAGACCGGGGTTCGCGCGGTGCGAGCCTTGGCGTCTCGTCTCGGCGGCGGCCACGCGCGGCGGTAGTGCGCGTGGCCGCCGTTTTTCGTTTTGGTGTCGTCGCGCGTTTTGTCGATGCTCCGACGCCGTGCGGACGCGGCCGGGCCTTGCGTCGGCGCTTGCCCGGTTCGCGATGATTCGTCCCGCTTCACGTTGCCGCGTCACCTTGCCGCTTCACGCCGCCGTACCGCCGGGACGCGGTGCCGCGCGTCTACGCGTCCCACGCGGGCGTGTCGCCGAAACGCTCGGCGAGGAAATCGATCATCGTGCGCATCGCGAGCGGCATCTGCTTGCGCGACGCGTAGACCGCGTAGATGCCGAGATCGGGCGCCGCGCAGTCGGGCAGCACGCGCACGAGCGCGCCCGCGCGGACCGGCTCGGCCGCCGCGAACGTCGGCAGCAGCGCGACGCCGCCGCCCTTGATCGCCGCGCGCAACAGCACGAGCGCGTCGTTCGCGCTCAGATTGCCCTGCACGGGCACCGTCGCCGGCTCGCCGTCGCGCGTCAGGTGCCACAGGCTCTGCCCGAAATAGGCATACGTCAGGCAGTTGTGCCGCGCGAGATCGTGCGGCCGCTTCGGCGCGCCGTGCTCGGCCAGGTAGCCGGGCGACGCGCACAGCACCGAGCGGCACGTGCCGAGCCGCCGCGCGATCAGGCTCGGGTCGACCTCGTTCGTGATCCGGATGGCCAGATCGATCCGTTCGTCGACGAGATCGGCGGTGCGGTCGGTGACGAGCAGATCGACCGACACGGCCGGGTAGCGGGCCAGGTAGTCGAGCACCGCGTCGGTCACGTGCGTCTGCGCGAAGATCGCGCTCGCGGTGATCCTCAGCGCGCCGCGCGGCGCGTCGCCCGGCTCCGCGACGACGGTCGCGACGTGATCGGCGAGCCCGAGCATGTCGCGGCAGAGCGGCAGCATCTGCGCGCCCGCCGCGGTCAGCGTCAGGCGCCGCGTCGTCCGGTGCAGCAGCCGCGCGCCCGTCCATTGTTCGATGAACGCGACGTAGCGCGACGCCATCGCGCGCGACATGTCCAGATGCTGCGCGGCGGCCGATACGCTGCCGCGCTCGGCCGTTTCGACGAACACCCGCATCGCGGTGATTCGGTCCATATTCGCTCAATCCATGCAACAAATTGTCGACTCGTACATTCTATTTGATCGAATGGATATCGAATAGACTCGCTCCACTTTCCTTGTCTTGGCAAACGAGCGACCGCGATGAACCAATTCCTGCTTCAGTATTTCTTCGATCCGCTGTGCGGCTGGTGCTATGCGAGCGCGCCCGCGCTCGCCGGGCTCGACGCCGCGCACCCCGGCGTGCTCGAGCTGATGCCGTCGGGGCTCTTCACCGGCGAAGGCGCGCGCGAGCTGACGCCCGAATGGGGCGAGTACGCGTGGCGCAACGATCAGCGCATCGCGCAGATGACGGGCCAGCGCTTCACGCACGCGTATCGCGAGCAGGTGCTGCAGCGCGGCGGCGTGCGTTTCGATTCCGGGCCCGCGAACCGCGCATTGACCGCGCTGGGGGGCATCGACGCGCGGCTCGAGCGGCCGCTGCTCGAAGCGATCCAGCTCGCGCGCTACGTCGACGGCCTCGACACCGCGCGCCCGGACGTGCTCGCGCGCGTCGCGGCGGACGTCGCGGCGCGGGCGGGCGGGGTGACGATCGACGCCGACGCGCTCGCGCGCCGGATCGACACCGACGCCGCGCTCGCGAGCGCGACGGCCGAACGCATCGCCCGCACGCAGCAGGCGATGCAGCGGCTCGGCGCGTCAGGCGTGCCGCAACTGCTGCTGACGGTGGGCGAGCGCGGCTACGTGCTGCACGGTGCGACCCTGTACGGCGGCGCGCAGGCGGCCGTCGCGGCGGTCGAGCGCGTGCTGCGGGAGGCTTGACGCGGGCGTCGGGCGTCGGGTAGTCGGCCGATTGCCTGATCGGCTGTTCGCCGCCCCGCCCGAGGGCCGGCGCGCCGACGCGGGCGACATCCGCTCAGTCGCGCACGCGGACGACGATCTTGCCGAACGGCCCGCGCTCGAGATGCGCGAACGCGCGCCGCGCGTCGCCGAACGCGTAGACCGTATCGATGACCGGCTTCAGCCGATGCGCGTCGATGGCCGCAACGAGCGCTTCGAGCGCGCGCCGGCTGCCGACTGAAATTCCGTGCAGCGTCGCGCGCCGCAACATCAGCGGCACCGCGTCGAGCCGAATCTCCGGCGACGCGAGCAGCCCGACCTGCGTGATCCGGCCGCCGTCCGCGAGCGCGCGGACCGACTGCCGGACGTTATCGCCGCCGATCAGCTCAATCACGTGGTCGACGCCGCGGCCGCGCGTCAGCTCGAGCGCGCGTTCGGCCCACGCCGGCGTGCGGGCCGTGTCGATCGTCGCCCACGCGCCGAGCGCTTCGGCGCGCGCGAGCTTCGCCGCATCGCGCGACGTGACGATCACGCGCGCGCCGAGCGCGGCGGCGATCTGCAAGCCGAACAGCGCGACGCCGCCCGTGCCCTGAACCAGCACCGTCTGATCCGGCTGCAACGCGCCGTCCTCGACGAGCGCGACCCACGCGGTCAGCGCGGCGATCGGCAGCGTCGACGCGTCGAGGTCGGACAGCGTGTCGGGCGCGCGCACCGCCGCGGATTCGTGCAGCAAGACGTAGTCGGCGAGCACGCCGGGCAGCGGCCCGCCGAGCGACAGGCCGTGCTCGTGCATCTCGGCGGGCGGCGCGCCGTCGAGCCATTGCGTCCAGAAGTTGCCGATCACGCGGTCGCCCGCGCGAAAGCGCGCGACGCGCGCGCCTGTCGCCACCACCTCGCCGCACATGTCGGATGCGGGCACGAACGGCATCGGCGGCCGCTGCGGCAGCAACTCGCCGTTCGCGACGAGCTTGTCGCGGTAGTTCAGCGATACGGCGGCGACGCGCACGAGCAGTTGCCCCGCGCCTGGCGACGGAATCGGGCGCTCGGCCTGTTCGAGCCTGTCGATGCCGAATTCGGGCAATTGCCATACGCGCATGGTGTCCGTCATGTTCCCCTCGCTGGATCGATTGAATGGGCTCGCCGCGGAGCGAGTCGCGATGACGCATTCTATTGAGGACATCTGCGCTCCAGTTGCGCTATGTTTTCGCAACACTGGATCTCCAAAGTCTCCAATCGGATACCGGATGAACATCACGCGGCTGAATCATTTGCAAGGCATGCTGGCCTTCGTTCATGCGGTGAGTGCGGGCAGCTTCACCGCCGCGGCTGCGCGGATGGGCGTGTCGAAATCGGCGGTGGGCAAGAGCGTCGCGAAGCTCGAGGCGCAGCTCGGCGTGCGCCTGTTCGACAGGACGACGCGCTCGCTCGGCCTGACGGCGGAAGGCAGTCTCTATTACGCGAGCTGCGCGAAGATCCTCGACGAACTCGCGCACGCGCAATCCGCGCTCGCGCACCGCCGCCAGCAGGCGAGCGGCCCGCTGCGCGTGAGCCTGCCCGTGTCGTTCGGGCGGCGTTGGGTGCTGCCCGTGCTGCTCGACGTCGCCGAACGGCATCCGTTGCTGCGGCTCGATCTGTCGTTCACCGATCGGCCGGTCGATCTCGTCGACGAAGGGATCGATCTCGCGGTGCGGATCGGCGACCCGGGCGACAGCGCGAGCCTCGCGTGCCGCGGCCTGGGCCGGCAGCGTTCGGTGCCGTGCGCGTCGCCCGCGTATTTCGCGCGGCGCGGCCGGCCGCGAACGCCCGAGCAACTGCGCGAGCACGACTGCATCGTGTTCGCGCGCGGCGGCCGCGTCGCGCCGTGGCTGCTCGCCGACGACAACGGCAGCCCGCTGGCGGCGGCGGTGCGGGCCGCGCACACCATCGGCCACGGCGACGCGCTGCTCGACGCGGCCGTCGCGGGCCTGGGCATCGCGTATCTGTCGACGTGGCTCGCGGCCGACGCGTTGCGCGCCGGGCGGCTCGAAACCGTGCTGGCGGAGCGCGCGATCGACGACATGCCGATCAACGTGCTGTGGCCGCATTCGCGCGCGCTCGCGCCGAAGGTGCGCGTGACGGTGGACGCGCTCGTCGGGCGCTTCACGCCGGCGCCGCCGTGGGCGGGCGACGCCGCGTGACGGCGGCCGCCGTCAGCTTGCCGGCCCCTGGTCGGCGCAGGGTCTTTCGAAATCAGGTTTAATCGGTTTGAGCCGCGCCGGCCGCGCGTTAGCATCGACGATTGAATCCACGCGCCACGCGCCACGCGCGCCGGCCGGACGCTCATCATCGAACGGAGAGAAAAGATGGCACTACGCTCACTTGGCACCTCGGCGATTCAAGTTTCGCCGCTCGTGTTCGGCGGCAACGTGTTCGGCTGGACCGCCGACGAGAACACGTCGTTCTCGTTGCTCGACGCGCTCGCCGATACCGGCATCAATTTCATCGACACGGCCGACGTCTATTCGGCATGGGCGCCCGGCAACCAGGGGGGCGAATCGGAGACGATCATCGGCAAGTGGCTCAAGCGCTCGGGCAAGCGCGACCAGGTCGTGATCGCGACGAAGGTCGGGCTGCTCGAAGCGCGGGCCGGCCTGTCGCGCGAGAACATCCTGAAGGCCGCCGACGATTCGCTGCGGCGCCTGCAGACCGACTACATCGATCTCTATTTCTCGCACCGCGATCTCGCCGACACCGCGTCTCTCGAGGAAACGCTCGGCGCGTATCAGACGCTGATCGAGCAGGGCAAGGTGCGGATCATCGGCGCGTCGAACTACAGCGGCGCGCGGCTGCGCGAGGCGGCCGAACTGAGCCGGCGCACCGGCCTGCCCGCGTATCAGGTGATCCAGCCCGAATACAACCTGTACGACCGCGAGGAATACGAGCGCGATCTCGAGCCGGTGGCGACCGAGCTGAAGCTCGGCGTCGTCACCTATTACGCGCTCGCGAGCGGCTTCCTGTCGGGCAAGTACCGGTCCGAGGCGGACCTGAAGAAGAGTGCGCGCGGCGGGCGCGTCGAGCAATATCTGAACCCGCGCGGCTTGCGGATTCTCGCGGCGCTCGATGTGGTCGCGGCGAAGCACGCTTCGACGCAGACGTCGGTCGCGCTCGCCTGGCAGATCGCGCGGCCGAGCATCACCGCGCCGATCGCGAGCGCGACGTCGATCGAGCAGTTGAGCGCGCTAGGCGCGGCGATCCGGCTGCAGCTCGACGCGGACGACATCCGGCAGCTCGACGACGCGAGCGCGCCGTAAGCGGGAGCGTTTTCCGCGTCGCGTCCACGCCGCCCGTGCGGCGTGGACGTTCGCGTCCGATCTCGCCGACGCCATTCAACCTTTCGGTCGATACCGCGCGGTCCGGCGCGCGGGCACCATGACGCCTGTTTCGCGATTGCGCTCGTTCGCGCCGTCGCCCAATCGGAGGAAAGCATGGGAGCAGATCCGGTTTTCATTCAAGTCGGCGCGCTGGCCGAAGGTTTCGCGCCCGGCAGCCACATACTCGCGCCCGTCGACGATCTCGCGGGACGCACGCTCGCGCTCGCCGCGACAGACGGCGCGACGCGCGAATACACGTTCGCCGATCGATCGACGCTGCGCTGGCGCGAGCGGCAAGCGGCGCGCGATGCGGGGCGTGCGCGCGATGCGGGGGGCGCGAGCGGCGAGGCCGCGTACCGCGCGACGCAACTGCGCGACGGCATCTATTTCGTCGACTACGTCGATCCGACCCGGCGCGCGACATCGGTCAGCCTCGTGCTCGATTTGCCGCGGGGCGTCTGGACGTCGGTCGAAGGCGTGCTGCCGGCCGAAGACGACGTGCGCGTCGATTCGTTTTCGCGCGTCGCCCGCGGCTTGCCGTTGACGGGCGTCGACGCGACGTTCCGTCACGGCGCGATCGTGGGCGCGGCCGCGCCCGGCCCGCTGCACGCGCCGACGCGCGAGCTGGTCGGCAAGCGGACGATGTACCGCTACAGCGCGACCGAGTGCTACGAGCACATCTACCTGAACGACGAGTTCTACGCGTGGCATTGCCTCGCCGGCGTCGAGCGCGGGCTCGCGGACGTCGACCGCTGCCATTGCTTCAAGCTCGCCGACGCGCTGTACCTGTTCGTCTGGCGCGAGAAGATCGTGCCGACGCTCGGCGTCGTGCTGATCGATCTCGACCGGTGCAGGACGGACGGCAAGATCTTCGGCTACCGCGAGGGAGATTTCGGCGCGCTGTCGAATTTCCCGATCGGCGCTCATGCCCAGGTGCTGAACGAAACCGTGCATCCGCTCGCGCGATGAACGGCGCCGGTTCGACGCGCGCGGCGCCGCCGAGCGGCCGGCTCGTCGCCGATTTTCGCGGCCGCACGGCGCTCGTGACGGGCGGCGCGCAAGGCATCGGCGCGGCGATCGCCGATGCGTTCGCCGCTGCCGGCGCGAGCGTCGCGATCGCAGACTTGCAGGGCGACGCGGCCGCCGCGTTCGCCGCGCGACTGGCCGCACGCGGCACCGCCGGCGGGCAAACGGTGCGTGCGCACCGGGTCGACGCCGCGCGGCGCGACGAACTGTTCGCGCTCGTGGCGCAGGTCGAGGCGGATACCGGGCGGCTCGACATCGTCGTTCACAACGCGGCGTACTTCCCGCTGACGCCGTTCGACGCGATCGCGCCCGACGTGCTCGAGCGCACGCTCGCCGTCAATCTGTCCGCGTTGTTCTGGCTCACGCAGGCGGCGTTGCCGGCGTTCGAGCGCGCGGGGCAGGGGCGTGTGCTCGCGACGTCGTCGGTGACGGGGCCGCGCGTCGCGTACCCGGGGCTTGCGCACTACGCGGCGTCGAAGGCCGGCGTGAACGGCTTCATTCGCGCGGCGGCGCTCGAACTCGCGCAGCGGAACGTGACCGTCAACGGCGTCGAGCCGGGGATGATCCGCACGCCGGCCGCCGGCAATCTCGGCGATGCGGCGCACGGCGAGCGGATCGCGCGCGGCGTGCCGCTCGGCCGCCTCGGCGAGCCGGAGGACATCGCGGCCGCGATGCTGTTCCTCGCGTCCGACGCGGCGGGCTATATCACCGGGCAGACGATCGTCGTCGACGGCGGCGCGACGCTGCCGGAGACCGCGGCGGCGACCGGATAGCGGGGCCGGCATGGAAGCCGGCGCGCCGGCTGCCGCGCCGAAGCCGTCCATCGGCGTCCGGCATGGGGATGCGGAACGAGTGTACGGGCCGCGCGTTCGTCGCGGTATCGGCCGTTCGGCTGAATGGGCGCCTGCACGATTTGCCGATTCGGGCTCATCGCGGCGTCGGCGGCGCGGCTACGCTGCCGGGGCCGCCCGATCGCGATCGAGATGCCCGCCGCCATGACGCACGACCCAGCCAGACCCGATGCCGACGCCGATCCCGCGTCGTATGCGCACGCGCTGCGAACCTGCGTGGCGTCGCTGCAGGCGCTCGCGCGGCCGACGGCCACGGTGTTCTACCGGATCGACGCAAGCGGCGAGCCGGTCGATTTCGAGCTGTTCGGGATGACGGCCGCGATGCATCGCGCGTATGTGAGCCGTTACCGGCCGCTCGATCCGCTGCACCCGTCGCGCTGCGCGTCGCAGCCGGGCGCGGTCGTCACGCTCGCGTCGCAGTTGCCGGACGAGCGGCGCGACGCGTCGTCGTACTGGACGGGCTTCCTGCGGCGGCACGGCGTCGCCGATGTCGTCGAGGTGCTGCTGCGCGACTGCGGCGCGGCGGTCGCCGCGTTCTCGCTGCTGCGTCTGGCGGGCGACGGCCGCTACTCGGCGGCCGAGATCGCGGCGCTGCATGCGGTCCAGCCGGTCGTCGAGGTCGCGCTGCTGCCGCCGCTGCGCGCGGTGCGCGGAATTCGCCGGATCGCGTGCGGCGCGCGGCTCACGCATCGCGAGGAGCAGATCGCGCGGCTCGTGCGCGACGGGCGGTCGAACAAGGCGATCGCGCGCGATCTCGCGCTTGGCCAGCCGACCGTCAAGACGCATCTGCTGCGGATGTTTCGCAAGCTCGGCGTGTCGAACCGGACCGAACTCGTCGGCGCGCTGTTCCTGTGACGGGCGGGCGACGCCGCCGCGCGCCGGTCCCGCCCGCCAAGCTGCCAATTTGCGCTAACCCGCCGCGAAACCGCGTCGCTACAGTGGTGCGACCGATCCGCGCCGCCATCGTCCGGCGCGGGCCGAGCGATCACATGAACGATCACATCCCAACACGAGACGCACATGACACAGACCGACCTCGTCGCCGTGGCCGACACGGTGCGCACGTTCACCGAACGCGAATTCGGCATCTTCATCGACGGCGCGATGCGCGCCGCGCATTCGCCGCGCCGGCTCGACGTATTCGATCCCGCCACCGGCGAGCGTCTTTCGCGCGTGCCCGACGCCGATGCGCACGACGTCGAGGCCGCCGTCGCTAGCGCGAAGCGCGCATTCGACTCGCGCGCATGGAGCGGGCTGCGGCCGGCCGATCGCGAGCGCATCCTGCTGAAGCTCGCCGACCTGCTCGAAGCGCATGCCGAAGCGCTCGCGCAGCTCGAAACGCTGAATCAGGGCAAGTCGATTCTCGTGTCGCGCGGCGTCGAGGTCGGCGCGACGATCGAATACGTCCGCTACATGGCGGGCTGGGCGACGAAGATCACCGGGCAGACGCTCGACGTGTCGATTCCGTTTCCGCCCGGCGCGCGCTACACCGCTTACACGCGCAAGGAGCCGGTCGGCGTCGTCGCCGCGATCGTGCCGTGGAATTTTCCGCTGATGATCGCCGTCTGGAAGCTCGTGCCGGCGCTCGCGGCGGGCTGCACGGTCGTGCTCAAGCCGTCGCCCGAGACGCCGCTCACCGCGTTCAGGCTCGCCGAGCTCGCGCTCGAAGCGGGCGTGCCGGCGGGGGTGTTCAACGTCGTGACGGGCGGGCGCGAGTGCGGCGCCGCGCTCGCGAGCCATCCGTCGGTGCGCAAGATATCGTTCACCGGCTCGACCGCCACGGGCAAGCTCGTCGGCGCGGCCGCCGTGCAGAACATGACGCGCTTCTCGCTCGAGCTCGGCGGCAAGAATCCGATCGTAATGCTCGAGGACGTCGACGTCGACGCGGCGCTCGGCGGCGTCGCGGCGGGGGCGTTCTTCAATCAGGGGCAAGTGTGCGCGGCCGCGTCGCGCATCTACGTGCACCGCAGCAAGTTTCGCCGGCTCGCGGACGGGCTCGCCGGCGTCGCCTCGGCCATGCGGCTCGGCCCGGGGCTCGACCCGGCCGCGCAGATCAACCCGCTCGTGTCCGCGCACCATCGCGACAAGGTCGTGCAGCACATCGAAGAAGCGCGCCGCGACGGCCTCACGTTCCTCGCGGGCGGCACGCGCGCCGACGATCTGCCCGGCTACTTCGTGCGCCCGGCCGTGATCGCCGATGCGGCGCACGACAGCGCGATCGTGCGCGACGAAGTGTTCGGGCCGGTCGTCGTCGTGCTGCCGTTCGACGATCCGGCCGACGCGGTGCGGCTCGCGAACGCGTCGCCGTATGGGCTCGCCGCGAGCCTGTGGAGCAACGACCTGAAGGCGGTGTTGGATCTCGTGCCGCGGATCGAGGCGGGCACCGTTTGGGTCAATTGCCACATTCCGCTCGATCCGTCGATGCCGTTCGGCGGCTACAAGCAATCGGGCATCGGCCGCGAGTTCGGCCAATACGCGATCGAAGGCTTCACCGAAACCAAATCCGTCTGCATCGCGCACTGAACGCGCGGACCGTTCGATTTTTCCCCGGAGCAATGCAATGAGCTACAACGATTCCCGTTTCTGGCACCCGATGCTGCACCCGAACGACATGAAGCGCCGCGCGCCGATCCGCATCGTGCGCGGCGACGGCTGCCACGTGTACGACGAGCGCGGGCGTCAGCTCGTCGACGGCGTCGCGGGCTTGTGGAACGTCAACGTCGGCCACAACCGCGCCGAGGTCAAGGAAGCGATCGTGCGCCAGCTCGACGAGCTCGAATACTTCCAGTTGTTCGACGGCGTCACGCATCCGCGCGCCGAGGAGCTGTCGAAGAAGCTGATCGACATGATGGAGCCCGAAGGCATGCGCCGCGTGCTGTACAGCTCGGGCGGCTCGGATTCGGTCGAGACCGCGCTCAAGATCGCGCGCCAGTACTGGAAAGTGCGCGGGCAGGCCGACCGCACGAAGTTCATCTCGCTGAAGCAGGGCTACCACGGCACGCATTTCGGCGGCGCGTCGGTGAACGGCAACACGGTGTTCAGGCGCAACTACGAACCGAACCTGTCAGGCTGCTTCCATGTCGAGACGCCGTGGCTCTACCGCAATCCGTTCACGCAGGATCCCGAAGCGCTTGGCCGCATCTGCGCGGAGCTGCTCGAGCGCGAGATCCTGTTCCAGAGCCCGGACACGGTCGCCGCATTCATCGCCGAGCCGATCCAGGGCGCGGGCGGCGTGATCGTGCCGCCAGCGAACTACTGGCCGCTCGTGCGCGAAGTCTGCGACCGCTACGGCGTGCTGTTGATCGCCGACGAAGTCGTGACGGGCTTCGGGCGCAGCGGGAGCCTGTTCGGCAGCCGCGGCTGGGGCGTGAAGCCCGATATCATGTGCCTCGCGAAAGGCATCTCGTCCGGCTACGTGCCGCTTGGCGCGACCGCGGTGAACGCGCGGATCGAGGACGCGTTCGCGTCGAACGCGGACTTCAGCGGCGCGATCATGCACGGCTACACGTACTCGGGGCACCCGGTCGCGTGCGCGGCGGCGCTCGCGAGCCTCGACATCGTGCTGCGCGAAGACCTGCCCGCGAACGCGGCGAAGCAGGGCGCGCATCTGATCGACGCGCTGCGGCCGTTCGTCGAGCGCTTCGACGCGGTTGGCGAAGTGCGCGGCAAGGGGCTGATGGTCGCGCTCGACCTCGTCGCCGACAAGGCGACGCGCACGCCGATCGATCCGATGTCGGGCTACGCGAACGCGGTCGCCGAAGTCGCGCGAGAAAACGGCGTGCTGGTGCGGCCGGTCGGCACGAAGATCATCCTGTCGCCGCCGCTCGTGATCCGTCGCGAGCAGATCGACCGGATCGTTGCGGGCCTCGAGGCCGGCTTTGACGCGACGCCGTTTCCGGGCGGCCGATGACGCGCGGCTGAAGATCCGCTGACGAATGCCTGACGAACTTTTGCGGAACGGCTGACGGCCGGCGCGGCATGCGCGCGGCCCCGGCCGTTTTGCCGATTTGCGCTACATGCGGGAATTTTGGCCTCCGTATTTTCTCGACATTGACGCATCGCAAAGGAGACGAGGATGTCGGATTGGTCGGAGTATTCGAATGCGCAGGCGGGAACGCCGCCCGGCGACGCGAACGGCCGGCCCGCGCTGGCGGCGGGCGCGGTGGGCTTTCCGACCGCGCTCGCGAGCGCGGTCGGCCTCATCATGGCGAGCCCGGTGATCCTGACCGCGACGTCCGGCTTCGGGATGGGCGGCTGGGCGTTCGCGGTCGCCATGGTCATCGCGTTCGTGATGATGCAGGCGCAGGCGACGACGTTTTCCGAGGCGGCGGCGATGCTGCCGACGGCCGGCTCGGTCTACGACTACCTGTCGTGCGGGCTCGGCCGCTTCTGGGCGATCACGGGCACGATCTCCGCGTACTTCCTCGTCCACGTGTTCGCCGGCACGGCGGAGACGATCCTGAGCGGCATCATGGCGCTCGTCAACTTCGAATCGCTGAACGCGGCGTTCGAGCGGCACAACAGCGCGTGGCTCGTCGGCGTCGGCCTCGTCGCGACCTTCGCGTTCACCAACATCATCGGCATCAAGGTGTTCAGCAAGCTCGAGATCGTGCTGACGATCGGCATGTGGCTGTCGCTGATGACGTTCGGCGTGCTCGGGCTCGCGGCCGCGCCCGCCGTGCAGCTCGACGGCTGGTTCGGACGCTCGGAGGCCGGCGCGTCGGCGCCCGCCGTGCTGTCGCTCGTCGGGATGGCGATGTTCATGTTCGTCGGCTGCGAGTTCGTCACGCCGCTCGCGCCGGAAATGAAGGCGCCTGGCAAGACGATTCCGCGCGCGATGGCGCTCGGGCTCGCGGGCGTTGCGGTCTGCATGTTTCTCTACGGCGCGGCGATCAAGCGCCAGGTGCCGAACGTCGCGGTGACGGCCGACGGCCTCACGCATCTGCTCGATACGCCCGGCGCGATTCCCGCGTTCGCGCTGCAGGTGCTCGGCCCGTTCGGGCGCGTGTGGTTCGGCGTCGCGTTCCTGTTCGCCGGCGCGGCGACGATCAACACGCTGATGGCCGGACTGCCGCGGATCCTGTATGGCATGGCCGTCGACGGCGCGCTGCCTAAATGCTTCGCGTATTTGCATCCGCGCTTTCGCACGCCGGTCGTCGGCATCGTCGCGGCGGCCGTCGTGCCGATCGCGCACGCGTGGATCATCCACGGCGATCTCGACAGCATCATGCACCTCGTGCTCGCCGCGACCTGCGCGTGGGGCACCGCGTACCTGCTTGTCACGCTGTCCGTCGTGATGCTCAGGATTCGCCGCCCGGACCTGCCGCGGCCGTACCGGTCGCCCTGGTTTCCGCTGCCGCAGATCGTGTCGAGCGTCGGCATCGTGCTCGCGATCTGGTACATCGCGCCGCCGGGGATGAACAGCCGCGACATCTACGTGCCGTTCGGCACGATGCTCGGGCTCACTGCGCTCTATGCGCTGTTCTGGACGGTGGTCGTGCAGCGCAAGCATCCGTTCCGGCCGGTGCCCGTCGAAGAGGTGCTGCGCAACGAGCACGTGCGATGAGCGGGCGATCGACGGCCATCGGCCGCGTTGCATCGATGGTGGCATCGATGGCCGGATGGCGGCGCCGGTTCGCGCCGGAGGCCGCGCCCGGCTATCGGCGCGGCGCGACGCTCGCGCGCGTCGCCGCGGATCTGGGCGCGGCGCTCGCTGCGGCGGACGACGGCGGGGCCGCGCGAATGGCGCTCGACGACGGCGTCGAGTTGCGTGCGACCGAGCGCGTCGACCGGCAATTTCTGCTGCATACGGTCAGCGTGCAACTGGAACGGACGCTCGCGGGGCCCGACGCGCACGGCTTGGCATCGATCGCCGCGAGCGGCTGGGTGCGTCGCGGGCCGGCCGTCGCGGCGGTCGAGCGCAATGCCGACGCGCGATTCGGCGCGCTCGTCCCGGCGCTGCTCGCCGCGCCCGCGCTCGGCGCGCCGCTGGCGGCGCTCGATCTGACATACTGTGCGATCGTCGCGCGCGGCCCATGCTGGACGCTGCGCATCGCGCCGTTCGGCGGCAGCGAAGTGGCCGGCAGGATGCCGTCGTTCCGGCGTTACGTGCGTCTTGCCGATACGCAGCGCGACGCGCTGCGCGCGGCGTTCGCCGGCTTCGAGGCCGCGCTTGCGCGCCTGCCGCCGGGCGATTGACGCCGCACGAGCGGCTGGCGGCCGCGCCGCGTTGCCGTGGGCGCCGGCCGTCGCGCCGCATCGGAATTCTCTGGAGGCATCCATGTTGTTCCAGTCGCGTTCGCTCGAAGACGTCCACGATCACGGGCTCGCCATCGCCGGCTGGCGGCAGGTCTACCGGCAGATGACGCCCGGCCGCTTCAAGGGCACGGTCACGCAGGTCTTGTACGACGATTTCCATTTCTTCCGCGAAACGACGAACCGCCGCGTCGCGCAGACGGGCGTGTCCCCGGAGGGGCGCACGTCGCTTGCGGTGCCGGTGCTCGCGCCGCTGTCCGGGACGTTCCAGCGGCGGCATGTCGACGGCTACGCGCTGCTCGCGCTGCGCCCCGGCGAGGACTTCGAGTTCCACACGCCCGAAGGGATGCGGCTCGTCGGCATCAGCGCCGCGCCGGACATGATCGACGAGCTGTGCGAAGCCGAATTCGGCACGCGCGACAATCGCGCGCCGCGGCATGTGATCCGGCTGACGGACGAGCAGGGCGCGGCGCTCGGCGCGCGCCTGTCGTCGCATATCGACGATGCGCAGCGCAACCCGGCGTGGCTCGAATACGACGCAACCCGCAAGATGTTTCGCGACGCGATGCTCGGCGTGTTCCTCGATGCGCTCGCGGGCGCGGTCGGCGACGAACGGCGCGACATCACGCACGCGACGTACAGCGACATCGTCGGACGTTGCGAGCGCTATCTGTGGGCGCGCCCCGAAGAGCCCGTGACGGTGCTCGAGCTGTGCCGTGCGCTGCGCTGCAGCCGGCGCACGCTGCAGACGAGCTTCCAGCGCGTCGCCGACGTGACGCCCGTCACGTACTTGCGCACGATCCGTCTGAACGCCGTGCGCCGTCTGCTGCGCACGACGTCCGCCGATGCGCTGGGCGTCGGCGAGGCCGCGGCGCGCTGGGGTTTCACGCATCTCGGCTATTTCGCGCGCGAGTATCGCGGCCTGTTCGGCGAGCTGCCGTCACAGACGCGCCGTCTGTCCTGAGTGCCGGCATCGCGCATGTCCTGCCGTGAAGCCCGCGCGTTGCGCGCCGCACGCGCGAAGCGACGGGTTCGTTCGCGATCCTGAATGCGTTGCGCGCGGCGCTGACGCATTTGCCGATTTGGGATACAGGGCCAAAATTTTCGCTGGATAGAGTTCCTCCACTGCTGCCGATCGAGGTGGTTCGGCCGATCGATTGCAATCCAAATCAATGACGGGAGTGGGTGGAGCATGAAAGTCGGAATCTGGATCGCGGCCGGCGTCGCCGGCGCAGCCGTCGCGCCTGCTTGCGCGCAAAGCAGCGTCACGTTGTACGGCACGGTGGATACAGGCGTCATCTATTCGACGAACCAGCAGGTCACGCATGCGGACGGCGGCGTGAGCGGCGGCCATGCGTGGCAGATGGGCGGCGGAAACCTGGTGCCTTCGCGGTGGGGATTGCAGGGCGCGGAGGCGCTCGGCGGAGGATTGAAGGCGGTGTTCGCGCTCGAGCAGCAATTCCTGTCGGCGAGCGGCCAGGCGTTGCAGGGCGGCGCGGCGTTCAGCCGCCAGGCGTGGATCGGCCTGCGCCACGACGCATACGGCACGCTCGGCGTCGGGCGCCAATACGATTCGTACACCGATATGCTCGGCGCGTACGTGTCGAGCAACGGCTGGGCGACGCCGTATGGCTCGCATCTCGGCGACGTTGACAATCTGAATGCGGCATTCAACTTCAACAACGCGGTCAAGTTCACGAGCGCCGATTTCCAGGGGCTGACGTTCGGCGGCACGTTCAGCTTCGGGGGGCAGGCGGGGGATTTCTCCGCGCGTCGCGGCTATTCGGTCGCCGCCGCCTACAGCCGTGCGCCGATTTCGCTCGGCATCGGCTATCTGAACCTGCGGCAGCCGCTCGACGCGGCGCTCGGCGGCGCGAACGGATACATCGGCGATTTCGCGTGCAGCAACGCGGGCGCGATGTACTGCCTGTTGCAGGATGCGGTGTCGATGAAGGCGTTTGGCGTCGGCGGATCGGTTGCGCTCGGCGACGCGACCGTCGCGCTGACCTATACGCACACCCGCCTCGACGACAGCGCGTATTTCGCGACCGCCGCGCATCCGCAGCGAGCGTCGATCGGGTTCGACATTGCCGAACTGAACGCGACATACGCGTTCACGCCGATGCTGCGTGGCGGCGTTGCTTACATCTTCAACAACGCGAAGGCCGATAGCCGGGGGTCAACGCGCTTTCATCAACTGAACGTCGGCGCGAACTACAGTGTGTCGAAACGGACCGCGCTGTATGCGGTCGCGATCGGACAGATCGCGTCGGGGCGCGGGCTCGGCAGCGACTCGAACGGCGATCCCGCGAATTACGCGCAGATTCCCGTATTGGCGAGCAGCGATTCGAACCGGCAACTCGCGGTGATAGCGGGGGTGAAGGTGGATTTCTGACGTGCCGCCGGGCCGGCTAACGCGTTGCGATCGCGACGGCCGCGCCCGCCATCGCGGCCGCGCTCGCGCGATTGGCCGCCTTCACCGCGCGGCGGCTCGTCAGCAGCTTGCGGGCGCGTGCCGCGAGCAACGCCCATGCGCAGTCGACCGCGATCAACACGGTCAGCAGCGTCAACGTCAATTCGAGCCACGCGACACCGCCCACCCGCGACAGGTCGACCATCGTCGGCAGCAGCGCGACGTAGAAGATCATGATCTTCGGGTTGCCGAGCGTCACCGCGAGGCCGGCCAGAAACATGCGCAACGGCGACTGTCCGCTCGGGAGGTTGCCGGACGGCGCATCGGCAGGCGCGAACCACATCTTCCACGCGAGAAACAGCAGATAGGCGATCCCCGCGAACTTCAGCACGAGAAAGCCGACCGCGAACGTGTGCGCGACCACCGCGAGCCCGGCTACCGCGCACGTGAGCCAGATCACTTCGCCGAGCCACATCGCCGCGAGGAACGGCAATACGTCTCGGAATCCGTTCGTCAGTACGCGCGCGACCAGCGCAGCGATGCTCGGGCCGGGCGAGCCGGCGGCGATCAGCAGTGCGGCGGCGAAGATGGTGAGGCTGGACAGCGACATGTCGACTCTCCCGGTGCGATTCGCGATGGCGATCGATATGAGGAATTAATTATAGTAGCGGCGACTCGCATTCGCATCCGACCAATTGCCATTCGACCGTGACCGCACACGACCCCGCCACGCAACCATCCCCGATCCGCATCCGCGCCGCCCGCGCCGACGAAGCGCCGCTGATGGCCGCCGTCGAAGCCGCCGCCGCGCGCCGCTTCGACGGCATCGGCATGCCGCACATCGCGTCAAGCCCGCCGACCGATCTCGCCGATCTGCGCGAGCGGATCGGCGACGATCGCGCGCTCGTCGCCTTCGATGCCTTGGATGCCGACGACGCGCGCATCGTCGGCTTTGCGATATACAGGATGCTCGATGCGTCGCGTCTCTATCTCGAGGAGATCGACGTGGCGCCCGAGCACGCGGGGCGGCGGATCGGTTCCGCGCTGATCGAGGCTGTCGTGGCGCGCGCTCGCGCAGCGGGCGCGGGGCAGGTCGTGCTGTCGACGTTCCGGCAGGTGCCGTGGAATGCGCCGTATTATCGTCGCCTTGGCTTCGTCGATCTCGACGACGATACGCTCGATCCCGCGTTGGCGGCGATACGCGCAGCACATGTCGCGCACGGGCTCGACGAATCGCAGCGCGTGTTCATGGCGCGCGTGATCTGCGAATAGCGTCTGAGCCGGCGCTGGAACTTGGCATTGTTTGCCGGACGCCGAGGCCCGAGGCCCGGGGCCGACCCGCCCCCGAACGGCAACGCCCCGGTCCCGACACCCCCTTACGCCGCGCTTTCCAGCGCCGGATAGTCCGTATATCCCGCTTCGCCTTCAGCGTAGAACGTGGCGAAATTCGGCTCGTTGAGCGGCGCCTTCAGCTCGAAGCGGCGCGGCAGATCCGGATTCGCGATAAAAAGCTTGCCCCATGCGACCGCATCCGCCTGTCCGGCGTCGAGCGCCGCCTGAGCGCTGTCGAGCGTGAACTGCTCGTTCGCGATGAACGGCCCGCCGAACGCCGCCTTTAGCTGCGGGCCGATGGAATCGGCGCCGAACGATTCGCGCGCGAACAGGAAGGCGATGCGGCGGCGGCCGAGTTCGCGCGCGACGTAGCCGAACGTCGCGGCAGGGTCCGAATCGCCCATCGTATGCGCATCGCCGCGCGGCGCGAGATGCACGCCGACGCGCGCCGCGCCCCAGACGTCGATCGCCTCGTCGACCACTTCGAGCAAGAGGCGCGCGCGATTCTCGATCGAGCCGCCGTATGCATCGGTGCGGCGGTTCGAGCTGTCCTGCAGGAACTGATCGAGCAGATAGCCGTTCGCGCCGTGCACCTCGACGCCGTCGAAGCCGGCCGCGCGCGCGTTTTCCGCGCCGCGGCGGAACGCGGCGACGACGCCCGGGATTTCGTCGAGCTCGAGCGCGCGCGGCGTCGCGTAGGGCCGTTGCGGACGCACGAGGCTCACGTGGCCGCCGGGTGCGATCGCGCTCGGCGCGACGGGCAGCGCGCCGTCGAGGAACACAGGATCCGACACGCGGCCGACGTGCCAGAGCTGCAGGAAGATGCGGCCGCCGGCGGCGTGGACGGTGTCCGTCACGAGCCGCCAGCCGTCGACCTGTTCCGGCGACCAGATGCCCGGCGTGCTCGCGTAGCCGACGCCTTGCGGCGTGACCGACGTCGCCTCGCTGATGATGAGCCCGGCGGATGCGCGCTCCGCGTAGTACCGCGCCATCAGCGCGTTGGGCGTGCGCGTGTCGCCGGCGCGGGCGCGGGTCAGCGGTGCCATGATGATGCGGTTCGGAAGCGTCAGGTCGCCGATGGTCAGCGGATCGAACAGAGAAGGCATATGAGGGGACCTCTTCGAGTGTGGCTAAGCCCTTGCGGCGAGTGGGCGGAATCAAAGGCCGCGCTGCAGTGAATCGAGAAATGCTTGAATTACCGCGTCGTTGCGCTTGAAGAACGCCCATTGGCCGACGCGGGTCGACGTGACGAGCCCGGCGCGCTCGAGCGTGGCGAGGTGCGCGGACACGGTCGATTGCGACAATCCGCACAGCGCGTCGATCTGGCCTGCGCAGACGCCTTGCGGAAAGGGCCCCGCGTGCGCTGCGGGGAAATGCTTGTCGGGCTCCTTGAGCCACGCAAGGATCGCACGGCGGACGGGGCTGGCAAGCGCTTTGTGAATGGCGTCGGCATCGAAGGTCATGGGCGGCGCGGTGCAATCGCGAATCGTCGTTTTCCGAAGCTTAGATCGACCAATGACGATATAAACAGCAACACTCTATTGACTAGGGGTGATTGAATCCGGCAATCGATGCGATAGCGACGCCCGTGAAGGACCGTCGCGCCGCAGCGGCAGCGGGCGACCGCCCCGTTTCACGCACCCGACGCGGTTTTGCGGCAGGCAGCGGCCCGTCGCGCGACGCACTCAATTCCAGCGTCCGTCGATGTAGATCCACGCGCCTCCCCGCTGCTGCCAATAGCCGGGCACCCAGCGGTGGCCAGGGCGTTGCGCGATCCAGCGGCCGGGTATCCATGCGTATCGGCCGCCGCGCCAGCCCCAATAGCCGTTCGTCCAGACATAGCCGCGCGGACGCGGCGGCGCGGGGCGGCGCTCGCGCCGAAGCGGCGGAGGCGGGCGGTCCGGGCGGCCGGGATACGGCGGCCGGGCGGGCTGAGGCTGCATCGGCGGTCGATAGCCGGGCGGCGATTGCGGCGGCCCGGGCGGCTGCTGAGCCGTCGCATCGCGGCCGAAGCCGAGGCCGCCGGCAAGCGAGGCGCCGGCGAGCGACAGCGTGCGGAGAAAATGACGTCGATTCATGGTTGCTCCAAAGGATGGGCCGGAAGCGGCGCGAGCCGATATGGCTGCACAGGTTCGACGTTAACGCCCTGAGTGGTCGGCCATCGTTACGAATCCTGTAACGGCTGTTACGGCGTCCGACAGTCGAGTGGAGCGTGGAGATGGAAGAAATCTATGGAGGCTGTTTGCCGATAGTCTTTCGTATTCATGACGGCGGTCTCGATCGGACAAGTAAAAAATGCCGATTTCGCTGAGTTCGCGCGAAGCTGTTTGTTGTTTATACGCAACCGTCAAGACGCTGACACAGAAGAATGATCGTGTCGATCCCACCAAAAAGACCCTGTCAAGAGGTCAAAAACGTCTATTAAAACAAATACTTATAAGAGGATTGCATTTCTATTATTTCTAGTTCTGGAAAAGCTTATTTCTTTATTCGCGAATGGCGGCCCTAGGGTACACCCCTAAACTCACGGTTCCCAGAACGGGCAACCATCCGGGCGCGGCCATGCAGGTAGTCTTGCAAACCGATATGGCGCTTCCGGGCGGTTGCGGACCGTTTATCGAAACGAGGTCGCAAGGCCTACCTTTTTTAAAAGGGAGCTCCACGCATGAACAAGACTCTGATTGTTGCAGCAGTTGCTGCATCGTTCGCAACCGTCGCACACGCGCAAAGCAGCGTCACGCTGTACGGCGTGCTCGACGCGGGCATCACGTACCAAAGCAATGTCGCGACGCCGTCGGGCTCGGGCAAGTCGCTGTGGTCGGTCGGCTCGGGCGTCGACCAAAGCCGTTTCGGTCTGCGCGGCTCGGAAGACCTGGGTGGCGGCCTGAAGGCGATCTTCACGTTGGAAAGCGGCTTCAACATCGGTAACGGCCGCTTCAACAACGGTGGCGGCATGTTCAACCGTCAAGCGTTCGTCGGCCTGTCGAGCAACTATGGCACCGTCACGCTGGGCCGTCAGTACGACGCAACCCAAGACTACCTGTCGCCGCTGTCGGCAACGGGCACCTGGGGCGGCACGTACTTCGCGCACCCGCTCAACAACGACCGCCTGAACACGAACGGCGACGTTGCAGTGAACAACACGGTCAAGTTCACGAGCGCGAACTACGCCGGCCTGCAATTCGGCGGCACGTACTCGTTCTCGAACAACTCGCAATTCGCGAACAACCGTGCATACAGCGCGGGCGCTTCGTACCAGTTCCAAGGCCTGAAGGTCGGTGCGGCGTACTCGCAAGCTAACAACGCTGGCGCGAACACCACGGGCGCAACGGATCCGCTGACCGGCTTCAACATCGGCGGCACGAACGCAGCAAGCATCCAGGGCCGTTCGCGCGTGTACGGTGCCGGCGCAAGCTACGCTTACGGCCCGCTGCAAGGCGGCCTGCTCTGGACGCAATCGCGTCTCGACAACCTGGCAAACGGCACGCCGACCATTCGTGCCGACAACTACGAAGCTAACGTGAAGTACAACCTGACGCCGGCTCTGGGTCTGGGCGTTGCTTACACGTACACGAACGCGAAGGCGAACGGCGAAAGCGCTCACTGGAACCAAGTTGGCGTCCAGGCCGACTACGCGCTGTCGAAGCGCACCGACGTGTACGCACAAGCTGTGTACCAGCGTTCGTCGAAGAACGCGAATGCGTCGATCTACAACGGCGACCTCAGCACGCCGTTCAGCACGTCGATCAACCAAACCGCAGCAACGGTTGGTCTGCGTCACCGCTTCTAAGCATGACGGCTGGCTCGTCCAGTCTCGAAAAGGCGCCTTCGGGCGCCTTTTTTTATGCGCCGTGCCAGCACGACGCACATTGCACGAAAACAAAAAAGCGAGGCTTGCGCATGCATCCTCGCTTTTTTGGTGCGGCTGGCGACGCGGGCTGACGGTCATTCGGCGGCCAACCCTGCCGCATCAGCCGATCCGTCGTTCAGGCTCAGTACGTGTAATTGCCGCTCGCTTCCGGTTGATAGACGATCTCGACGATCTTCAGTGTCGCGTCCGCGGCGCCCGGTAGCGTCACTTTCACCCGTTCGCCGCGGCGCGCGCCGAGAAGCGCCATGCCGACCGGCGAAAACACGTTCAACCGGCCTTGCTCGAAATTGGCCGCGTCCGGATAGACGATGGTCCAGATCATGTCCTGGCCGGCGCTTTCGTCGAGCAGCTTGATCTGCGAGTTCATCGTGACGACGTTTGCCTGAATCTTGTCCGGCTCGACGATATCGGCGCGCTCGAGCAGCGTGTCGAGCATTTCCTGATAGCGCGGGTTGCGTTCCGCATGCTTTTCGAGGCGTGCGACGTCGAGTTCGGTGAGTTGGTAAATCCTGTTTCTCATGACAGTCTCCAAATGATCGGCTTGGGTGGCGTGGCCAACCTGCGGGATCGCCCGGAGCCTGGCTGACGCGGCTCCGGGATGGGGCTGCCGTCAGATCAAGCGCCGGGCCGCGGCGAGCGGCGCTGCAAGCGTGCTTCGAAGGAGGGAGCGCGCCGCCGCCGCGACCACGGCCGCGCGCGAACCGCGCGTGCGGTGCGCAAGAAAGGCGTGGAAGGTCGGCGTGCACATGAGCGAGGCGATAAAACGAATGGCGAAAGACGGGATAAACTTTACAAATATACAACAAAACGACCGTTCAGACAGCCGACAGACGGTTTTGCGAAGCGCTCCTCCATTGTTGCCCATATGGTGCTTTTAACGGGCTTTCGGTCGAGATGCAACTTGCTATTTTTGTCGTTGGCGCAACGCTGTATGTTCAAACTAGGGGTTTCCCCTTGTTATACCGGTGACTAGACTGGAATCAATCGCTTCCGGCAAGGATGCCTGGAGCGACGCAAATACAACATTCCGGAGGTCAACCATGAAATCGTTCGTCTACGCAGCCGTTGCCGCTTCGATCCTCGCCGCGCCGCTTGCGTCGTTCGCGCAGGCCGACCAACAACAGCCGCTCACCCGCGAGCAAGTGAAGTCTGAACTCGTCCAGCTCGAACAGAACGGCTACAAGCCCGAATCGGGCGACACCCAGTACCCGGCGAACGTGCAGGCGGCGTCGCAACGGATGCAACCCGCGCAGCAGACGCTCACGCACGCCGACACGAGCGGCTATGGCGTCCAGCCGGCCGGCGCGTCGGAATCCGGCGGCCGCGCGAGCAAGTCGCCGACTTCGCCGGCGTTCAGTCATTCGGTCTACTTCGGCAACTGACCGAATCGAGCCGTCAGGCCGAATGGGCGCCCGGGGCCGCCGGGCGTCCGCCAGCAAACGTGAAGAGGTCGATTCCATAAACCGCGAGCCCGCGCGATGTGCAGGGCTCGCGGGTCGGGAGCCGAACCTCCGTCGCCGCATTCAGGCGGCTTTGCCCAGACGCGATGCGTTTGGGCATTTTTTGATGGACGTCGCGGCGCGCGACTACTGCAAATGCGCGGCGGCCGGAATTCCGTGGATGTAATGCTCCAGTTGATCGATCGTGAACTGCTGGTCGGCAATCACGCTCTTCACGAGATCGCCGATCGACACGAGACCAATGAGCTTGCCGTCGTCGAGGACGGGCAAGTGACGCATCCGGTGCTCTGTCATCAGCGCCATGCACTCGTCGCTGGTTTGCGTCGGTTCGACGTAGCGCACCTTCGCCGTCATGATTTCCTCGACGCGCGTTGCTTTCGACGAACGGTCGAGGAGCACCACCTTGCGCGCGTAATCGCGTTCCGTCACGATGCCGGCAATGTTCGCGCCATCCATCACGAGCAGCGCGCCTATGCTCCTTTCGGCCATCAGCTTGATCGCGTTGTAGACGGAATCGGACTTTTCGATCGTGTGAATCGTGCGTCCCGAATCGGGCTTCGACCTGAGAATCTGTGCGACGGTGAGGCTCATACGCTGTCTCCCTTGGCTGGGCGATTCACGGAAAGCGGCGCGCGGCCGCCGCGTCGGGTCAAAAATCCAGTATAGATCGGCGTCCGCGGGCGGGTGCGTCCAGTTCTCAGATTAGCGGTAAACTTCGTGCACTCGCCATCCAGAACATTCCTTAATTCTTTCGTTTGATGCATTCCATGAAGTCTTCGCATCCCGAATCGCCGCAACCCGGCGACGGCGCCGCGCTCGAGTGCGTGACGCTCGTCGCCACCGCGACGCTTCCTACCCGCTACGGCACCTTCACGTCGTATGCGTTTCGCGTCGCGGGCGGCGATGCCGAGCACCTGGCGCTCGTGATGGGTGATGTCGCCGAGCAGCCGTCGGTGCTGACGCGGCTTCATTCCGAATGCCTGACGGGCGACGTGTTCGGCTCATATCGATGCGATTGCGGCGAGCAACTCGATCTCGCGCTGCGCTACATCGCGGCCGAAGCGCGCGGCGTATTGCTGTATCTGCGCGGGCATGAAGGCCGCGGGATCGGCCTGAGCAACAAGATCCGCGCGTATGCGCTGCAGGAGCAGGGGCGCGACACCGTCGAGGCGAACCTCGATCTCGGGCTGCCCGACGACGCGCGCGAATACGATTCCGCCGCCGCGATCCTGCGCATCCTGAAAGTCACGTCCGTGCGCTTAATGAGCAACAATCCGAAGAAATTCGACACGCTCGCGCGGCACGGCATCCCGGTCTGCGAGCGCGTTGCGCTTGCCGTGCCGGTGCGCGAGGAGAACGAGCGCTACATTCGCACGAAGCAGCTCAAGTTCGGCCACTATTACTTCGACGAAAACGAATAGCGCGCGCCGCGCGGCGTGGCTTGCGCGCGCCGAAGCGCTGCTCGGCGATCGGCAGATCGAAGCGGTGGCGCACCTCGGCCGCGATCCAGTCGCATGCCTGCCGCGCGCAATCGGTGAGCATCTGGCGGTCCGCATGGCCGTCGATGTCGTAGACGAAGTGCACGTCCACTTCGTCGCCCGCCAGGTTCCGCTCGAGCTCGTTCAGATGCAGCCGAGGCGACAGGCCTTGCGCGAGCGCGCGCAACTCGTCGAAGTGGTATTCGAGCCAATCGGCGAAAAAGAGCGCATCACCGCGATCCGCGAGGCGAAACGCGGCGCTGCGCGTCACGCGCATGCCGGTGCCGGCCGCATGCGGCGCGCCCGATTCGGAGCGCGTCGCGGCGTCGTGCCGGCGACTCGCCGCCTGCGCCGCCGTTGCCGCGCGCTCGCCCGGCGCTCGCTGCGCGAGCGGGGCGTGCGCGCGCCGGCATCGCGTGCGCAGCGCGTGCCAGAGCAGCGCGTCGCCGTTCGCGGCGGACGGCTGCATCGTCAGATCATGCGCGCCGTCGTCGCAATGCTCGACTTCGCGAATCACGAGCCGCAGCGTGCAGAGCGGCTCGTCGTCGAGATACAGGGTTGCGGAGCGCGGCAGTCCGCAGACGGGCGGCATCGCGCCGCGCGCGCGGAATACGAGCCCCTGTCTGCCGAGCCGCACGAGCGGCAGGCGTTCGGCGAACGACGGGAACGCGACGGCGATGCGGGTTTCGCCGGCATCGAACGTAGGGAGCATCGCGCGAAATACCGGTGAATGGTCCACGGTGTAGAAGTCTCCTTGGATGACGAACAGCCCGGTTCCGCGGACCGTCGATCAGGCGCGCTCTCAGGCGGCCTCGGCGCGCGGCGCGCCCAGCAGCGGATCGAGACCGAGCGCGGCGAGCGTTTGCGCATCGAGGTCGATCCAGCATGCGACGACCATGCGCCCGTCGATCTGCTGCGCGGGCCCGGCCCGGTGCGCGTGCACGCCGATCCGGCGGAACAGGCGCTCCATGCTGAGAAACGTCACGCCGATCAGTTGCTTCGCGCCGCGCCGCGCCGCGCACTCGACGACGGCGGCGAGCATCGGCCGCACCGCCCACGCCGGATTGCCGGTTCCGGCCGGGTCCTCGGCGTTCGCGGCGAAGCGCGACAGCTCCCAGACGGCGGTGGACTGCGGCAGCGGCATGTCGTTCGCGACCAGGGTCGGGAACAGCTCCTTCAGCAGGTAGGGGCGGGTCGTCGGCAGCAGCCGGGCGCAGCCGCAGATTTCCCCGTCGTCGTCGCGGGCGAACACGTAGACGGTATCGTCGCGATCGTACTGATCCCGCTCGAACCCTTCGCTCGCCGACGGCAGTTTCCAGCCGAGCTGCTCGACGAAAACGCGGTGCCGATAAAGGCCCAGATCAGCCGCCAAGTCGCTCGGCAGGCGCCCGTCGCCATGAACGAAAGTTCGCATGGTGTCGTCCTCGTGCGTGTGCTTTGGAATGGGCGCATTACATCGCGCGCTCCGAGGACAGGTAACTGTTAACCCTTACAGGGTCGGGAAAGCGAAGCGGGTGAGGGGGGAATGGATTTCGGCAGTGCCGGACTGCAAAGATTCGATAATTTGCTTGTCAATCCGCAATGTTCGAGGAAAATTGGACAATATGCACCGATTGCGCCGACGCGCATCACTGCAGGGTAGGGCCCGCATGTGAAAAATCGCCGCGACGAAGCATCGCGGCGGCGACGGCGGACGGCCAGTTCAACTGGGCGAGCCGGCGCGACAGCGCGGCCGACGTCGAATCCATGCCGATGTCGCGCCCGTTGTCGTCGATGCCCATCACGTTGCTGCGCACGTCGCTCCATGCGATGACGAATGCGCCCGTGGCGCCGTCGATGTACCAGTCCCAGCCCACCGTGAGGTGCGCCGTGCCCATGCCGGACGGCCGCTCCCACTCGGTGTAGCCGGCGATGCGGGCGTCGATGTCGCTCGCGCGCAGCTCGCCGAGCAGTCCGGAATCGATTCCGGACGATACGTGAACGAGTTGCAGCTCGGCGAACGCGTGCGCGGGAAGGCGCACGTAGCCGTCGGTGGATGGGCCGCGAAAGCGGTGGAGCAATGGTGAATTCATGCCGCGGAATGTATCAGTCCGCGCGCGTGCTGAAACCTAGCAAGTATGACAGCGTGAAGCTGCTGGAGAACGAATGGAACTGCGCTGGCAAGATGCCTATCTTCAATTTAGCGCCGCGGAGAACGAGCAGCAGCTCTTCCAACAGATCGCAGCGTATACGAAGCGGCTCGGCTTCGAATATTGCTGCTATGGCATACGCGTGCCGTTGCCCATCTCGAGGCCGGTCGTCGCGATCTTCGATACCTATCCGAACGGCTGGATGGAGCGCTACCAGGAAATGAACTACCTGGAGGTCGATCCGACCGTGCGCGAAGGCGCGCTCAGCTCGAACATGATCGTCTGGCCGGAGGCGAGCGCCTGCGACGCGACGTCGCTGTGGAGCGACGCGCGCGATCACGGGCTTGCGGTGGGCGTCGCGCAGTCGAGCTGGGCATCGCGCGGTGTGTTCGGCCTCCTGACGATCGCGCGGCACACGGACCGCCTGACGATCGCCGAGATCAACCATCTGACGCTGCAGACGAACTGGCTCGCGAACATGTCGCACTCGCTGATGAGCCGCTTCCTCGTGCCGAAGCTCGCGCCCGAATCGGGCGTGGCGCTCACGCACCGCGAGCGGGAAGTGCTGTGCTGGACGGGCGAAGGCAAGACCGCGTGCGAGATCGGCCAGATCCTCGGCATTTCCGAGCGCACGGTGAACTTCCACGTCAACAACGTCCTCGACAAGCTCGGCGCGACGAACAAGGTGCAGGCCGTCGTGAAGGCGATCGCGATGGGGCTCGTCGACGCGCCGTGAGCGGCGCGGCCGCGCCGCGCGCGATGCGTCACTCCATCATCGGCTCGGCTTCCTTCGCGGTCCAGCTCACGCTCGAGATGCTTTTCTCCATGCTCATCCGGCTCGCGATCTGCTCGAGCTTCTGCTGATCCTTCGGGTGCAGCTTCAGCGTCGCCGTGACCTTGATGCGCTCGGGCGCATCGGCTTCGCGCGGCACGTCCTCGCTCGTCAGGCTCTGGAACGACAGCGGCTTCGCATACATCGAGTTCGACAGCAGCGTCCGGATGTGCACTTCGTCCGATGCGAGGCAGATCACCATGATCTGATATTCGCGCACGAGATCGGCGTTCGACACGGGCGTCGCGTTGATCGCCTGGCTCACGCCGCGCAGCAGCGTGTTCGTCAGCAGGACGACGCCCGTGCCCGCGAGCGCGGGCAGGTAGTGGCCGGCGCCCGACAGCACGCCGACCGCGGCCGAGCACCAGAGGGTCGCCGCGGTGTTGATGCCCTGGATCGAGCCCTTGTCGCGCATGATGACGCCGCCGCCGAGAAAGCCGACGCCGGAGACGACGTACGCGGCGATTTGCGTGACGCCGGGGATTCCGTTGCCCGTCAGGACGCCGAGCGTGACGAACAGACATGCGCCGCTCGCGACGAGCGTGATCGTGCGCAAGCCGGCCGTGCGCTGGCGGATCTGCCGTTCGAGGCCGATGGCGACCCCGCAGGCGAACGCGGTGAAGAGGCGAAGTGCGAATTCGAAGGTCATTGGTGTTCTGCCATGCCGAATGCGCCGCGCGACGGGAGCGGCGGCGCGGGCGACCCTTGCGGGCGCGCGTGCATCTGCGTACTCGCGCGACACTTTAGCGCGCGAATCGATGCGATTGTGTGAAACGGGAAATCGCACGCGTTCCGACGAACGCGCGCGGCGGCGAATCGGCCGGCAGGCGTTCAGGCGAAGCGGCGTGCGGACGTTGCGCTGCTACTGTCCACGACGGTTCCTGAAAGAATGGATGGCGGGCATTCTAGGCGCGACCCGTCGCGCGAGTCAACCCGCGGGCGGCCGCGGCGAACGCGCGGGTGCATCGCGCGTTCGTCGTCGACGTTGCGTTCAGCGCTCAGCGTGGCGGACGCCGTCGCGCACGAGCCGCACGCGCGTGATCTCCGACGGCGCGCCGAGCCGCTTCGGCGGCCCCCAGTAGCCGGTGCCGCGGCTCGTATAGACCCACAGGCCGCCGAGCCTCGCGAGTCCCGCGGTGAACGGCTGCTGCAGTCGCACGAAGAAATTCCACGGGAAAAACTGGCCGCCGTGCGTGTGCCCGGACAGTTGCAGCGTGAAGCCCGCGTCGGCTGCGGCGCTCGCGCTGCGCGGCTGGTGCGCGAGCAGCACGCGGATGCGCACGTCGACCGGCGCGCCCGCGAGCGCCGCGCCCGGATCGCTCCGATGCGCGGGGTCGAAGTGGCCCGCCGAGTAGTCGGTGACGCCCGCGATCACGAGCTGGCCGTCGCCATGGTCGATCGTCCGATGCTCGTTGAGCAGGACTTCGAGGCCGAGGCGGCGGAACTCGGCGATCCATTCGTCGGCGCCCGAGTAGTACTCGTGATTGCCCGTCACGACGAACGCGCCGTGGCGCGCGCGCAGCCGGCCGAGCGGCGCCGCGTGGCCCGCGAGCTGCGCGATGGTGCCGTCGACGACGTCGCCCGTCACCGCGACGAGGTCCGGCTCGAGCCGGTTGACCGCCTGGACGATCGCCTCGACGTAGCCGCGCTTGATCGTCGGGCCGACGTGGATGTCGCTGATCTGCACGATCGTGAAGCCGTCGAGCGCGGCGGGCAGGTCGTCGATCGGCACCGCGACGTCGACGACGCGCGCGCGGCGTCGCGCATTGACGAAGCCGATGACGCTCACCGCGAGCGCCGCGAGCGGCACGCCGGCCGCCGTCTGCGTGCGCCAGTGCGCGAGCGACACCGCGCGGGGCGCGAGCGCGTCGATGGTGACGAGCGATGCGAGCAGCACGTCGCGCGCGAGCGTGAGCACGAGCAGCGACGAGAAGAAACCCATCGCGAGGAGCCCGGCCCACGCGACGCGATCGCCGAGCGGCTGCCGCTCGAACATGCGCGACAGCATGCCGAGCGGAATCAGGAGGCACGACGCGACGAGCCACAGCGCGCCCGCGTAGCGGGCGGCGGGCGACGCGAGGTCGGGCAGGAGACGGAAGCCGACGTACACATGCAGCAGCACGCCGATGATCGTCAGGCGCAACAGAAACGATGAAACGCGTCGCATGGGCGGAAGGAAACAGGGGGAAGCCGAGGGGCGGCGGCGCGCGAACGCGCCGCCGTTGCGCGCTTATTCGATGCGCGCGATTTCGTCGAACGAGAAGCGGGGGCTGCGCGGGAACAGTCCGGCGGGATCGCCGTAGCCGAGGTTCACGAGGAAGTTCGACTTGATCGACGTGCCGGCGAAGAACGCGGCGTCGACGGTTGCCTGGTCGAAGCCGGACATCGGGCCGGCATCGAGGCCGAGCGCGCGCGCGGCGACGATCAGGTACGCGCCTTGCAGCGACGAATTGCGGAACGCGGTCGCTTCGATCAGCGCGTCGTTGCCGGCGAACCAACTGCGCGCGTCCGCGTGCGGGAAGAGCTTCGGCAGATGTTCGTGGAATTCCATGTCCATCCCGACGATCACGGTGACGGGCGCGGCCATCGTCTTCGCGAGATTGCCTTCGGACAGCGCGGGCTTGAGCCTCGCCTTCGCCTCCTGCGACTTCACGAACACGAAGCGCGCGGGGCTCGAGTTCGCCGACGTCGGGCCGCACTTGACGAGCTCGATCAGTTGATGGAGCAGCGCGTCGTCGACGGGTTTCGGCTGCCAGGCGTTATGCGTGCGCGCGGTGCGAAAAATTTGATCGAGAGCGGAATCGGAAAGAGTCATGTCGGGATCCGGATGAGCGCGCAAACGGTCTGGCGTTCGCGCGGCTAGAATTTGAACAGGGCGGCGCGGATCGCGGGTTGCGGTTCGCGCCATTCCGCGATGATAGCCGGATGCCGAGATTTTGACCGATGATGTTCGATTTGTTCGACAACCTGCCGAAACCCGATGTCGACTGGCGTCCGGACTGGCTCGCGCCCGCCGATGCAGACCGGTTCCATGCGCGCCTCGTCGACGAGGTCGCGTGGCGGCAGGACGCGATGCACACGCCGCGCGGCCTGTTGCCGCTGCCGCGCCTGACCGCGTGGCAGGGTGAGCCGGACGCGGTCTACGTGTATTCGGGCATCCGCAACGAGCCGGCGCCGTGGACGCCCGCCGTGCTCGAGCTGAAGCGGATGGTCGAGGCGGCGAGCCGCGCGCGCTTCAACAGCGTGCTGCTGAACCGCTATCGCAATGGCTTCGACAGCATGGGCTGGCACGCGGACGACGAGCCGGAGCTCGGTCCCGAGCCGGTGATCGCGTCGCTGAGCCTCGGCGCGACGCGGGTGTTCGATCTGCGGCACAACGAAACGGGCGTCGCGCACGCGTATCGGCTGACGAACGGCAGCCTGCTCGTGATGCGCGGACGCACGCAACGCGAGTGGCGGCACCGCGTGCCGAAGGAGCCCGCCGTGCAGGGCGAGCGGATCAACCTGACGTTTCGCTGGGTGAACGGGCCGCCCGCGGACGCGCGCCGCGCGAGGCCGCGTCCGCGCGGATGAAGGCGGGCCGCGTCCGCGCGTCGAAACCGCGCGGCCTTCGCGTTATGATTCGATTTCTTTCCGTCCACTGCAGCCGACATGGCCAAAACCACTACGACAGCCGCGGGCAAGCATGCCGCCGGCGCCGCATCGGGCAAGCCGCGCCGCGCCCCGGCCGGTGCGCCCGCCGCGCCTGACGCGGCCGACGACGAAGCCGCGGGCGGCGCATCGTCGTATCTCGTTCCCGGGCTCGAGCGCGGGTTGCGCATCCTGTCCGAATTTTCCGCGCGTGAGCCGGTGTTGAGCGCGCCCGAGCTGTCGAAGCGAATCGGCATCCCGCGCACGACGACGTTCCGCCTGTTGCAGACGCTCGAAGCGCTCGGCTTCATCGAGCGCGCGAACGGCGACCGCCATTTCCGGCTCGGCGTCGGCGTGCTGCGCCTCGGCTTCGAATATCTGAACTCGCTCGAATTGACCGACCTCGGCGCGCCGGTGCTCGAGCGCTTGCGCGACGCGACCGGGCTGTCGACGCATCTGCTGATCCGCGATCGCCGCGACGTCGTATTTGTCGCGAAGGCGCAGAGCAACGCGCCGATGTTCGGCTCGGTGAAGGTGCACGTGGGCACGCGGCTGCCCGCGCACGCGACCGTGCACGGCCATATGCTGATGGGCGACCTGACGCGCGACGCGATGCGCCAGCTCTATCCGGAAAAGCGGCTCGAGGCGTTCACCGAGCATACGCCCGCGACCGTCGACGCGCTGTACGAGCGTGTGCGCCATTACGCGCGTCTCGGCTACGCGCTCAGCGAGGGTGCGTTCGAGAGCGGGATCTCGGCGGTGACGGCGCCCGTGCGCGACCATTCCGGCTCGATCGTCGCGGCGATCACCGCGACGGTGCCGCGCTCGGAGATCGGCTCCGCCGAAGAAAAGGAGCGGCTCGTCGAGCTCGTGTGCGGCGCGGCCGTCGATCTGTCGCAGCGCCTGAACTATCGGCCGCTCGACAGCGATCCGACCGCCGCGCATGCGCGGCACAAGGTCGCGTTGTTCTGAAGGCGTTCTGATCGCGTCGATCGATGCGCGCGGTATGCGCCGCGCCGCGCTCAGAACGAGTGGTGAATTCCCGCCAGAAAGATCACCTGATTCGCCGTGCTCGACGCGCCCGCCGTGAAGAACGCCGCCTTCGCGTTGCCGCTCGCGTGCTCGTACAGCACGTTCGCGTAGAGCTGCGTGCGCTTGGACAGCGAATACGTGTCGCCGAGCTCGAACTGCGTCCAGCGGCGGCCGGCGAGCGTCGAGCTTGCCGCGCCGCCCGCGATCACGTTGAACGGCGAGCTCTGGTAGTTCGCGCCGGCGTCGTAGCTCTGGAACGTGTCCGAGTGACCATTCGCCTGCAGCTTCACGTGCGTGTAGAGGCCGTGCACGAGCAGCGGGCCGAAGCGATACGACAGGCCCGCGCCCATGTTCTCCGCCTTCTTTGCGACGTAGCTCGCGACGGGCATGCCCTGGAACGTGCCGCCCGGCCCGGCGATGCCGCCGACGGTCGCCATCGAGAACGCCTGGTCGTGCTCGTTCGAATAGACGGCGGCGGCCTTGAGCGGGCCATTCGCGTAGTTGACGCCGAAGCTCATCGTCCGGCCGTTCGAGAAGTTCGTCGTGTTGCCGAAGCCGAGCATCGCGCCCACGGTGAAGCCCGCGTAGGTCGGCGACCGGTACTTGACCGAGTTGTTGAACGGCACGGAGCTCGTGTCCGCGAGCTGGTCGAGGTTGCCCGGATGGAATGCGTACCAGCTCTGCGCGAGGAACGCGGTCGACAGCGGGTCGAGCCAGTCGAAGTTGAACGGCGTCTGATGGCCGAGCGTCAGCGTGCCGAGCCTGTCCGAATTCAGGCCGACGAATGCCTGGCGGTTCCACATCGTGCCCGCCGCCGCCATCTGGCCGTTGTTCGTATAGAAGCCGTTTTCGAGCTGGAAGATCGCCTTCAGGCCGCCGCCCAGATCCTCGACGCCCTTCAATCCCCATCGATCGGGCTGCGTGTTGCCCTGAATCATCGACCACTTCGCGCCGCCGCCGACGTTGTTCACGTACGCGACGCCGGCGTCGAGGCTGCCGTACAGCGTGACGCTGCTCTGCGCCCACGCGCCGGCGACGGCGCCCGCGCCGAGCAATGCTGCTACCGCATGCTTGACCATCTGATCTCCTGACCTTTGCTCCAAATGACGCGGGTGGTGGCCATGCGCGAAACGGCCGATCGCGCGCGTTCCCGCGCATGAATATTGGGCTTTCTTTTGTTCCATGTATGGAACTTCGTGCCTTTGGCGGAATCGAGTATAGGGGTGGAAATCGGCTGGAACAAAATAAATTTTCGAATGGGCGCGAAGCCCGCGATTCGTCCGACGACATGCCGATAACGCATTGAAAGATCGACGGAAAGCCTGAAAATTCCACTCCGTGCCCATCCCGCGTGGCTTGGATCGCATCGGGCGGAAGCGCGGTCTCGGTATTTTCCCTAGGCGTTGCAGCTTTTTATTTTGATCTTCGAAACACGCTCCTATAATCACCATCTATAAACTGACGTTCCTTATTTGGAACAAACAAGCGGATCGACTTGAAGAAAGGGTGTGAGATGTCTGAACAATGGGTTTGCGCCGGACACGCCGGCGCGTTGTCCGAGGATTCGCCGATCGAGTTCAAGCGCGCCGACGGCGTGGAGATCGGGATCTACCGCGTCGGCGACGAACTGCATGCGCTCGAGAACGTCTGCCCGCACGCGTATGCGCTTCTCACGCAAGGCTTCGTCGACGACGGCACGGTCGAGTGCCCGTTGCACGAGGCCGTGTTCGACATCAGGACCGGCCAGTGCCTGAAAGGGCCGGGCGGCCGCGCACTGAAGACGTACGCGGTGCGGCTCGCCGGCGAGGAAATCCAGATCAAGGTGGAATGACATGAACGAGACGACCGTGAACTTCAATCCGTTCCTCACGCCGTGGCGCGCGCCGCAGCCGAACAACGTCGCGGGCAAGGGGCAGATCGAGATCCCCGGGCAGATGCCGAATCTCGTGTGGCAGACGCGCAAGGCCGAGCCGACGCAGTACGAGAACGATCTCGGCGACGCGCTCGAACGTGTGTTCGAAGGCGGCGCGGCCGAGCTTGCCGACGTCGTCGCGGGCCTGAACCGCATCGGCTTTCGCACGCCCGACGGCGCCGAATGGACGGCTGAGCGCTTCTGCGCGGAACTCGCCGCGCTCGCCGAATGACGCAGCCGCCCTCAAACGCTTCCGGAGCAAACAGATGACGTCTTCCGCCCAAACGAACCCCGGCGCCGATCCGGTGCGCGCGTATCTCGACCGCGGCATCCGCAACTACTGGTATCCCGTCGCGCCGAGCTGGCAGGTGTCGAGCGCGCCCGTCGGCATCACTCGGTTGTCCGAACAGATCGTGCTGTGGCGCGATCGGCAGGGCAACGTGCACGCGCTCGAAGACCGCTGTCCGCATCGCGGCGCGCGCCTGTCGCTCGGCTGGAATCTCGGCGATCGCGTCGCGTGCTGGTATCACGGCGTCGAAGTGAACGGCGGCGGCACCGTGACGAAGGTGCCGGCCGTGTCGAATTGTCCGCTCGAAGGGCAGTCGTGCGTGAAGTCGTACCCGGTCGAGGAGCGCGCGGGCGCGATCTTCCTGTGGTTCGGCGATGACGCGCATCGCGAGCCCGCGCCGCTCGTGCTGCCCGACGAACTCGTCGGGCCCGAGTACGCGCAATTCGTCTGCGTGTCGAACTGGACCTGCAATTACCAGTATGCGATCGACAACGTGATGGACCCGATGCACGGCGCGTATCTGCACGCGACGTCGCATTCGATGGCCGAAGGCGACAAGCAGGCCGACATGCGCGTGCACAAGACCGAGACGGGCCTGATGTTCGAGAAGGTCAACCAGCGCGACGTGAACTTCGACTGGGTGGAGCTCGGCGAGACGGGCTGCATCTGGCTGCGCCTCGCGATTCCGTATCAGCGCAAGTTCGGCCCGGGCGGCAGCTTCGGCATCGTCGGCTTCGCGACGCCGATCGACGACGACCACTGCCAGGTCTATTTCTGGCGCACCCGCAAGGTTGCGGGCTGGCAGCGCGACGTGTGGCGCTTCCTGTATCGGAACCGTCTCGAAGGGCTGCACTGGGCGGTGCTCGAGCAAGACCGCTACGTGCTCGAAAGCATGGCGCCGAACGCGCGCGATCACGAATACCTGTATCAGCACGACGTCGGCATCACGCGCGTGCGGCGGATGCTGCGCCAGCGCGCGCAGGAGCATCTCGCCGCGCTCGGCGCGCATCGCGCGGCGCAGGCCCCCGCGACGGAGCGCGCATGAGCGCGCCCGTGCAGGCGATCGCGCTCGCCGGCCGCCGAGTGCTCGTCACGGGCGGCGCGCGCGGGCTCGGCGCGGCGTTCGTCGAGGCGCTCGTCGCGGCGGGCGCGAAAGTCGCGTTCGGCGACGTGCTCGAAGCCGAAGGCCGCGCGCTCGCGCACCGCTTGCGCGACTCGGGCCATGACGCGCACTTCGTCGCGCTCGACCTCGCGGACCCGGCGAGCGTCGCCGCTTTCGTCGACGAAGGCGCGCGGGTGCTCGGCGGCATCGACGGCCTCGTGAACAACGCGGCGATCACGAACTCGGGCGGCAAGCGCGCGACCGAGCTTTCGATCGACACGTGGGACGCGGTGATGAACGTCAACGTGCGCGGCGTCTGGCTCGCGTGCAACGCGGCGTTGCCCCATCTCGCGCGCTCGGGCCGCGGCGCGATCGTGAATCTCGCGTCCGACACTGCGTTGTGGGGCGCGCCGAAGCTGCTCGCTTACGTGGCGAGCAAGGGCGCGGTGATCGCGATGACGCACACGCTCGCACGCGAGTTCGGCGAGCAGGGCGTGACGGTCAACGCGATCGCGCCGGGCCTGACCGAGGTCGAGGCGACCGCATACGTGCCGGCCGAGCGACGCCAATACTACTTGCAGGGCCGCGCATTGCCGCGCGCGCAAGTGCCGGCCGACGTGACGGGGCCGATGTTGTTCCTGCTGTCCGATGCCGCGCGTTTCGTCACGGGGCAGTTGCTGCCCGTGAACGGCGGCTTCGTGATGCATTGACCGATTGTTAGCACTTAGCACTCTTGAAGGAGATGACGATGGCGGACGCCGATATCGAGCGTAAATCGTGGGACCAGACGGCGGGCGAGAGCTTCGCCGAATGGATGGACGGGCGCGTCGCGCGCCTCGAGACGCGCCGTTACGACTGGGACGCGCTGAAATTCCAGGCCGATTTCGATCCGAAATACCGCCGCGCGCAAATGCGCTACGTGGGCACGGGCGGCACGGGCGTCGCGAAGGATGCGAACACGGTGCCCGCGGGCGGCTTCACGTTTTCGACGATGGTGATTCCGGCCGGCAACGTCGGCCCGAGCCACATTCATATCGACGTCGAGGAAATCTTCTTCGTGCTGCGCGGCAGGATGAAGGTGATCTGCGAGCGCGACGGCGAGACGTGGGAGGCGGTGCTCGGCGAACGCGACCTGATCTCGGTGCCGCCGGGCGTCTATCGGACCGAAATCAACATCGGCGACGAAGACGCGCTGATGTGCGTGATGCTCGGCTCGCCGAAGCCGATCACGCCGACGTATCCGCCGGATTCGCCGCTCTCGAAGATCAAGCGCTGATGCACGGACGACGACGATGAGCGCGATTTCCACGACGACAGCCGGCGCGAGCGCGATGCCTTTCGCCGCGCTGCTCGAACGCTTCGCCGAGCGACACGCGGCGGCGGGCGACGCGGGCACGATCGGCTACCGCGAGGCGGGCGAATCGTACGGCGAGCGCACTGAGCAAGCCGGGCGCGATCCCGTCGTGCTGCTGCACGGGATCGGATCGGGTGCGGCGTCGTGGGTGCGCCAGCTCGACGCGCTCGGCGCGACGCGTCGCGCGCTCGCGTGGGACGCGCCAGGCTATGGCGCATCGTCACGCGTCGCGGCCGGCTCGCCCGTCGCGGCCGACTACGCGGCGTCGCTCGCCGCGTGGCTCGACGCGCTGCGCATCGAACGCTGCGTGCTCGTCGGCCATTCGCTCGGCGCGATCGTCGCCGGCGCGTTCGCGCGGATCGCGAGCGAGCGGCTTGCGGGATTGCTGCTGATTTCTCCTGCCGGCGGCTACGGCGGCGCGCCCGCCGACGTGCGGGCCGAGCGGCGCGACAGCCGTCTCGCACTGCTCGCGTCGCTCGGCCCGCAAGGGCTCGCCGACGAGCGCAGCGCAAACATGTTGTCCGCGCATGCGAGCGACACGGCGCGCGCGTGGGTGCACTGGAACATGGCGCGCATCGCGCCCGCCGGCTATGCGCAAGCGGCGCATCTGCTCGCGAACGCGGATCTCGCGTCCGATCTCGTCCATTACCGCGGCCGCGTCGCGGTCGCCGTCGGCGGCGACGACGCGATCACGCCGCCCGCCGCATGCGAGCGGATTGCGCGCGCGGCGCGTGTTGGGCTGCAGGTGATTCCCCGTGCGGGCCATGCCGGCTACGTTGAAGCGCCCGATGCGTACAGCGCGTTGATCGACGCTTTTTGCCGTCAATGTGACGGATCGCGAGGCGCGACATGAGCGAACCGCTACTGAAAGACGCCGACAACGCGAAGAATGATTCGACCTACGTAGTACCGGGGCTCGAGCGCGGGCTGCGGGTCCTGGCCGAGTTCTCGCCGCGCGAGCCGGTGCTCGGCGCGCCGGAGCTGTCGAAGCGGCTCGGCATTCCGCGCACGACGGTGTTCCGTCTGCTGCAGACGCTCGAGTCGCTCGGCTTTCTCGAGCGCGCGGACAAGGATCGCAATTATCGCCTCGGCGTCGCGGTGTTGCGCCTCGGCTTCGAATACCTGAGCTCGCTCGAGCTGACTGATCTCGGCTTGCCGGTGATAGAAGGCTTGCGCGATGCGACGGGCTTCACGGCGCACATCGTGATTCGCGACGGCCGCGACGTGGTGTTCGTCGCGAAGGCGCAGAACGCGGGGCACGCGTTCGGCTCGGTGCGGGTGAACGTCGGCACGCGCCTGCCCGCGCACGCGACGACGCACGGCCACGTGCTGATGGGCGACCTGTCGCTCGCCGAGTTGCGCGCGCTGTATCCGGAGCGGGAGCTCGAACGCGTGACGAAGGCGACGCCCGAGACTGTCGACGCGCTCTTCGACGTGATTCGCGCCGATGCGCGGCGCGGCTACGGCATCGGCAACTCGGCGTTCGAGCGCGATATCTCGGTCGTCACGGCGCCCGTGCGCAACGAGGCGAGCCGGATCGTCGCGGTCGTCACGGTGACGGTGCCGCGGCCGGAGATCGATGCGGCGCTCGTCGCCGACGGGCTGATCGAGAAGGTCGTGCGCGCGGCGGGCGGACTGTCGCGGCGGCTCAACTACCGGGCCGACGACGAAAACACCTATTTGAAGGCATTGGGATTGCGATGATCCAGATCGATTTGAGCGGGCAGGTCGCCGTGGTGACGGGCGGCTCGTCCGGCATCGGCTACGCTTGCGCCGAGCTTTTTCTGCGCGCGGGCGCGTCGGTCGCGATATGCGGGCGCAGCGACGAACGGCTCGCGAGCGCGCATGCGCGGCTCGCGCAGCAGTTCCCGAGCGAGCGCGTGCTCGCCGCGCGCTGCGACGTGCTCGACGAAGCCGACGTGACTGCGTTCGCGCAGGCCGTGGCCGAGCGCTTCGGCGGCGCCGACATGCTCGTCAACAACGCGGGCCAAGGCCGCGTGTCGACGTTCGCGGACACGACGGACGACGCGTGGCGCGACGAACTCGAGCTGAAGTACTTCAGCATCATCCGCCCGACGCGCGCGTTTCTGCCGCTGCTGCGCGCGTCGGCCGCGCCGGCGATCACCTGCGTGAATTCGCTGCTCGCGCTGCAGCCGGAGCCGCACATGGTCGCGACGTCGTCGGCGCGCGCGGGCGTGCTGAGCCTCGTCAAATCGCTCGCGAACGAGCTCGCGCCCGAGCGCATCCGCGTCAACTCGATCCTGATCGGCATCGTCGAATCGGGGCAGTGGCGGCGGCGCTACCACGCGCAGGCCGCGCCGGGCGAATCGTGGGAAGCGTGGACGGCCGCGCTCGCCGCGCAGAAGAACCTTCCGCTTGCGCGCTTCGGCCGGCCCGACGAGGCCGCGTGGGCGCTCTTTTATCTCGCAACGAATCTGTCGTCGTACACGACGGGCAGCCATATCGACGTATCAGGAGGCTTTGCACGCCATGTCTAACAAAACCACGACCACGGTCGGCGAGCTGATTGCCGCCTTCCTCGAACAATGCGGCGTGAAGACCGCCTTCGGCGTGATCTCGATTCACAACATGCCGATCCTCGACGCGATCCACACGCGCGGCAAGATCCGCTATGTCGGCGCGCGCGGCGAGGCGGGCGCCGTCAACATGGCCGACGGCCTCGCCCGCGTGTCGGGCGGGCTCGGCGTCGCGTTCACGAGCACGGGCACCGCGGCGGGCAACGCGGCGGGCGCGATGGTCGAGGCGCTGACGGCCGGCACCCCGCTCGTGCACGTCACCGGGCAGATCGAGACGCCGTACCTCGATCAGGATCTCGCGTACATCCACGAGGCGCCCGATCAACTGTCGATGCTCAATGCGATCTCGAAGGCCGCGTATCGCGTGCGCACGGTCGAATCCGTGCTGCCGACGATCCGCGAGGCAGTGCGTGTCGCGATGACCGCGCCGAGCGGCCCCGTGTCGGTCGAGATTCCGATCGACATCCAGGCGGCCGGGATCGAGTGGCCGGACGATCTCGCGCCGCCGCACGTCGCGGTGCGCGAGCACGACAGCGCGCGCGTCGCGCAGCTCGCCGAGCGTCTGGCGAGCGCGCGCCGGCCGCTGCTGTGGCTCGGCGGCGGCGCGCGGCACGCACGCGCGGAAGTCGAGCGGCTCGTCGCACTCGGCTTCGGCGTGGTCACGAGCGTGCAGGGCCGCGGCGTGCTGCCCGAGGATCATCCGGCGACGCTCGGCGCGTTCAACGTGCACGCGGCCGTCGAGCGCTTCTACAAGACGTGCGACGCGGTGGTCGTCGTCGGCTCGCGGCTGCGCGGCAACGAGACGCTGAAGTACAAGCTCGCGCTGCCGAGCCCGCTGTTCCGCGTCGATGCCGACGCGCTCGCCGACAACCGCGGCTATCGCAACGACCTGTTCGTGCACGGCGACGCGAAGCGCGTGCTCGCCGAGCTCGCGGACCGGCTCGAAGGCAAGCTCGCCGCCGATCCGCGCTTCGCCGGAGATCTCGAGGCCGCGCGCGAGGCGGCCGTCGAGGACGTCGGCAAGGGGCTCGGCCCGTACAAGCGCCTCGTCGACACGCTGCAGCAGGCGCTCGGCCGCGACTACAACTGGGTGCGCGACGTGACGATCTCGAACAGCACGTGGGGCAACCGCCTGCTGAGGATCTTCGAGCCGCGCGCGG